>JAHRFV010000100.1 GCA_019084435.1 Dethiosulfatibacter sp.
GAATAGCAGCAACATAGCCACTGACATGGGTAAACGCACAGGCATGTATCATATCATGAAGCCGATGAGGGGTATTGGCTGACAGCGTTTGGCGTAGCGAATCATTCACGATGACAAAGGGATCATGATAGCATTTAAGGCATTGCATGTTCTTTTACCATGCCTTTTTTGCAAAGAGTCATGCTCCCAGAGGCTCATTGTCAATGACAAACGGAGGGTGTTGGAAAAACCGTCACACTTTCTCGTTAAAATATGCTAAAGTGAAAATCAGTAAATCTATCTTAACAAGAGGGATTAGTCTATTCTTCTTTTTCCTACAGTAAACTAACGCAACCTTGTTGTTGTTCTAGTTTGCATTTTTGGGTCTTTTGTTATATCATATCTTGAATAAAAAAATAAAGGAGTATTATAGTGGATAAAAAAATATTAGCAAAAGTAGACGGCAAAGAGATTACACAAGAGATGTTTGACAGCATTATGAGAAACCTTCCTGAAAACCATGCAGCTCAGGCCGCCACAGAAGAAGGTCAAAAAAGGTTGCTGGACGAGATTATATCAGGAGAGCTGCTCTATATAGATGCGATGGCTAAAAAAATGGACGAAGAAGAGAACTTCAAAGCTATACTGGAAGAGGCTAAGAAGAATTTGTTGCAAAGATTCGCCATTGAAGATTTGATTTTGAATGCAGATGTTTCGGATGAGGATGTGTTGACATATTACAGTGCTAATTCAGGTCAATTTGCAAAAAATGAAGAATTGACAGCCAGTCATATTCTTGTTTCAACAAAAGAAGAGAGCGAAAGGATTGCCAAAGAAATAATTGAAGGCCTAGAATTCTCTGAAGCTGCAAAAAAATATTCAACCTGTCCATCAAAAGAGGTAGGTGGAAATCTTGGAACATTTGAGAAAGGCAGAATGGTGCCAGAGTTTGAAAAAGTTGCATTTTCTCTTCCTGTCGGAGTTGTTAGTGAACCGGTAGAAACACAATTTGGTTTTCATCTTATCAAAGTAGAAGATAGGAGCGAACCAGGTGTTGCAGAATTTGAAGAGGTTAAAGACTCTATCAAAACACAGATGATCAACCAAGTGCAGTATGACTTGTATACCAATAAAATCAATGAATTAAAAGATAAGTACTCAGTTGAATTGCTGTAAGTAAGAGATGTGTTTTGTATATATTCTCAAATGCGCTGATGGAACACTGTATACTGGGTGGACCAACAATCTGGAAAAGAGAATGGATAAACACAATGCCGGAAACGGTGCGAAGTATACCAGAGGTAGATTACCTGTTGAGATGGTTTATTTCGAAGCATATGAAACCAAAGAAGAGGCAATGAGCCGGGAATTTAAGATTAAGCGCATGAATAGAAGTCAGAAGATTGAACTAATAAAAAAATCATCAGTGAAATAATAACTGATGATTTTTATTTAGCAGGGCGTAAAATATGGTATAATAGAGAACAATGATTTTATCTTTTGATTTTGGGCAGTATAACAGATAAAGCAAAATATAGAACGCACAGAGCGATAGAGATGTAAATCTCCGCACTGAAGGTTGAAATGGGGCATGCTCCTGGTGGTAGTCCTCTGCGGGTGAGATATATGCGTGCCAAGGTATATCCTGAAAAGCCCACTGCCAATATAAATAGGATATTCAAGTACTTTTGATAGTTTTTCATGTTAATCTGTCCTTTCTTTATGATCTTGATTGATACAAAATGATATCATTGAATGGACAAGTAGTCCAGTAGAATAAAAAAATAACAATGAGAGGTGCATATGAGATTTGAGGATTTTGAATACACTAGAGTGGACATGGATGATTTTGAAAAAGAGTTTAAAGAATTGTTGGAGAGATTCAGAGTAGCAGATAGCTTCGAGAAACAAGATGACATCATGACCCAGATTAATGATAAGAGAAACAGCTTCGAGACAATGCATACTCTTGTCAGCGTCAGGCATTCAATCGATACAAATGATGAGTTCTATGACAAGGAAAATGAGTACTACGATAATGCATCTCCAATATATCAGGGACTGATAGACACCTTTTATAGGGAGCTAGTATCATCAAATTTCAGGAAAGAACTCGAAGACAAGTGGGGGAGACTGCTATTTACAATAGCAGAAACAGCCTTAAAGACCTTCGATCCAGCAATCATTCCGGATTTGCAAGAGGAAAACAAGCTGACTAGCCAATATGGAAAGCTACTTGCTTCTGCTAAAATCGAGTTTGACGGGAAAATCAACAACCTTTCTCAAATGGCACCCTATACACAATCAATGGACAGGAAGACTAGAAAAAGTGCAAGCGAAGCAGTCACAGGTTTTTTCGAGGACAATGAAAAGGAATTAGATGAGATTTATGACAAACTGGTTAAGTTAAGACACCAAATGGCTTTGAAACTGGGTTACGAAAACTATGTCAGATTGGGATACTTGAGACTGGGAAGATCTGAATACGGTCCTGAAGAAGTCGCTGTTTTTAGAAAACAGGTAGAGAAAAACCTAGTGCCTATTACCATCAAACTGAGAAAGAGACAGGCTGACAGACTTGGAATAGAAAAAATGATGTATTACGATGAAAATCTAGAATTTAATTCCGGAAATGCCACTCCTAAAGGTGACAGAGAGTGGATGGTTAAACATGCCAGTACTATGTATTCTGAACTGTCTCCTGAAACCAAGGAATTTTTTGATTTCATGGTTGAAAAAAATCTATTGGATCTTGACAGCAAGCCAGGGAAAAGAGCCGGAGGATATTGCACCTACATAGCAGATTATAGGTCACCTTTTATATTTGCTAATTTCAACGGAACATCACACGATGTTGACGTTCTGACCCATGAAGCGGGACACGCTTTCCAGGTTTACTCCAGCAGACAATACCAAGTGCCTGAATACATGTGGCCAACACTGGAGGCCTGTGAAATCCATTCAATGTCCATGGAGTTTCTCACATGGCCATGGATGAATCTATTCTTTGAAAACGATGAGACAAAATACAAGTTCAGTCATCTGGCTTCAGGTGTCCTGTTTATACCCTATGGCGTGACGGTAGATGAATTTCAACACTTCGTTTATGAAAACCCTGATGCAACCCCTGAAGAAAGAAAAACAAAATGGCGTGAAGTTGAAAAAAAATACTTACCAACAAAAGATTATGAAGATAGCAAATTTTTAGAGAAAGGTGGATTCTGGTTTAGGCAAGGCCACATATTTGGGAATCCTTTCTATTACATCGACTACACCCTTGCACAGATATGCGCTTATCAATTTTGGATCAAATACAACGAGAATCCAAAAGAAGCCTGGCAGGATTATCTAAGGCTTTGTCAAGCGGGAGGAAGTCAACCGTTTTTGGAGTTGGTAAAATACGCTAAACTGAAAAGCCCATTTGAAGAAGATACTATCAATTTTGTAGCAGAACCTATCAGAGCCTGGTTGGATAAGATTGATGATAAAAAGATGTGAATCATGGAGAAAGTATGATTTATGATGTGATTATTATAGGTGCTGGAGCAGCAGGTTTATTTGCAGCTACCAACCTATCATCTGATTTCAAAGTCTTGGTTCTGGAAAAAAAAGACAGACCTGGGATCAAACTGTTGATGACAGGAGCCAACCAATGCAATATCACTAACAATGAAAATATAAAAGACTTTATCAAGAGATATAACAATCCGCGAGTTGCCAGAAAAGTGCTATATAGTTTCAACAATAAAATGCTGATGGATTACTTTGAAGGATTGGGACTCAAACTCATTGCTAGAGAGGATGGCAAGGTGTTTCCAGAGAGCCTAAAATCTAAGGATGTGCTAGATCTGCTGTTAAGAGAAATCAAAAATAAGGGTCACCAAATCAACTGTAATGTAACTATTACAGATATCAAGTGGCAGGAATCTCTTGGACTGTTTTCAGTTGTGACAGATAAGCTCAAGTATACAGCCAAAAAAGTTATGGTGGCAACAGGGGGACAATCATACCCTAAGAGTGGATCAGATGGAAGCTTCTTAGCTGTTTTATCAAAAATCGGTATTAAACTCAATAGCTTTGAGCCAGCACTTACATCAGTAAAAGTAGTTCAATATCGATTCAAGGATCTTTCAGGAGTTGCTCTACCAGATGTCAAAATGTCAATCAAGAGAGATAGCAAAATAGTTTTAAAGACTTCAGGAGACTTGTTGTTTACCCATGATTCGTTCTCTGGACCTGTTGTATTGAATTCTTCGAGAAGTATCTGCATCCATGACAACTTGGTTTTCGACTTCATTCCTCAATTAACCGAAAATAGTTTGTTGCAGGAAATGACAGAACAAATCAATATCAATTCAAGAAAAGAGATCAAAACAATAGTTGAAGATATCGTACCACTTCCAAAACGGTTGACTGAAGTATTGTTGGAGATCACAGCCATCGATAAAAGAAAAAAATCTTCTGAAGTATCAAAAAAAGACATGCAGCGGTTCATAAGAAACTGCAAGCATTACGAAGCTACTGTAAAATCAAAACAGGGATTTGAAAATGCGATGGTATCGGCAGGTGGTGTTAGCATTGAAGAAATCAATTTTGACAATATGTCTTGGCTTCAAAATAGTAGTCTGATCTTCATTGGAGAAGTCATCGACATAGATGGAGAAACAGGTGGTTACAATATGCAATTTGCATTTTCATCCGCTAAAAAAGCGGTTTCAGGTTTATTATTTGACTAATTCACAAAAAAATGTTACAATTAAATCAAAAAAAGAATGGTGGTTCAAATGCCTCAAGTATTAAAGAAAGAAGTTAGAAATAGTATATTGAATGCAGCCATAAAGGTTTTTAGGGAAAATGACTATAGCAAGGCTTCAATGAACAACATAGCTGAAGAAGCGAATATATCTGTTGGGAACATATACAGGTATTTCCAAAACAAAGAGGACTTGTTTGATGTTATTGTTAAAGATCTGGCTGAAAGAATCATGTCCATTATGGACAAGTGTAAAAACGGTGAAACAATCGACGAGATTTTTGAAGGGCTCAAGTGTTGTATAGATGAGTTTGTCGATTTGTATACAGAACAGCAGGAAGTATTTATCATCTTGATTAAAACAACAGGAAATGTCAAATCAAGATACAACATAGAAAAATCAATGGTTGCTTATATGGCAGGCAATCTAAATGCCATAGCAACTAGAGTTTGCAGCAAGAACGACATTTCTAAAGAAGATTTGGAAAATCTATGTATGGCCTTGTCTGTTTCTGTAACAAAAGGTGTTAACTACATTATCCTTTCAGAAGGTCCTGTGGAAAAGATGAGAAATAGACTCAACAATTACTTGGATTTTATGAGAATTGGGTTTATTGAAAACATTAAGCTTCACTAAAAAAGTGCTTCGGCACTTTTTTTTATTTGTTGACTTTTTTTGCTAAAACTATACAATATTTAGGAGAGACAGAAGGTAGGTAATCATGAAAACTTTAACGTCCAAACAAGCAGATCTGGTCATGCTGGTTGTGGCATTTATATGGGGAAGTGGATTTGTTGTTACAAAAAACGCCCTTGATTCTTTATCGCCCATGCAGATCATGGCCTATAGATTCGTCGCTGCATCTATCATATCAGCGATTTTTTTCAGAAAAAAAATAAGAAGAATAAACTTTGACTATATCAGAAGTGGAAGCGTGATGGGTCTTTGTTTGTCGTTGGGATTTGTTTTTCAGACCATAGGACTTCAATATACAACAGCGGGCAATAATGCCTTTCTGACCAGCACTGCAGTTGTTATGGTGCCATTTATCTATTGGTTGACTGTCAAAAGGAGACCTAAATTGAACAATATCGTAGCTGCCTTCATGATGCTGATCGGAATATTTTTTCTGACTGTGGATTTTGAAAACTTTGGCGATTTAAACATAGGTGATATGTTGACATTGATTGGAGCTATATTTTTTGCGCTACACATTGTTTCAACTGGATATTTTGTGGAAAAAAGGGACCCAATTACCTTGAGTACTGTGATGATATTTTTTTCAGCCATATTTTTTGTTATTGCACTCACATTTGACAAGAACATGAAAGAAGTAACGCTCACTAGTTTATGGGGGGCTATGTATCTTGGTCTTTTTAGTACATTTATCTGTTTTGCATTGCAAACAACTGCGCAAAAATTCACATCAGCTTCACATGCGGCGATTATTTTGAGCCTTGAGTCTGTGTTTGGAAGCATATTAGCTGTTCTATTATTAAAAGAAGGTTATAATCCAATCATGGTAATTGGATTTGTAGTCATATTCTTTTCGGTTCTAATGGCCGAAATAGGAGAAAAATATTTTGAAAGGTGGGAGGCCAATGTATAGAGACAGCAATTGACCCTGCTGGTATTATTATAATTATAGCGCCCGAACTTAAATGGGGTCGTGTCATACATTTAAGTTGACGAGGATGGGGAGTATCGAGAGTTCGGCGGATGCCCCACGGTAAAGAGATATCGTAAGATGCCAATAAAATCGGGAAGTGATTTCCGACACAGAAAAAGCATCCTTCTCATAAAATCGCAATCAAGATTGTTTTAAAGACTATTTAGGTTGCTGAAATACAGGAGGACACGAAAATGTGTGGAATAGTAGGATATATAGGCAATGAAGACGTTAAGGAAACAATACTTTCAGGCCTTGAAAAATTAGAGTACAGAGGTTATGACTCAGCCGGAATAGCTATATTAAATGGCAATGGCTTACACGTTTATAAAGACAAAGGCAGAATCTCTCATCTGAGAGAGATTGTCGATTTTAGCATAAGTGGTACCTTGGGAATTGGGCACACAAGGTGGGCTACCCATGGAAAACCAAACCAAATCAACTCACACCCGCATCAAAGCTCAACCAAACGGTTCACGCTTGTACACAATGGAATCATCGAAAATGAAGAAGAGTTGATTAAGGAAAATCTCAGTGACGCCACATTTGAAAGCGACACTGATACAGAAGCCATCGCACAGTTGATTCAAAAATTCTCTGATGAAGGGAACAGCACAGACAGAGCTATCCGATACACTTTGGGATTGCTTGAAGGATCATATGCCCTAGCAATCATAGATAAGGAGAACCCGGATGTAATCTACGCCGCTAAGAATAAGTCACCATTATTGTTAGGTAAAGGGAATGGATTCAACATGATCGGCAGTGATGCAATGGCGATGATACACCATACAAACGAGTTTTTTGAATTGCAGGATAAAGAATATGCCATCATTACACGTCAGGATATCTCCATCTATAATCTTTATGGAATGAAGATTGATAGAGAAACATATTTTGGAGAATTGGATGCCACAGACATTGAAAAAGGCACATATCCTCACTATATGATCAAAGAAATCGACGAGCAGCCATTCGTTATCAGAAGACTGATAGCGGCATACCAGGATGAGCAAGGCGATCTCAAAGTAGAAGAAGAAATCTTGAACCAAATCAGAGAATGTGACAGGATATTCATCATAGCATGTGGCACAAGCTACCATGCAGGCATGGTGGGTAAATTTCTGTTCGAGAAAATAACTAAGAAACCGACAGAAGTTCACATATCCAGTGAGTTTGTCTACAATACACCAATCATCAGCAAAAAACCACTTTTTTTGTTTATTTCCCAAAGTGGTGAGACAGCTGACAGCAGGGCAGTTCTAGTAAAGGTTTCAAAAATGGGTTATCCGACAATAGCCATGACAAATGTTAAGGGATCAACCCTTTACAGAGAAACCGATTATCAGTTGCTACTCCATGCAGGGCCAGAAATAGCCGTGGCGTCGACCAAAGCATATACAGCTCAGATTGCTGTGCTGGCAATAGTTGCCCGAGCTGCCTCAGATGATTGTCACTTCGATCTGCTCAACGAGTTATCTATTGTTGCGAATGTTATGGAAGCATTATGCGACAGCAGAGAACTCTATAATGAGCTAGCTGAGGAATTCCTAACAGATAAAAAGAGCTGTTTCTACATCGGGCGACATGTAGATTACTATACCTGTCTTGAAGCCGCTCTGAAGCTTAAAGAAATCTCATATATACAGACAGAGGGATTTGCGGCTGGTGAGCTAAAACATGGAACCATAGCGTTGATAGAAGAAGGCACACCTGTCATTGCAATCATCACCCAGGAACAGATCAATCTGAACACCAGAAGCAACATCAGAGAAGTAAGGGCTAGAGGGGCAGCGGTTATAACCATGTCGCTCAAGCGCATCAGCAGTGAAAAAGATCAGATTGTAATCGACAATGTCCATGAGTATCTAACGCCTTTGGTCACCGCCATACCGGCTCAGTACCTGTCTTATTACGCTGCTTTGCAGAGAGGTTGTGACATCGATAAGCCGAGAAATCTAGCTAAATCGGTTACGGTTGAGTAGGTAAAAGTTAAGAAAATTTGAAATTAATCACCCATCATGTTTATTAGAATGATTGGGTGATTTTTTATTTGCTTTTAAGATTGATAATACCATTCATTATGGATACTGGTTGAACAACAGCCCGCAACCCCTTATATTAGAACGTTTCGATTTGAACTTATTATTGTTGAATTTTATGAATAATAGCTGTAAGATGTATTTGAACATGTTCAAATTTGAAAAAATGGAGGAAAGATGACAAACACATCAGCTGTCAAAGATCACATATTAAAAACGACTATTGATATGATTGAAAGCGGATTTGATAAGTATCCCAGATATCATAGACAAGCATTTAAATACACTTGGATAAAAGATTAAAAAACAAAAAAAGCGAGGAAATTTACTAATGAAAATATTGATTAATACTATGTCTGCTGCTACTATACTTATGATTTTTTCCACCATGATCTGCGGGTTATGGATAAAATCGAATCAAGTTGTTGAGGCAAGTTCTATAAGATTTCATACAACTATAGGGTTTATAACAGCGGCGTTTACGGTGTCGCTAATAGTTTTGGTGTTATTTGTGTTGAAAGGAAAATTGTAGAACTGTTACAATATCTTTTTAAATCCTTTAGGTTTGTGGTCGTTATTAAGGTTTTTCAAAAACAACATTTACATGGAAGATAAACCGTGTTAAAATAAATTTAAATTAAACTAAAACTGAGAAGTCTCTCTCCTCTCGATAGAGACCATAACGCAAGTATAAACATTAGAAATGAAGGTATGCGTATGTTGTAAGCATAAATTACGAAAGAACCGTGGGGCACACGGGGATAGCTCGCTTATGTAGGTGGTTAACACAAGCATTAGTGCTTGTGTTACGACCAGTGCTGTAGCCGTTAGGCTACTCGAACGAGAAACCCCCACTTCTATAAGTGGTGGGAGTATGTCACTAGATCTCCGAGCATTCTAACCTCTGTGGTTTCCACGTGGTTTCTGTGCCGATAGGGTTTGATTGGAAACGATCAGGCCTCCCGATGGAAAGGAGAATATTGCAATCAACAGCATTCCATTGGACATGCTGTATATTTTTTTGCAACTTCCCATGTGCTTGAAGATTTATCCGATGACTAACAGTGCTAAGACTCCCACTTCAATAAGTGGGAGATAAGCACTGTAGAGTCCCTGGATAACGGTTTCTAAGGTTCAGATGGCGTTTGAAACACCACCTGAACCCAAGAACCCTGTTAATAATACAACTTAAAAAAGGAGAATGAAATTATGTTTACAAAAAGAACAAAAGGATTTGTGTTATTATTGGTATTGGTATTAATCTTGTCTCAATTATCAGCATTTGCAACTGAACATGAAAACCATGCAGTCATGATTACAGGAGAGGGAGTTACTTCAGAATTACATCTTACCATAGAAGACATGAAGGCTATGCCTGCAGAGGCTCAGATTGACGAAGCCTATATTTACAACAGCAAAGCCGGCGAGAAATCAGTACACGTAAAAGGCGTAAGTCTTGCCTACGTATTGACTGAATTAGCTGGTGTAACTGCGGACAATGCTGAAGTTTCTTTCACAGCTTCTGATGCATATCCCATAGACCCTCAGATGCTTCAAGACGTTTTAAATCCTGAACTCAAGTATGTGTTGGCTTACGAAATCGATGGGGAAGCAGTAGATAATGATGATATTATGGACAATGAGGAAATAGTGGTCTATAGAAAATTAAAAGAAGCTGGCGAGTTCGGTACTGTCTTTAAAATGGTGGTGACAATATCAGTTGGGGAAGCGATTGAAGCACCGGTTGATCCTGAACCTGAGGAAGAGGGAGAAGCCATTGAATTCACAGATATTACTGAAGAGTTTTCATATGCTGAAATGGCTATTCAGGAACTGGCTAAAAAAGGCATCATCAACGGCATAGGAAATGGACTGTATGCTCCGGCTGGGAGCCTTACCAGAGCTCAAATCTCCAAAATCATGGTTGAGTCTTTAGGATATGAGCAAGCTGAATACAAAGGCGGTTTCAGTGATGTGGACGCATCAGATTGGTTTGCAGGCTATGTGCAAGCTGCTGTTGACGCAGGCATATTTGTCGGATATCCTGATGGCACTTTCAAACCGGATCAAGTCATCAGCAGACAGGAAATGGCAGTTGTAGCTGTCAGAGGCGCGATTGACATGGAACTGGTCACGCCTGAAAGAGTAGCCAAGTTTGTCATGGAGAAATCCGCATATCTAGACAAGGATGCAGTACCTGAATGGGCGGCCAATGAGGTGGCATGGCTGGAAGCAGAAGGTGTTTTTGTCGAGATAGCAGTTGAGAACTTTGAACCGGTTAAAGTTGTTAATCGAGCAGAAGCGGCTGTGACCGTTTATAATACACTATTCAAGTAACATTTGATTTCATGAATATGTAGCATTTATATAAATGAGTGACGGCACTAGCTTTCACTCATTTTATCAATCGGGGAGGGTAGTATGAATATCAGTAGACAAAGAGTGGTTATTTTTATAATAATTGCAATGATGTTTTTTTCAAACGGATTTCATTTCGCTGTTGATGCAGATGCGACAACGGTAGAATTGCTTATAACAGGGACAGGTGTAAATCAGGAAGTCAGTATTTCAACCTCGGACTGGGCCCATTACACCTTAAGAGAAAGGACTTATTCAACAAACAACAGTTTAAATTTCCACAAGATTATCAAAGCTAAAGGATATGACCTATTTGAACTGATTGGCATAAACAATCTGAAAACAGATATTGATTATGTGGTCAAATTCACTTGCGCTGATGGCTTTGAGTTTACCAAAACCATCAGTGAGTTAAAAAACACTTATTATTACAGTGATTTTTCAGAATCCAGCAAGGTTCAAGTCAACCCTATGATAGCAAAATACTCAGCGGTATTGGCTGATTTTCCGCCAAACAGTTTTTCACCTCCAGTACAGTGGACTGACAGGAACCTGACTGAGAGTGACCTAGATAAAGATTTTCCAAAGCTTGTATTTGGACAGACAGGTATAGATGACATGAATATGTCAAAATGGGGAAAAGAGGTTATCAGAATAACAATAGGTGATAGTCTGCCTGTCGATTCAGATGGATTGGATTCGCCGTTCAAACATATCAGCTATGAAGGCGCTCCGTACAATGTTGACGCGATAACCAGCGCTACACTGACAATAGAGGGTCCTGCAGTTGAGGGTTACAGGGCAATTTCCCTAAGACAGATCGAAGAAGATTTGACTGGACAGGAACAGGTTTCCGTCTATGAAAATCTCAATGGGGAAATATTACTGAACACCTTTGAGGGAATAAATGTCGAGTACCTAATTGACAATTATGTCAAAGTAAAAGAGAACGCAGGTAATATGGTCTTTAAGAATAATTCCCGTCAGACCATATTGTCAGTGCCTGTGGAAGATGCTTCAAAGTATACCATTGCTTATGGCATCAATGATGTTCCTCTGGTTTATTTAGATTCTGATGTAGGTTACAATCCTTCAAAAAACAACGACGGCGGTTGCTTTAAGCTGGTTTATGAGCAAAGCCGATCAACAGCGAAAGCATTTTCAAATGTTGCCTATATCTACATAGAAGAAAAAGATGCCAAAAATATTTTTGAGCATACCTATGCGCCCTACAATGATCCCAAATATGTGGATTATGAAATCATCATTCATGGGAATAAGATGACTGAGGAAGTCAGATACAAGGTATCTGACATTGAGTCGATGACCAATATCCATTATGAGAATGAATATAGCTTGTCAAATAGTGAGTATTTCTGGTATTACAATCGATACAAAGGTGTGAAATTATGGGATTTGCTTCTTCGAGCAGGCTTGGATCCAGAGATTGATGAGTCGACAAGTATCCAGTTTATTGCAGCAGACAACTACAATTTCGCTCCTATGACCATCAAGGAAATAAAGGATAACAGTCTGTACGGCTATTATGAAAAGGATGCAACAGATTTGGGTGATGGCAATTTCGATGGAAATGGTGTCAAGCCACTTCATACCGGCATGCCAATCCTTGTTACATATGGTTTCAATGGATATCCCTATGTCATCAGGCCAACAGATGCGGGATTCAATCCTGGATTGGGCAATGATGGTGGTCCCCTTAGAGTCATTTTTGGCAAAACAAACTACAACGATACCAACGGATCCAATCAAGTGCAGTTTTTGAAAGAAATTATTATTGGTGGCGGCGACCCTGTATCAACAGGCTCAAGTGGAACAGGCGAGGGAGAAACCACACATCAGGATATAGACAAGAGCACATCATGGAACCATAATCGCGGTGTTTACAAAGACTACCTGGATACGCCAGTGCTTAGAGTTACAGGGTCTCAGGTTAAGGAACCGATGACTTTTACCCTTCGACAGGTAGAATCCATGATAGAATTTGGTGTCAGAGACATCTATACGGGGGACGGTGTTCATGAGTTTGAGGGCATTGTTTTATGGGATCTGATTTCCGAGTTTGTCGGACTTGAGGAAGGCGTTGAAACCCCTAATATTCGTGTTTTTGCCGGACAAAATTACAATCAGATATTAAGAAGTCCTGATCAGGTCATTAATGGGGTCTTGAATTCCCAAGGGAATCTGAAAAAGATAATCTTAGCATATGCCATTAATGGACACCCGCTTGTTCCAAACGAAGGCAGCGTTGGATATACCAACAACAATGCCTATGGACCTCTAAGACTAATCATGGAGGAGAGCAAGTCCATGTGGGTCAAATGGGTGGATTGCATAGTAGTGGGAACAGGTGATTATGAAGCGCCTGAGATGAAAGATGTGAAAGAACTGGATCTGCCTGACCTTGAAGATCTTGAAACATCAACAGAATCAGGTACAGGAAAAATCTGGCTAACCTATCAGAACAGTACCGGAAAGGAAATGACGGAAGCCAGTGTCAGAAGTATGGCATTCGATCAGGAAGGCAATCTTTGGATTGGCACCAATAATGGTGGGTTATCAGTTAGGACAGTCGATGGGAAATGGTCTAATATCAAAGAGATTGAAACTGACAATGCAGGATTCGTCAAATTGGACACGACCTACGCCATTGTTCAGAGAGAAAACGGTGAGCTTTGGATGACTCTTGGAAGCCCTGTAAATCCACAGGGAATACTTGTCAGAACCAATAGCATTTGGAAACTACTGAATACTGAAAACTCGCTGCTGCCTGGCTTATTTGCTCAGGAGTTGGCGTTAGATGGCAATGGAGGTCTATGGATTGGGACACAAAGCGGAGCAGTCCATGTTGATAAGGACGACAACTGGAGTGTTTATACATCCAACCAAGGTCTGCTGCCCTATTCAGTCGATGCCATAGAACCGGATGGTCAAGGTGGCGCATGGATCGGTTACTATCCTGCGACAGTTGGTAGCGATGCTAATCCAATATATAAAGGAGGCTACCAGCATCTGGCTGCCGATGGGAAAATAACAACTTATGAAGGATTCAACGATTCCAACTTCAATCTCAATTGGGTTAGAAGCATATCCATGGATTCAAAAGGTGGTGTCTGGGTTGTCAGGTCTGGAAATGCGCCAGGTTTAGGACAAGGTGAGATGGATTATATCATCGATGGAGAAAGAACGGTCTATCAGGCAAAGGATTTATATCCGTCTATTTCTGATGGAGATGATATACGGCTTGTCATGATTGACAGAGAAGATGAAGATGCGATGTATATCGCCACATTGGCTAGCGGATTGCTGAAGGCTGATGGAATTGGAAATGTTACTGATAGTTTCGATGCAACATCTCCATTCCCAACCAGACAGTGGAACAATGTTTTCTTTATGGATATTGCTGAAGAAGGACTTTTGATAGGAACTAACGGCGGTGCAGCCGTATATGCGCATGCAAGGACATTTAAAGATATTTCGTCCCATTGGGCGAAAAATGATATTGAAATGATGGCGACTATGGGTTACATTAAGGGAAGTGATGGACAATATCATCCGGACAATAGCATTACCCGTGCCGAGTTCGTGGCTATGATGGTCCGAATTCTTGGACTGTCATCGAGTGACATCAGCAACCTTCCATTCACAGATGTAAAGCAGACGGATTGGTTTGCAGGAGAGTTGGCTGCAGCAGCTGGAAATGGATTGATTAAAGGCTACTCAGACAATACCTTTAAACCCAATGCATATATCAACAGAAATGAAATAGGGAGCATTATTGGAAATCTGCTGGACAGCAATCTGACCTCTTTACAAATCACTGAAGCTTTGGACGGATTCACAGATGACATTCCTCAGTGGGCAAGAGATGCGGTGGCAGCAACTGTCAACGCAGGAATCATCAAAGGATTTCCGGACAGGTCATTTGGTGGGACCCACAATGCAACAAGAGGTCAAGCAGCGACCATTTTACTGAGATTCTTAAAATACTGACAAGACACCTAAAGGAACACCAACATAATCTTGATGGAGGAAACGACAAAAATGATGAAAAAATATAGCAACGTAATGATTTTACTGTTAGTGTTGATCTTTATGCTATCAGCATGTGGCACAAAAGCAACAGATATCCAGACAACGACACAAGCAAACCAAGAGATTGCGAGCAGCTCTGATGAGACATCAGCTAGCAACACAACCCAGGAGGTCTCTACCGAAGAGACCTCTGGTGTAACTGATCCAACTATGACAGAAACCACAGAACCAACTCAAACCGAGTCAATCGGGACAACCACAATAGCGACACAGACATTAGCTTCACAAGCCACAGCCACAGAGACAACAATTCCGGAGACAGAAGCATCAGCTTTGAATGCTTTGAAAATAACGGGAAAGGTCACATATGAAATGACCATAACTCTTGATGAGCTTAAGTCATTGGACGACATTATTGTCGAGGAAGACTACTATTCTGTAAATACCTTCGGAACAAAAGGACACACTCGGTTTAAAGGTGCGAACCTGTGGTATTTGTTGGATCAATATGCCGGGATTGAAGAGGATGCCAGCAGCATTACAGTCTTGGCTACAGACGGATATAAGGTCAAGTTCACCATAGAACAGATCATGAAACAGGATTATATTGATGAGACAGACCCAAACAAGAAATTGCCTGTGATCATAGCATGGGAAGAGAATGGCGTCGCGTATGATCCTGAAGATGGCGCGCCGTATAAACTAGCAATCGGTCAGACTGCACCTGGCGATTTGAACAAACCCCAATGGGTATCAATGATTGACAGTATAATAATCGAATAAGGTAAGTGATGAGATGAAGAAAAGAAGAATTTACTTATTGATGATGGCATTGATCATCATTGTGGTTTTAGTTGCCTTTATGCTAAACAACACGGCATCAGATGAAGAAAAGAAGGTTAGAGCTTTTTATCCTGAGGCAAACAAAATAACCTTGGTCAAGGATATCGTTGATGATTCGTTTATCACCATCAATATGCCTGCCGTCAGAAGGGCCTACGAGGTCGATGGCGTAGTCAAGGCTTATGTGGTCAGTTGTATGGGCTATATAGGTCCTGTTGAGTTGCTTGCGGCTATAGATGACAGCAATGGTGAACTGATTGGCATAGAAATACTGGAACACACAGAAACACCCAGCTATGCGGACCACATTGAAGATGAATGGTTTCTGGAGAGGTTCAAGAATATCCTGATTGACAAGTATCTGAATCTGGTTGTCCTGGACAAGGAAAATCCTGAGGATATCATTCAAGTCACAGGCGCTACAATCAGTTCACAGGCGGTTGTCAATGCGGTCAATGCAGCAATCGGTGCTTATCAGTATCAACAAAATGGCCTTAAAATGAGCCGAGTCTCAGACGTGGTTCCAAGAGAGATGTGGCAGCAGGATGTCAACAGCTTTGCCATAAATTGGGAAGAGAGCAGTTTCAGAGTCAACACGGACTCAATCAAGGAGTATGAACAGCTAGAAGCAGATGTCACACTGATAAACACGACTGGAACAGAAAACTCCATGAGAGTCAAAGGCCCAACCTTACGACATGTTCTTGAAAAAGAGGGTTTGGATCTAGCGGAGTATGAAGGAATTGGCATAACGGGCCGAGATGGCTACTATACATTGGTTGACAGAGAGAAGCTTATAAACAATGATGTTATATTGGTCTGGGAAGTCAACGGTAAACCGATTAGAGACGAAGATAAGCCTATGAGAATCGCCATGCCAAATGAGTTGGGTCCTTATTGGGTGAAAATGGTTTCCAATATTGACCTCTACAAGACCATATCACCAAAAAACATTGATAAGGTTCATATGTTTGACGCTTTGACACGCGATATCGAACCCTACTACTACGAGTATTACGGCAGCAAAGATAAGTCAGTTGAAATCGGGAAAATACTGATGAAGTTCGATGAGATAGATGATAAAGGTTTCTTTACAATGGGTGCAACAGATGGATTGGTCAAAAATGAGACAATCTCCATGGTAAGACAAAGGTATTTTATCAAGATTGAGGGTGAAAATGCCCCTATGAATATAGCACCTACCTTTAAGCTTGGCATGAATGTCAAGTTCATGACTTATTTCTCAACTACCAAAGATGCTGTTATTTTTCCGGAACAAATTCAGAAGGTTGTCAGAACACAAGAGATTGCCGGAAAGACAGGTATGTTTGTAGAGGATGTACTTCTCGATGTCGGCATGAGCTGGAATGACGATACTGTTTTCAATGTAGTAGGGATTGATCATATTCAGCAATACGAGATAAGTTCCAAGGACCTGATGATGTATCATTTAATTTATGAAAATGGCAATGTGGACCTTTACCGTAATCAAAGCATTGTATTGTATGACGTCTTAAGGATTGAGAAGCCATGAGGTCAGGAACCAGAAGCCGCATCCAATTCACTGCGACTGTTCTAGTCATATTGAGTACAATTATATATTTCCTTTACATCAATGACATACTGGATTTCAAAATTCTTTCAATAGGAGATCTCAACCCTTACGGAGGATGGAGCGCACTTAAGTCTACTTTTACTGATGTATCCTACCGGTGGGGTGGGATAACACGTTCCATAGCACTGACTATTTCTATCACACTGACAGCTTTGTTGCTAGGCAGGTTTTTTTGCGGGTTTTTATGTCCAGTTGGTTCATTGCAGGATGGCATTAGATTTTTGGCTGGAAAGCTTGGCGTAAAAAAGAAAAAGCTTCCTTCGATTCGAATAGTAAAGCCGGAGTCGATCAAGTATGTTGTTCTGATTGCACTAATCATATTAAGCACAATCGGCCTAGGCAGCAGAGCCTCAGCTGTTTCTCCCTGGTTGGCGTACTTGAACGTTTTTGCCGGATTTCGGATTCATACCGGCCTAATTATTTTGGTTTTGATTGTCTTGTTTTCCGTATTTTTCAATCGAGTGTTTTGTCGATGCTTTTGTCCACTGGGAGCGTTCCAAGCGCTTCTCAACGCTATAAGTCCGCTAAAAATAAGCAAGGGTAAAAGCTGTAATGGTTGTCAGTTGTGTCTCAAGGATTGTCCGGTTGATATAATAGCGGATAATGAAGAAACAATTTCTCCGGAATGTGTTAATTGCTTGAAATGTACAGAGGCATCCTGCATCAAAGGCTCACCCGGTTATCAAGTGGTTTTTGCAGGAAAAGCAATTAGAAATAAGACCTATTTAATAGCCAGCCTGCTTCTGTTTTTAGTACTGTTTATTATGCTACCGCTATCTGGAAACTACAAATCAGCTCAAGGAGCAATGGATCTGGGTCAATTGAAGGATGGTATCTATCAAGGGATTGGAGTTGGGTTTGGTGGTAGTATAACCATCAGCACAACAGTTATAGATAACAGAATCAGTAATATTGAAATCACAAGTCATAGAGAAACACAGGGGTACTACGAGGAAGTATTTAAAACCATGACAAAAGAAATCATTGAAACACAAAATCTGAACATTGACGCCATAAGTGGTGCGACTGTTACAAGCAGAGGATATTTAGGTGGGGTCAAGAGCGGGGTTGGCATGGCTATGGAAGATGATGACAACTAAATAAAAAATTGATTAACAAAAGATCCACTCTTCAATTAAGGGTGGATTTTTTTGAAAAAAATGTAAAAAGGTATTGACAAATATATCGGCAGCCGATATTATATACATGTAATCGATATAACGGATAACGATATAACATTTAACGATATAACGGAGGAAGATGTAATGGGAGATAATAGGGACAATATGGTTCTTACTGAGGCTGTGTACTACATACTGCTATCACTATGGCAACCACTGCATGGATACGGAATAATGCAAAATGTAATGACATTAAGTGATGGCAGGGTCAATCTTGCGGCAGGCACGCTTTATGGTGCAATCAATACTATGTTGGAGAAGGGACTAATAAGATCTGTAGAAAGTGATGAAAATTCTAGAAAAAAGGAATATATTATCACTCAAAGTGGAAAAGATGCAATCCAAAACGAATTGGTAAGATTAAAAGAACTAATAAGAAACGGTGAGAATATTATTGGAGGGTTACAACAATGAAGCATACGACATACAAATTATTCTGGGCTTGGGAGTTTGAAAAAGAAGAAAAATGGCTGAACGAGATGTCTGCTAAAGGCTTTCAACTTGTTGCGGTAGGACCTTTCAGATATGTGTTTGATGATACAATAAAAGGACAATACGAATACAAATTGGAGCTTTTGGATAACCTGCCTTCAAGCTATAAGAGCGTTGAATATATTCGTTTTCTAGAAGAAACGGGTGTGGAGCATGTGGGGTCCATGCTGAGATGGGCTTATTTCAGAAAAAAAGCCAGTGAAGGAAAATTTGAGCTATATTCTGATATTGACTCCAAAATAAAATATTATAAACGTTTTATCTTCTTGTTTTTAGGCATTAGTCCACTGATGATTGTCAATGTGATCAATAACTTCGTCGCTTACACGAATCACAAGCTCTCAATCAATCTGATAGCTGGTTTATTATCGGTAATAATGGCAACTTTGATAGGTAAAGGCATATTTACCATCTATCAAAAAATCCAACAACTAAAAAAAGACAAATACATTAGAGAATAACAGATGATTTAAAAGCTCTTCTGATATCAACTTGGTGATATCAGAAGAGCTTTTCTGTGTTATGACTATTTATATTTATTTTTGACAAAATAACCTAAAACGCCCATTATTACAATTGCAACCGCCGCGACGGTGAAAAGCGGAAATTCGCTGCTGTCGCCAGCAGTTGATATAGTTGATAACGTCATTATTAATTGGATGTGTGTCATGTGATCAATCCTCCAAAGCTCATTTCATTAATTATACAGTATAGACAAACATATGTCATCAATAAATGATATCTCATTATGATTTACGCTATGATATAATAAGAATAGCATTTATAAATTAATTGGGGGTAACATCTATGCCATTTGATATCATTAGAAACGACATCACAAAAATGAGAGTTGACGCTATTGTCAACGCGGCCAACAACAAGCTGAAAATGGGCGGGGGTGTTTGTGGTGCTATTTTTGCAGCAGCAGGACCGGAGAATCTTCAGGCAGAGTGCGACCAGATCGGTGAATGTCCCGTGGGGGAAGCTTTTATTACAAAAGGATACAAGCTTTATGCAAAATATGTGATCCATGCTGTCGGACCAATTTGGCAAGGTGGAAATAATGGCGAGGCTCACCATCTGAGAAGCGCCTATCTAAACTCTCTACATCTTGCATTAGATCATAAATGTAAGTCAATAGCTTTTCCCTTGATATCATCAGGAATCTATGGTTATCCCAAAGAGCAGGCATTGCAGATTGCTGTTGCGACCATCAGTGAATTTTTGCTCCAGCATGAGATGAAAGTCTATCTAGTAGTGTTCGATAAAAAAGCGTTCATGCTAAGTGAGAAGCTTTTTGATTCAATAGAAAAATATATAGATGACAACTATGTTGATGATAGACGTATTATTAACAGTCAAAGAAACATAGAGAATTACGAATTTCAAAAGATGAGTGAAGTCAGGGAGGCATCATATTCTCCAGCACCTGACATCAAAGGAAAGAAAAAGCGAAGCCTCAAGGATATAGTTGGACAGTTAGACGAGACATTTTCCCAGATGCTGCTGAGACTGATCGACGAAAAGGGCATGACAGATGTGGAGACCTATAAACGAGCTAATGTTGACCGAAGGCTTTTTTCCAAGATACGTAGCAAAGATGACTATAATCCCAGCAAAACAACCGCATTGGCCTTTGCAATTGCTCTTGAACTGAATCTGGATGAGACCCGTGATCTGTTGAACAAGGCTGGATATTCCTTGTCAAATAGCCACAAATTTGATCTGATCATCGCCTACTTTATAGAAAACAGCAACTATAATATTCATGAAATCAATGAGGCCTTGTTTGTCTACGACCAGATTTTACTCGGTGCTTAATTGTCGCTTTAGAAACGACCAACAGACATGTCATAAATGTTATCCTCTAAATATCAAATAGATGGAGGTAACAAAGATGAACAGAAACCTAACAGAAATAGTTTTTATACTGGACAGAAGCGGTTCCATGTCAGGATTGGAAAGCGACACAATTGGTGGTTACAATGCCATGCTGAAGAGACAACAGGAAGAAAATGGAGAGGCCATCGTCACAACAGTGCTTTTCGATGACGAGTACCAATTACTCCATGACAGGTTCAACATCAACTGGATTAAACCCATCACAGAAAAGGAATACTTTGTGGGCGGATCTACAGCTTTGTTGGATGCCATGGGCAAATCGATACAGAAAATCATCAATGTTCAAAAACACACGTCAGACGATCAAAAAGCGGATAAGGTCCTTTTTGTAATCACCACTGATGGTATGGAAAACGCAAGCCGTGAGTACTCTAATGGTAGAATCAAAAAAATGGTTGAGCATCAAAAGGAAAAGTACGGATGGGAGTTTATATTCCTAGGTGCTAACATCGATGCGGTCCTCACAGCTGAAAGATTCGGAATCGCACATGACAGGTCTGCCAACTACCATGCGGATGGTGAAGGTACCAGATTGAACTTTGAAGCAGTCAGCAAGGTGGTTAGTGAGATTCGATCCAGCAGACCAATATCGAAGGACTGGAAGGAAAGCATAGATAAGGATTTCCAACGAAGACAAAAGAAATAGAAGGCTATAGGAGAACAAGAATTAAAGACTAAGCAGTCAATTGACCATATGCTTGATGGATAGAAGCTGAGGTTAGATGGCTGCCTTTTATTTGATAAGTATTGACTTTGATTTCAACATTGTGTTAAATAGATTAGTATATTGATATTGGAGACAAAATGATAATACAAGAGATTTTTCAGGCATTCATATTAATCTTTATAGCGGAAATGGGAGATAAAACACAAATTCTCGCATTGGCTTTTGCGACTAGATATCCAGTTAAGAAAGTAATTTTTGGGATATTCATAGGATCATTATTAAACCATGGACTGGCAGTGGCTTTAGGAAGCTACATATCAAATTTTCTACCAATGGATGCGATCCAAATCATAGCCGGATTCGCATTTGTAGTCTTTGCATTATGGACGTTGAAATCAGATGATGATGGCGATGAAAAGTTAGAACAAAAAACTGCCTTTGGACCTGTCCTAACAGTTGCACTTGCCTTTTTTATCGGGGAATTGGGAGACAAAACTCAATTGACTGCTATTACATTGGCAGCCAATGCATTGTTCCCCTTTGCGGTTGTTATAGGCACAGTATCAGGCATGATTGTAACTGGAGGCTTAGGGATTTATATCGGTAAAAAGTTAGGAGATAGAGTTCCTGAATTTGCCATCAAGATAATTGCTGCCTCTATTTTTATGCTATTTGGAGTTTTGAAACTATATCAATCATTGCCAAGTGAATATTTGACGATACAAAATACAGCTCTATTCGTTGGGATACTGTCTGTTATGATATTTATCTTGTTAAGAATAATGGTTATCAAAAGAAAGCAAGGCATTCAATCAGCTTTTATGAGAAAATCTAAAGAGTTAAATGAATACTATAAGCATATGAAAAAGGACATAGATAGAATATGCTTAGGTTTAGAGGCATGCAAAGATTGTCAAGGAGAGCATTGTGCTGTTGGTTATGCAAAAGAGATTGTTCAGAATCAACTGTCTAATCGCGATTCGATGCCAAAAACCTTTGTTCCGAGTGATGAGACCTTAGACAAGGTATTTGACAAAGGATATGTTATAGACACGTTAGTGGACACAATCAGAATTCTGGAAAAAGAACCCGCTGAGAATGAAATTAAGGCTATAAATGATATCAGAAAGCAACTAGAATTATTATTGTTCAAGAAAAGCATTGATACCATGGAAGACCTGGAAACATATAGAAGAGATTTGGAAAATATAGACTTAAATACAGCGAAACAAATATTTGAAACATTGAGTCCAAAGAATGACAAATGACAAAAGTAAAAGATAATTCCATAAAGATTTCAGATATGCTATAATTTGAGTAAGGTTTAAGAACAAAGATTTCTTGCAAGGGAATATTCGGGGGATAATATGAATTTCACCAACAGGAAAGAGAACACGAATCAAAAACAAAGCAGTCAACTGACTAAATGGCTTGAGATACAGGAGCCGAGGTTAGGGTGGCTGTTTTTTTGTGGGTGAATGGGAATGGATTATGAAAAATGGTATCAGTATATAAGGGACACAAAAATTGATAAAAGTCACGGTATAAAAGTATATAAACATGTACTACTTCTTGCTATGCTTCAACGAGGACCAAACGATTGGTGGAAGCCCATTACTCCTATTCAAGCCGCCCCGTTTTTCCATCAAATAATGACAGACAATGAGAATGTAAGAGATCTATCGTTTGCTGATAAAGGCAAAATAAAGCATTGGTATCATTATTATGAAAAACCTATAGCCACTCTTATCAAAAACAATCCAATGAAATACTGGGGTGATTATAGTCAGTATGCAAAAGGAAAATTTTCGTTCGATTTGTTTATACCAGAAAACAAAAGAGAAGAAGTGTTTGAACAAACACAGTTGGAATGTATTAAACGGATTAATCAAGAACTAGGGACTGAAATTGATTTTCGAATTGATCTCAGGGATGAATATAATTATTTATACGACCAATTAAATCATGGATTTGTCTCAGAAAGCGAGAAAGAAAGCTATGTTAAAGTAAGATTAACACAAGGCAAGTTTAAAAATAGGTTAATGGAAAAGTATGATAACTGCTTGATTTGTAGCATAGAGAACCCTAAGATATTGATAGGATCCCATATAAAACCGTGGAGAGTGAGCGACAACTATGAAAGAGTGGATGTTAACAATGGATTACTTTTATGCCCCAATCACGATAAATTATTTGACAGGGGATTAGTTTCATTTAATGGCGAGGGAAGGATAATGTTTTCTCCTACGTTGGAGAAATATAATGATAATAAACAATTATTATTGGATAATATTGATCACATTGAAGTTTTCAGCGACAGTTATCAATATTTGAGTTACCACAGAAAAAATGTTTTTGTTAGATAATGAAATATTGTTAAAATCTTTTAAACGATACTAAAACAAATAACCACTAAAGTACTAAAAATACATTAAATTAATGGAGTGTAAAATGTCTAATACAAGCTTCTACGAATCTCCCATCACGAAAGCTCTTAAAGAAAAATTAGAAAAATTACTCATTGATCATGAGATCATAAAAGAACAAATGGATGGTACAGAAGCGTCATCGGTGTTAGCTTTATATCTAAAAAAAGCCTTAGAGTATGGGTTACGACATTATTCAAATCCAGAAGAGTTGACAAAACAACTGGATATTACAAATATACTGATTGGTAATATTATGAATTTGACAGAAGATGTAAGTTTAGAGAAATGGCAGATTGTAGAACCTTTTTTACTACGAGCTATAGCAAAAAAACCTATAGAAAAATCACTATTAAGAGATAAAATTCCACGAACTTCAATATCTAAAAGCAGTCTTTTCACAGGAAATCAGCATGAACCACAAGTATATCGTGAACTTAAACGTGAAATTGCATCTGCGGAAAAGGTTGATTTGTTGGTATCATTCATAAAGCATAGTGGTTTAAGACTCATATATGATGATCTTGTGGAGCATACGCGCACGAAACCACTTCGCGTTATCACGACTAGCTATATGGGGGCAACCGACGTAAAAGCAATTGAAATGCTTGCAGCGCTCCCAAACACGGAAGTTAGGATTTCTTATGATACAAAACGTACGAGATTACACGCAAAAGCTTATTATTTTGAGAGGGAATCGGGTTTTAGTACAGCGTACATTGGTTCTTCAAATCTATCAAAAGCAGCACTAAGCGAAGGAACTGAATGGAATCTAAAGGTTTCTGAATATACATCTCCAGACATTTTATCAAAATTTAGAATTACATATGAAACTTATTGGCATATGAGTGAGTTTGAAACATATCATGCAGATTGTGAAATAGATAAAGAAAAACTTTATCATGCGCTCATGTCTGAGAGGCAGACAGATGATTCTCAGCAATTCTTTTTTGATTTAAAGCCATATGCCTATCAACAAGATATCTTGGAGCAACTTGAAATTGAACGATTCGTTCATGGATCGTATAAAAATTTATTAGTAGCAGCGACAGGAACTGGTAAAACGATGGTTGCAGCCTTTGATTTCCTGCGACTTTTTCGAGAAAAACCAGATATAAAATTGCTTTTCTTAGCACATCGTGAAGAAATTCTAAAGCAAAGTTGTCGAACGTATCGCGCAGTCTTGAAAGATAATAATTTTGGTGAGTATTGGGTTGGTGGAGTGGTGCCACGAAAATATGATCATGTTTTTGCTTCTATCCAAACGATTAACGCAGGTTCAAAATATTTAGAATTACCTAAGGACCATTTTGACGTTATCGTCCTTGATGAAACGCACCACAGTGCTGCAAATAGTTACAAACGTATAATCGAACATTTTATACCAAAAGTACTATTAGGTTTGACGGCTACACCTGAACGGATGGACGGCAAGTCAATTTTATCAGATTTTAATGAGCGTATAGCCTATGAAATTCGTTTGAATCAAGCTATTGAACAAAACCTTTTGTGTCCTTTCCACTACTTTGGGGTAACTGATGAAACTGATTTGGAAAACGTAAAATGGCAATCAGGTCGGTACGACAATAGGGATTTAAGTTCGACATATATTGGTGATTATGCTCGCGACCGTTCAATTTTAAATGCAGTAAATAAATACATAAGTGATATACAGAATGTTAAAGGACTTGGTTTTTGTGTAGATCAGGAACATGCAAAGCATATGGCTTCTATCTTTTCAAAGGCTGGTATACCTAGCGAATCACTTGATGCTAACTCTCCGCGACAAATGAGGGAGACAATTCAGAATAGATTATTTAAAGGCGAAATAAAATTTATATTTGTAATTGACTTGTATAATGAAGGTGTTGATATTCCATACATTAATACCGTTCTATTCTTGCGTCCTACTGAGTCAGCAACTGTTTTCGTACAACAGCTTGGACGTGGCCTTAGACTATATGAAAACAAAGAAGTCCTTACAGTTTTGGATTTTATTGGTCAAGCAAATAAGAATTATGATTATCGTATGAAGTTTCAAAAACTTGTTGGTCAAACTCGTCATTCTGTGAAAACTGAAGTAGAAATGGCATTTCCATCTGTTCCTCGTAACTGCTTTATTCAACTTGAGAGGTTGGCTCAAGATTATGTGCTTAGAAATTTAAAACAGGGTCAAACTAATCTTAGAAAACTAAGACAAATGCTATTATCTTTTAAAACTGATGCTCAACTGTCTTTAACGCTTAGGCATTTTTTAAGCTATTATGACATAAAACCTAAAGACTTATATAAAAGCATATGCTTATTTGAATTGCTTGATGAACATATAAATTGGTCCATAAGAAATGCTTTTCTCGAAAAGGTGAATTTGAGCAACGTATTTTACCGAATGTCTCAAATTGATGATGTTGCTTTTATTCAGTTTACCCTTAGGTATTTAGAGTCACCAGCACTTAATCCTTTTGGATCACTATCATTGATTGAGCAGCGAAGGGTACTCATGCTTTACTATACATTTATGGATCGAGAACCCATAATATCGATTGAAAGATTCTTTGAAATTTTGAAATCAGACGTTCATGAAGTATACGAGGAACTAATTGAACTACTTCAGTATAATTTGAACACAATTAATCATATTCCTAAACCTATTGAGCTTCCAAGTATTCCACTTGAACTTCATGCAAATTATAGTACTTCTCAAGTGCTTTCAGCTTTCGGGATCAATACGGTTAAGAAATTAATGCCCTTTAGAGAAGGTGTTAAATACATGTCAAATGATAAAGTCGATGTTTTCTTTATCACACTCAAAAAGTCAGATAAGCACTTCTCGGAGACAACTCTATATGAAGACTATGCTATAGACTCATTATTGTTCCACTGGCAATCACAGAGTCGCACCACGATATCAAGCTTAACTGGACAAAGATATATTAACCAAAGAACCAATAATAGCAAAGTAATGTTGTTTGTACGTGAAGAAAGAAATGATCTTAACAATAAAACAGAGGTATACACTTGTCTTGGTTTTGCAGATTATACAAGTCATAAAGGAAGTGCACCTATTAGTATCATCTATAAGTTGCATGAAAAAATGCCGGTTAAGCTATTAAAAGTTTCAAATAGATTCGTAGATTTAGGGTAGAATGAACTGAAACCACAGGAGGCCAAGATGTTTACAATTGAAGCATTGAATATTAAAATAATTAAAGACGGAATAGAACAAATCGTCAATCCTACAATCATTTATAATGATGATGAAATGATTCTTGTCGATTGTGGTTATCCAGATACCATTGATCAATTTGAATCTGAAGCTAAAAGATTGGATATTGATTTGAATCGATTGAACAAGATTGTGATTACACACCATGATTGGGACCACATAGGTAGTCTTCGAGATTTCAAGGAACGATATCCAAACGCTCAAATCATATCATCTGAAATCCAAGCTAAGTATATTTCCGGAGAAAAGCCTTCTTTGAGATTGGAATCTTTAATGGCGAAAATTAACACCCTGGAAGGAAAAGAAAAAGAGTTCGCAGCACAGAGGATTGAGATTATTCAAGGAGTTGAAAGTTGCAAGATTGACTATTATGTGGAAGACAATGAGGCAATATCAGACGATGGCAATGTTGTATGTATTGATACGCCGGGCCATATGCCGGGACATATTTCAGTCTATGTCAAATCATCTAAGACCCTGATTGCAGGAGATGCCATGAATGTCACTGGACATGAGTTAAGTGGGGCAAATCCTTTATTTACATTCGATATGGAAGAGGCTGCTCGTTCAATCAAAAAAATGTCGGATTTGGATATTGAGAGGATTATCTGTTATCATGGTGGGGAATACAAAAACGATAGTCAATCAGCAACGAAGCGATTGGCGAATTAACATGCTTAAAGTATAGGAAGGAGCATCTATGGACAAGAGATTTAATTTGTGTTTGATAGGATTTGGAAATGCAAGTCGGGCATTTTGTAAAATTTTATTGGATCACCATGATTCAGTGAAAAAAATGACGGGGTATGATGTAAGAGTCACTGCAATAGCTGCAAGATCTAAGGGATCTTTAATTGATAAAGATGGGATAAACCTAGAAAATGCTCTGTCGTGCATCGAAAATAATCAAAAGATTCATGAAACTGAATCACTTGATTTGGATACCCTCTCATTGATCGAACAATCGGGAGCGGATGCGTTGATAGAAATGAGCGCTTTGTCCATAAACGATGGACAGCCGGCAATCAGTTATATTGAAAAGGCATTCGACTTGGGAATGCATGTGATCACAGCGAATAAGGGACCTATAGCATGGAAGTATAGGACACTTAAAAAGATGGCTGAAGATAAGAATCTCCAGTTTCTTTATGAGACAACGGTAATGGATGGGACACCTGTATTCAATCTGGTGAAGTATACCTTACCGGGATGTCAGGTTAAATCTTTCAAAGGGATTCTCAATTCGACCACCAATTTTGTCATAGAAGAGATGGAAAAAGGGAATGATTACGAGAGTGCCATCAAGCAAGCCCAGCTTGAGGGATTTGCTGAAGCTGATCCTTCTATGGATATAGATGGTTGGGATGCGGCTGCAAAGACGACTGCATTAGCCAATGTTCTGATGGGTGGTGATTTGACACCGCTCGATATCGACCGAACAGGAATCGGGCACATAACAGCAACAGATGTGAACGATGCGCTTAAAGAGGATAAAAAGATTAAATTGATATGTGAGGGCTACTTCGAGAATGGTCAGGTCAAAGGAAAGGTCTACCCACAACTGGTTAATAGAAGTGATATCTTTGCAACCATAGATGCAACCTCGTCATTGGTTTCCATAACCACCGATTTGATGGGAGAAATATTAATTATAGAGAAGAATCCTGAGATTCAACAGACAGGTTATGGCATCTACAGTGACTTGCTGACGATGTTAAGTGATCTCAATAAATCAATCTAGCGACGGTGAACATGAAAAAAACAATTACTCTAATTATATGTCTGGCAATGATATTAACGGGCTGCCAGAGCAACAGTGCATTAACTAAAACGACTAATGGCAACACCACTGCTGTTATTAACGAACCAGCTCCCATAGTCAATCTATTAAACAAAGAGGGCATGACTGTAGCTGAAAGATACCTGACGCCTCCAGGATATGACAGGACAGATGTGGAACCGGTCAGCTTCGGAGCTTTTTTAAGGCATCAGCGACTTAAACCTTATGGTGAGAAGGCATTGTATTACGACGGAAGACAAAAGAGAGCAGAGGGTGTTTATGATAGTGTGTTCAATGTTGACATAGGAGATAGAGACCTTCACCAATGTGCTGATGCGATTATGCTCTTACGCGCCGAGTATTTATACGCTCAAAGAAGATACGATGAGATAGCTTTCAATTTCGTATCTGGATTTTCAGCCGAATACAGCAAGTGGATGGATGGCTATCGGATTAGAGTTGAAGGCAATGATGTTAGCTATTATGAAGCCACAGATCCATCAGACACATATGAGTCTTTCAGAAAGTACATGGATATGGTTTTTGCCTATGCCAGCACCTTATCTTTGGAAAAGGAGTTAGTGTCTGTTAATGTCAACGATATGAAGATTGGTGATGTCTTTATCATCGGAGGTAGTCCGGGACATGCTGTCATAGTGGTGGACATGGCTGAAAACCAAAATGGAGATAAAATATTCATGCTTGCCCAATCCTATATGCCTGCTCAACAGACTCAAATACTAATCAATCCTAATGATGCACACATAAGCCCTTGGTACTCATTGGAAGGGATTGAGCAGCTCAGAACACCCGAGTGGACATTTGATCTGGACAGATTAAAAAGATTTGAAATCTGAATTGGAACCTCCATTTGATAGCTTTCGTCTAATGTGAAAATAAGCTTTGGAGGCTATACAAGATGAGAAGAAAAAAGATGTGGACAATCATGCTGCTTGTACTGACATTTGCTGTGGTTGGCTGCAGTCCCGATAGCAATACTGGTGACAAATTTGATTTCGAGTTTGATTTCTCTGAAAGTGATCAGGGATGGCAGGTAGACTATACCGATTATCCCGTGAACTATGACCCTGATATTTATGAACTGGAAAACGGACATATGGAATTGCCAGAGGAACTCGATAGACCTGGTAAAGGTATCATGGTTCAAGGTCATAATCGAAGCGATGACATATTTATGTATCTTAGAAAAGAATTGACCGGTTTGAAACCCAACACATCCTATAATATTGTAATCGAGGTTGAATTTGCAACCGATGCACCTGCTGGAGCCTTTGGCATAGGAGGACCTCCCGGGGAAGCTCTTTTTGTGAAGGTAGGTGCTTCAACCGAAGAACCATTGCCTATAGAGGGAGATATTGCAGGAGAACCAAATTATTTTCTGAATGTGGACAAGGGTGGACAAAGTGAAGGCGGCGAGAATGCCATAGTCGTAGGCGATGGCGCTAAGTTGGAGAATGACGAATTCGAGGTCTATGAATTCAAGACTCTAAATAATGAAAGCCAACCTTTGGAAATCAAATCAGACAAAAATGGCAATCTGTGGGTTTTTGTAGGAACAGATTCTGGATTTGAAGGAAAAACTGTACTATATTATACAAATGTGACAGTCAATCTTATTGAAAAATAGATTAATTTGGGATAGCTCCTGGTTCGAATCAGGAGCTATTTTTTTTTCAGCTTATCCGTGGTATGATAAGGGTCAATAAAGCACTGGCGGGAAGGTGAAACAAAATGAAAATGTTAAAAACATTTGCTATGACAATTATGATTGTAGCAATAACCGTTAACAGCTCAGGATGTGGTTCAAATAATGAGTCTAATACTGAAACATCTCAAACAATCAATGGAACAATCGCTTCTGATTCAGATAAACAGGAATATGAAGTCAAAAATGATACAATAACAATAGTCCTCGACCCTGGTCACGGCGGAGAGAATACTGGAGCAAAGGCTGATGTGAACGGAGATGGTGTCATTGATTTAGAAAAAGATTTGAATATGGTTGTGGCCAGTCATATGATAGAAATATTGAACAATTATGGAAGCCTTCATGTAGAATTGACGCGATATGGCGATGAAGAGCTTAGTCATGCTCAAAGGGCGGCTATAGCCAAATCATTCGCTAAGGAGACGTTAAGTAAAACCGTCATACTAATCAGTATCCACAACAACGCAAATCCGTATGCACAGTTAGAGGGTGTAGAAGCTTATGTCTCTGTTTATGATGAGCGTTATGACTGGATCGCCACTGATTTAGCGTATGAGATGGTTGATAACATTTCGGAAAACTTCGAGCTTTTGAATAGAGGTGTCCTCACCAGAGTGGGCAGACGCCACAACGACTGGTATGGCATCATCCGAAATGGAATCGTGCGAGATATTCCTACCATAATTTTAGAACAATGTTTCATGGATAATCCTGACGATGCGTTAAAAGTACTATCAGACGATGAAAAACTGTATAAATTGGCAGAGACAAATGCCTATGCAATTGTGGAATTCTTTGACTTGGAATTGAAGAAGGAATTTCAGACAATCAACACTATTGAATAAAAAAATCCCCATAAGCTATTGAACGATCAATCCGCTATGGGGAGAGGTGGTAGTAGTCCATTCCTATCTTCTGAAACGTGTATAACCAAATCCACCAAAGATTAACACTAAAACGATAATTATAATAAGTGTATTAGTACTCAATTTAATCCCTCCTTAGGAAAATATTGATTTATCGAAACAATCGCAAAATATTATCTACAGCATATTTTTTTTTACTTAATCTGGATATTTGCTTAATTTATTATAACATTAATATAAACAAAAAGTATACATATATATGTCATAATATATAAATGTATATGGTGAACTATAAATTAATTTCAATTAACTGGATTTTTTTATCATTATGGTATATACTAGGTTAGTTGATTCCCTGATTCATTGAGTTAGGAAACAATGGAGGTAAATCATGTCAACAAAAAATGTTGAAGGTATGAAAAAAATAATTGCAGATAAGAAAAAAATGAGTGCACAGCAGTGTCTTAATGGTGAAAAACCCAATCAAAAAATGTCAAGCCAGTGGAAAGCATTTAAAAACACAAAAACTGGTGGAGTATTCGATAAATAAATGGACCCTGAAGTCTGATATTTAAAGAACGCATTTGATGCGTTCTTTATTTTGCAATTATAATTTGAATTAAAGGAGAACAAATATTGTTATTTAAAAAGTTAAACATCATTGAGCCTATTCTGAAGGCTTTAAAAGCAGAAGGATACACAGAACCAACCCCAATACAAACAAAAGCCATCCCATCCCTATTAGAGGGTAGAGACCTTTTAGGTTGCGCACAAACGGGAACTGGCAAGACAGCAGCATTTGCCATCCCCATATTGCAGGACCTAGCAGAGGAATATAGAAATATTAAGGGTAAAAGACAGATAAAAGCGCTTATTCTAGCACCAACTAGAGAATTGGCAATACAAATAGGTGACAGTTTCAAAGCATATGGCAAATACTTGAATCTGAAGACACTAGTTGTCTATGGAGGCGTCTCACAACATCCCCAGACTAGATCACTAACAAGTGGGGTTGATATATTGGTGGCCACTCCCGGCAGATTGCTGGACCTGGTCAACCAAAAATATATTCGATTGAATCAGGTGACTCATTTTGTTCTGGATGAAGCGGATATGATGCTTGATATGGGCATGCTACCTGATGTCAAAAGGATCATTAAATTGATACCTGAAATCAGACAGACCATGTTTTTTTCAGCTACGATGCCTGATGAAATTGCGAAACTGTCCAGCTCGATATTGAAAAATCCAGTCACGGTCTCCATAACACCTGTTTCGTCAGCTGTCGAGGTTATTGAGCAAACTGTATATCAGGTTGATAAAGGAAACAAGATTAATCTATTGATTCATTTGCTGAAAGATAAAGCGATTGTTTCGGCTCTGGTCTTTTCCAGAACAAAACATGGAGCGGACAAAATTGTAAAGGCTCTTGAAAAGGCTGGTCTTCAAGCACAGGCTATCCATGGCAACAAATCACAGAATGCCAGACAGCTTGCTTTGAGCAATTTCAAGGAAAGAAAGACAAGAATTCTGGTTGCTACAGATATTGCAGCCCGTGGTATTGATATCGAAGAACTGTCACACGTCTTCAATTTTGATTTGCCTGAGGTTCCGGAGACATATGTTCACAGAATTGGAAGAACAGGACGTGCAGGACTGGGTGGCATTGCAATCGCATTTTGCGATCAAGAAGAGAAGCTGCTGCTTCGTGACATTCAAAAGCTCACTTCAAAATCAATTGAGGTTATGGGAGATCATCCATTTCCATGGAACGAAAAGTTGCAGTTTTCAACATCTAAACCTGTTCCACCGCGTGCCAGAAGCACTAAAAAAACAAGCTACTCAAAAAGTAATGTAGGGAAAAAAGAAAAATCTTATTGGAAGAGTCGCTGATTCAGTTATATAATGGTGGTAGCAGCATTATAATGAACTGAAAAGGGGACTGTAAAATGTATATGGTCAATAACATCAAAGACGTTGCGCTTATATTTGAGGGCGGCGGGATGCGTGCCAGCTATACAGCGGGCATCGTGAACAATTTGCTGGAGAATGAGATATACTTTGATTATGTAGCGGGTATTTCTGCGGGGGCTAGCCTTAGTGTCAATTATCTGTCCAGAGACATCAATCGAACTAAGCGGTCTTTTGTAGATTTGGTTCTTGACGAAGAATTTGGTGGATGGAGATCATTTCTAAAAGGGGAAGGATTCTTTCGTTCCCATTACATATACGAAGAAACACCTAAATCAGACGCATCACTACCCTTTGACTGGCAGACATTTTCTGCTAACCCAGCGCAACTTAGAATAGGGGCCTACAAACGGGATGAAGGTGAAATGGTGTACTTCAATAAAAATGATATGCAAAGCATGCAGGAATTGATGAAAATTGTTCGTTCCTCGTCATCTTTGCCTATTTTTATGCCTCCAACCTACTTTCAGGGGGAGTATTATATCGATGGTGGCGTCAATGGTGGTATCGCTCTTGATATTGCAAAAAAAGACGGCTTTGAGAAATTCTTTGTTGTATTGAGTCAAGAAAAGGGATATAGAAAAAGTCCCGTAAAATCTAAAAACTTCATCAGATTATATTACAGAAAATATCCTTGTGCCGCTGAGGCTATGCTCAAACGCCATATCATATACAATGAAACCCTGGAAGAATTGGAAGAACTGGAAAGACAAGGCAAAGCTTTTCTGGTTTATCCGGACGAGATGCCAGTTTCCAACAAAGAATTGAATTATGAGAGATTATCTGAAAGCTATAATAAGGGATATGAACAGGGGAAAAGGGATTTGTTCAAATGGAAGGAGTTTTTAGAAATCGAGTAAGAGGAGAATGATCAATGTCACATAAGAATAATTTTGATATAAACAAAAAAACACCGGGTTGGAGATTTGACAACAGCTATCTTGATCTTCCCGAGATATTATATACACAGGTATTGCCGACAAAAGTATTTTCACCCGAACTGGTTATGTACAACAAAAATCTTGCCGAGTCACTAGGTTTAAGCAGCGATTCTTTGAATGGCGAGTTGGGAGCGGAGATATTCTCCGGCAATCATATTCCAGAAGGAGCAGAGCCTATTGCTCAAGCATATGCTGGACATCAGTTCGGTCACTTCACATTTCTTGGTGATGGCAGGGCGATACTGCTTGGAGAGCATGTCACACCAAGTGGCAAACGGTTTGATATCCAACTGAAAGGCTCTGGCATCACACCTTATTCCAGGAGGGGTGATGGTCGTGCTGCATTGGGGCCAATGATTAGAGAGTATATCATCAGCGAAGCCATGCATAACTTGGGAATACCGTCCACAAGAAGCTTAGCTGTAACAACAACAGGTGAATCTGTTTCAAGAGAGAAAAGACTCTCAGGTGCCGTTTTGACCCGTGTGGCAGCAAGTCATATCAGAGTTGGAACCTTTGAATATGTAGCACAGAAGGGATCTTCAGAGGATCTTAAAAGGCTTGCAGATTATACAATTAATAGACATTATCCAGGATTGAAAAATTTTGTAAATCCTTATCAGCAACTTCTTAAATCTACAGTTAAAAGGCAAGCGAAACTAATTGCCAAATGGCAGCTGGTTGGATTTATTCATGGTGTGATGAACACAGACAACATGACGATTAGCGGTGAGACGATCGACTACGGACCATGCGCTTTTATGGATGCATACAATCCCGACACTGTTTTCAGCTCAATCGATAACTATGGACGTTATGCATATGGCAATCAGCCGAAAGTAGCTATCTGGAATCTTGCCAGGTTTGCTGAGACCCTATTGACTCTTTTGCACGAGGATCCAACAAAAGCAATAGAAATAGCAGAAGCAGAATTAACCGAGTTTTCATCACTTTACCAGGCTTATTGGATGGATGGCATGCGTTCAAAGCTTGGAATTTTCAATGAAGAAGATACAGATAAAGAAATGTTCGATCATCTTCTTCATATCATGCATCAAAACAACGCTGATTATACCAACACCTTCCTGGAACTGACGCATATGCGCAAACCTCAAGGTGAGATGGAAGACAATAAGGATTTTTTGAAATGGTATATCCTGTGGCGAGATAGGCTAAGCCGGCAAAGTCAATCAAAAACCCAATCAATACAACTGATGAAAGATTCTAACCCTGCTGTAATACCCAGAAATCATCAGGTAGAAAAGGCGTTAAAGGCAGTAGAAGAGAAGAATGATTACAACATTCTTTTTGATTTGTTAAAGGTTTTAGAGAAGCCTTATGCACATACAACCGACCAGCAACCCTACTCCAAACCTCCATCAACAAAAGACAAGCCTTATGTCACCTATTGTGGAACGTGAAAGTTAGGTTTATCAACAGGGTTCTTGGGTTCAGGTGGTGAGCGAGTCTTAGCATTGTTAGTCATCGGAAAACGTTGTTATATGGGGTTTATTTTGGTACAATAATAGTGTGTGGATAATATAAGTAGAGGAGTTCATTATGGAAAGATATGAAATGGAAATTCTAATCAGACAAGCCGAGGGATTTGGTTTGGGATTTACTTATTATACAGAAGGCAAAGAGGATGGTCCCGTGACAGGGATGATTTACGAAAAGACATTTAGTGATATAAATGCATCTGATGATGAGATTATCGATCTGCTCTCAACAGGTTTCAACTACCATTCTGACAATCATCGTAGAGTGGATGCGATTAATTCTATTCTTGACTATTGGGAACTGCCTGCGTTGGATAAAACCCCTGATAGTTTACCAGTGTTTGACAGCTACAAGGATGCTATTGCAGCATTTGATAAAACAAAGGATTTTTTTGTTTTTAAGTTAAAAACACACAGCATTAGCAAACCTAACAGACCCAAAAGGAAGTTTCAGCCCTGCGGAGTGGTTACGTGCATTCACAATGCCAATGAAATGTGTATGATTGATGAGTGTGACATGCATATTAGAATGTTCAGACAAGAGGGTTAAAAAAAGTAAAACAAATTGTCTAATATGTGGTAAAATCAGAGTTAGGTTAATAACATAAAATTATTCGGAGAATGATTATGCTAAGAAAAACATACTGGTATTCCTTAGGTTGGGTTTATCTCATAGTGACCTATCCGATGCTGTGGGTGGTCAGATTTTATGGTCGGGTTGGGAAAATAGACAAAAAAAACTATCTAGCCGATAAGATGTCATCACGGATCTGCAGAGTTCTGTTTTATCTGTCAGGATCAAAAATAACAATAAACGGTCTTGAAAATGTTCCCAAAGAGGGTGCTGTGATATTCGTCAGCAACCATCAAGGCCACTTCGATGGCCTGGTGATTCATGGCTTTATTGATAAGCCAAAAGGCTTTGTTTCCATTGTTGAAGCTTCAAAAGCACCGGTCATTAGCACTTGGATGAGAGAAATGGATAGCGTCTTTATGGATCGGAAGGATATACGTCAATCCTTGGCTTGTATCAATCAAGCCATTGAGCTTCTCAAAAAAGGTCACTCCATGGTTGTTTTCCCTGAGGGAAAACTGAGTGCAAGCGCAGTACCTAATGAGTTCAATCGCGGATGGTTAAAACTGGTTACAAGAAGTGGTGTGCCGATTGTACCGATTTCGATAGATGGCACATACAAAGCATTTGGAAAGAACGGCGAATGGGTAAAACCGGCACATGTGAAATGTATGGTTTCCAAACCAATATATATTGGTGATATAAAGAAAGCGGATGAAAATGCATTTGTGAGTAATCTTAGATTAAATATCATGAGTCATGTTTCAGGTTCCGGATTTGAGATAGTCAACCAATCAGAAGCAATTGAAGATAACCCTTTGGAAAGTTTGAATTAAGGTATGGACACAAACATATAAGTGATTGGGAGGTTTCATGCAATTCATTTACACTTGCAACCAATGTGGCAAAATCTATAATCCTGATATTCAAATATTTAGATGTAGCTGTGGTGGATTATTAGATATCGTAAAAAATGATTATAGATTCTCAAAAAGCGACATATTGACTTCGGAATGGAGTATTTTCAGATACCTGAAGTCCATGCCTTTTAATGAGAATTTTGATATCTGGAAGGATATTACCATGGGTGAGGGGTTAAGCCCATTGGTTATGCTAGACAAGGAGTTTCCCAATGTAATGGTAAAAATGGATTATATGATGCCAACGCTTTCTTTTAAGGATCGAGGTGCTGCGGTTTTGATCTCAAAAGCCAAGGAACTAGGAGTCAAGAAGGTAATACAAGATAGCAGTGGCAATGCAGGCACATCAATAGCAGCTTATGCTGTCAGAGCAGGCATAGCTTGTGATATTTATGTACCTGAAAATACTTCAGCAAAAAAAATTAGCCAGATAGCTTATCACGGTGCTCATGTTCATTTGATAGAAGGTTCACGCGAGAACACAGCAAATGCAGCTCTGGAAGCAGTAGAAAGAGGAGACGGGTTTTATGCGAGTCATGTGTATAATCCTTTTTTTTATGAAGGAACGAAAACATTTGTTTATGAGATCTTTGAACAACTCGATGGTATTATGCCAGATGCATTGGTTATACCGACAGGGAATGGAACATTGTTACTAGGTGCATATTATGGATTAAGAGAGCTTATAGCTATGGAGTTGATTGATAAAATGCCCCGAATCATAGCAGTACAGTCGGAGAATTGTGCCCCCATATTCAAGGCTTTCAAGAACGGTTTGTTGAATGTAGAAAGTGTAGCAAATTCTGGAACAATAGCAGAAGGAATCGCGATAGCTGAACCTAAAAGAGGTAAACAGATACTGGAGGCAATCAGGGCAACAGGAGGAGAAGTCATTACAGCACCTGAGAACAAGATTGTTGCAACTAGAAAATATCTGGCCAAGAAGGGTTTCTATGTGGAACCGACCACAGCGGCAACATTTGCAGCTTTTTTTGAATACTATAATAAATCAGACAAAACACGAAATGAGACATTTATTATTCCTTTTTGTGGAGCTGGTTTAAAAGCCGGAACTTAATTGCAGCTCAATTTTGCAAAACACTTAAAAATCGAATGTCAATAATTATTTATCGTTTAACGTTAAATAATTATTGACATTCATATTTTTTGATGCTATAATCCGGTTAACACAAACAAAAGGAGATAGTTTAAATGGATAAAGAAAAGAGTAATCAAAAAATAAAGAAGATGGCACGAATAGTCAGAATGGTATTTAAGATAACTTTCTGGATATCAGTTATTGCGATTGTAGTCTTACCATTGATTTATGTGGCAGTACAATTTTTACCAGAAGAATATCTGATGAGCTCACAATTTGAAAAGGGTAGTTTCTACCTGACGCTGGATGGTCTGTTGAGGTATCGTGTTCCAGAGAACATGACAGTTGATATATCTGTCAAACCTGTTATTGATGCAATACTACTAATGGCCACAGTTATGAGTGTAGGTTTTGCAATTTTGAGCCGTAAGATGATTCAAATACTCAAAACTGTAGAAAGTGACAGCCCCTTTGAAATGGAGAATGCAAATAGGTTGTCAGCCTTGGGTTGGCTTCTGATCATAGGATCGTTTGTCTATCAGATTGCCAATGCATACGTTGCGATGGCAATGATTGACACATTTGCAATCTATGATTTAGATGTTGTGATAGGTGTTGACAATGCCATGATTATAACAGGTTTTATTCTTTTGATACTGTCAGGAGTGTTTAGATATGGCAGTTATCTTCAGGATGAATATGATTCAACACTTTAAACGGGGGTGAAATTGTGGCAATAATTATAAGATTAGATAGAGTTTTGGCTGACCGTAAAATGCAGCTTGGTGATCTAGCTGAGCAGGTAGGTATCACAATCGTCAATTTGTCAAACTTAAAAACAGGAAAAGTCAAAGCCATCAGATTTTCAACTTTAAATGCAATTTGTAGAGTACTCGATTGTCAACCGGGTGATATCATGGAGTATGAGTATTCAGAAAACGATGAGGAATTAGTTGAGAGACCTTCTTTGGAATGAAGGTCTCCTTCTTTTTTTGTTTGGGAACAAAAATTCAAATAAATCAGTCTAAATGACTGAAAGTAAATATTAGATATAAATAGATGTAATCATGTTTTAGATTACAACTGAGTTTGATTAAGGAAAGGATACTAAAATGTACAAAGTGAAAGAAGAGTTTTTTAAAGCCGTCTGTGGCAAAAGTCTTAAGGAAGTAAAAAATATCAATGCTTCAGTTGAGAAAGAGGAAGATGAAATCGTGACTGTCAAACTGACCGAAAAGGTACCCTACTTCAAACAAATGACAGATAGTTTTCAAATACCCAAAATTGATTTTCAAAACTGGTTTTTTCAAAACTGAGCAAGAAAAGTGCTGATAAGAAATCTCAATTAACACTTGAAATAAAAAGTATATAGGTTTATAATTATTTTGAACTGAAAATCTTTGTTAGGTGAGGCTACTATATAGAAATATGCTTCTGCCCGGAAACATCGAGAGATGCCAATGGGTCAACAGGCTTTATCGGATTAAGGTATAGCTTAACGGAGCTGTTTTTAAAACTTACGCTATATAGAGCTAAAACTCAACGAGTGAAAGATATTATGGCTATTTTTGTGTACTTGTAAGAGTCTTTTATTTGTTGAAGACTCTTTTTTAATTTTTAAATAAGGTGGGTGGTAAAGCAATGGATTCGGGTCCTTTATGCAACACAACTACAAAATCAAAAAATAATTCGATTCAAGAGCTTAGCTACCATATTATGGAGTTATAGCTCTTAAAGGAGGGCTATAATGATCAAAAGAGCAATTGATTTAATTGAAGAAGGTAAATTTACCGAAGCCAGAAAAGCAATTCTGGAGATGAATTCGGTTGATATCGCCGAGGTTTTCGAAGAGCTTGATACTGAAAAGTTATTGGTGATGTTTAGATTGCTGCCAAAAGAAACAGCTGTTGATGTTTTTTCATACATTTCAGCAGATCTTCAGGAGTATCTGATTGAGGCCATAGCTGACAATGAAATCCAAACGATTATGGATGAGCTTTTTCTGGATGATACGGTGGATTTGCTTGAAGAAATGCCAGCTAATATAGTTAAGAAAATACTGAAGAACACGAGTAAAGACAAGCGCGATCTGATCAATCATTTACTGAAGTACCCTGAGAATTCAGCAGGGAGCATCATGACCATTGAATATGTTGATCTAAAAAAGGAAATGACAGTCAGAGAGTCCTTAATGAACATCAAAAAAGTAGGGGTCGATAAAGAGACAATCAACACCTGTTATGTCATCGATGAAAACCGAAAGTTGGAGGGTATCGTATCCCTTCGAAAACTGATTATCAATGAAGATGAAACAGTTATAAAAGACATCATGCAGACTAATATCATTTCAATCAATACCCACATGGACCAGGAGGAAATCGCCAGCATAATCAAGAAATATGATTTGCTTGTCGTTCCTGTCGTAGACAACGAAGGAAGACTCGTGGGAATCATCACCATTGATGATGTGGTTGACATAATTGATCAGGAAAATACAGAAGACTTCCAAAAGATGGCAGCAATGCAACCATCAGATGAAGAATATCTAAAAACGGGCATATTTACATCAGCTAAACATAGGGTGGGCTGGCTTCTGGTGTTAATGATTTCTGCGACAATCACAGGCAATATCATCAAACAATATAATGACATATTACAATCAGTCGTCATACTGGTTTCATTTATTCCAATGCTCATGAATACGGGAGGTAATTCCGGCTCACAATCGGCTACACTGGTCATTAGAGGACTGGCATTGAATGAGATACAGATGAGAGATGTATGGAAGGTGCTTTGGAAGGAATTCAGGGTCAGTATAGTTGTCGGTTTTGTTTTGGCTAGTGTCAACTTCATAAGGATTTACTTTCTTGAAAGAACAGACCTTTACGTGGCTATTACGGTATGTGTAAGTCTTTTCATAACTGTCATAACAGCTAAGCTGGTAGGAGGAATACTTCCTATCATAGCAAAAAAAATGAAGCTGGACCCCGCGATTATGGCCAGCCCACTTGTTACAACCATAGTGGACGCTGTCGCACTTGTGACTTATTTCAGTATAGCAACTGTGTTGATGAATATATAATCAAATATAGATATATCAAAAGCAGATCTTTGATCTGCTTTTAATATATCACGATTTGGTCTCTGTTGATTCAATCACCATCTGCGCCTTTTGATTGAAAAAGGTTTTATAACCCAACTGAAGAAAGAGGATTACTGTAAAGGCAACACTACCCAGTATACCGAGCATTATGGCTATCTGGTATTCAATGGCTGTGACAGGTGATACTCCAGATAAAATCTGACCTGTCATCATACCTGGAAGAAAAACAATACCCATACCCACCATAGAGTTGATAGTTGGAAGAATAGCGGAATCAAAAGCATTATCTACAATCTCTTTAGATGCCATTTTGGGTGTAGCACCCAGCATTAGAGATGATTCCACCAAATGCTTCTGTGTGTTCATATCATTTACCAGTCGACTGACACCCAGTGAGATTCCGGTCATGGAATTTCCGATTAGCATACCGGATATTGGAATGAAATATCTTGGATTGAACCAAGGCCTCAAGCCTATGACAATTATGATGAAATATAAGAGGCAGGTTACTGTTCCTGTCACCATAGAAAACGCTATGATTTTCTTAAGCTTATTAGAAATTTTCACATTCACTCGTCTAAAAATATTATTTATGGCAAATATTTCCATGACAGACAAAACCAGCAGTGTCAGTACCCAGCTTTCATTATCAAAAAGATACATCAAAATATAGCCTGTTAGGATCAGTTGAAGGGTCATTCTGACAGAGGATATTAGGATTTCTTTCTCACGTTTGATGCCCCTGTATTTAACAAATGCCAATAGTATCAGAATAAAAATGTAAGCAGCAGCCAATTGCCATATTTGAATTTCAATTACATTTGTATTCACAGCGTTACCTCCTCATTGACGACTCTACCCTTGTCTATTCGGATAATCAAATCCGAATAGGTGCTTGCTACCTTGTTGGAATGAGTGACCATAATGATTGACTTGGAATTCTTTTTACATTGAGCAACTAGATTTTCGATAATAATCCTCTCGGTTTCTTCATCAAGAGATGCAGAAGGCTCATCTAATAGAAAAACATCAGGACTCAATAACAGTACTCTAGCTAATGCCAATCGTTGTTTTTCGCCACCAGAGAGATTATCAATTGACTCGTCCAGTTTCTTGTTAAGCCTGGCTGACTGGAGTGATGATAAAAGCATGTCTTCATTTTCCATAGTTTTTTCTGAAAACTTCAATCCTATTAGCAGGTTATCCTTGACAGTACCATTGTATATTGCAGGATTCTGTGGAAGCATAATGACTTTTCTTCTGTGATTTATTGAGTCCATTTCTTCAAGTGGTGTATCCAAGTAAAAGATTTCTCCGGAATCAGGACTGATCATTTTATTCAATAGTTTAAGCAATGTGGTTTTTCCACCACCACTTTCACCAGTAATGCAGACTATTTGATTGCTGGGTATTGTAAGTGATTTGATATCTATGATATCTTTAAACAATACATCTTGAAATCTGAACATTTTTACCTCCTTAGATGCTCAAAAGATTAACTACTTTAATATATCAAAAAATATGATATATAACAACAGACTTGACAAACAAGTGAACAAACATTCTGAAGTATGCTATAATAAACACATACGGCAAGTTAGTGAACTGGAGAAAGTTATGAATAACGAAAACCAGGATAAATTAAACAAAACAATAGAATCGGTTTTTAGAATAAAGCCCGGCAAAGAATCCCTAAAGTTCTTGATTGTCTATCTTGTTGTTGGGTTTGCCTGGATTCTTTTTTCTGATAGTATTCTAGATTTTCTGATTGATGACATGACAGTAATAATGCGATTTCAGACCTACAAGGGTTGGCTTTATGTCTTAGTTACAGGGATTATATTTTATCTGATTATCAGAAGCAAGCTTAAGTTGCTTGATAAGAATAGGCAATCATTGGAAAATAGTGAAGAGCGCTATAGATTGGTTGTTGAGGGGTCCAATGATGGGATATGGGATTGGAATATAATCAAAGGAAACTATTTTTTCTCTATAAAATCAAAGCCGATGTTTGGTTATGATGA
>JAHRFV010000042.1 GCA_019084435.1 Dethiosulfatibacter sp.
ATAGGAGACTAACTATTAAAAGTCAATAGTATTCATGAATAGTTTAAGATTTAAATATAGGCATACCCAATAAGCCTTCAAATCAAAGAATTTTGAAGGAAATAGGTTTTAAGATTGATAGAGGCCACTACATCATCTATCGAAGTTTAGAAGGATCAAAAGGAACATTGGTTGTTTCCAGGGTATAGATAACACGAATGAGTTTTTTTGCAACATGACTTAAAGCTACCCGGTGAGGCTTCCCTTCCTTACGTTTTTTATGATAGTAAGCTGCAAACACCATATTATTCATGATAAGAGGCATCGTGCAGTTCATAAGCGCGTAGCGAAGATGAGATGATCCACGCTTCACCATCTTTCCTGTAAAGGCCATTGTCCCTGATTGAAAATATCCCGGTTCCAAGCCAGCAAAGGAAAGCATTTGGGATGGAGAAGGAAACTGATTGACATCACCATATTCAGAATAGATGATAGCCGCAGAAATGGGGCCAATACCAGGAATGGTAAGCATGCGGGGATTTAATTCCGTAATCAATGAAATGATCTCTGATTCCAATCGTTGCACTTCCGTATCAACCAAACGATAAAGGTTAAGAACGCTGAGGAGTTGGGTTTCGAAAATATCATTAGAATCCCCAACCGTATTAGCCGCCAGATCCTTGAGCACGAGAAATCGCTGCATTGAAAATTTACCCCGAGACACGCATCTGATTGGATCATAAGAAGTTGTCTTCATGCGAGCCATTTTATCAGGCGTATGATATTTCTCCAGCAAAAAAAGAGCGGTCTGACTGAAACGATTTTTGAAAAAAGGCTTGAATTCAGGGAAGATATGGTCAAGGATATTGGTAAGTTTGACCATATAGAGGGTACGCTGTCGAACCAAAGTGTCTCTCAAACGCGTTAATGACTTTAAGGAATAGGTGTGATAAAATCCAATAGGATAGGGTTTGTAATCAACCGTCATCAGCCAATGAGCGATTGAGCGCGCATCAATTGAATCGTTTTTGGTTTTCCTCAAAGTCTGGGAATGAATGTACTTGCTGATCAGAGCGGGGTTAGATTCCATGAAGCTGTAGTGGGCGTTCTCTAGGAATCGTTTCAGATTAGAGGTGTAGTGGCCGGTTGCTTCAAATCCTATTCTTATGTTATGAGAATCATCAAGAGATTTAAGAGTGGAGAGAAGAACAGAGAAACCGGTCTGAGAATTGGCAATCACAAGATGACTGACAACAACTTCACCTAAATCATTGAGAATAAAGCAGTCATGCTTGTACTTTGAAACATCGATACCGACAAAGTACATGGGAATACCTCCTTAGAAAATGGGATTGTAGCACTGTTGTTTTCCACAAGAAATTCGACCGTGTAATCTCGAAAATGAAACGTCAAAGCGTTAACTAACTGATTACCATTGAAGACGAAAAACTGTGGTCTGAGTCTCCTAATAACAGTCAAGGCTGTACAAAAACAGGTACAAATCCACAGTGCTTAACTTATTATACCGAAGTAAATGAGTTTCAAGATATAAAAAAACAAAGAAAGGAAAATATAATCCAATCACCTATTAAAGGATAATTAGATTATACGAGATTAAAATGAAAAAAGAAAACTTTTGGAATCCAGTGTTTACAATATCTTTAATAGTATCAGTTATTATAGTTGGTCTTGGTGTTGTTTTACCAGATGGTTTTGCAAGCTTAACATCAGCATCATTTGATTTTTTGGTAGGTAACTTTGGTTGGTTTTATATTATAACAATGTCATCATTCGTGGTATTTTCACTTGTGATGTTATTTAGTAAGTACGGTGATATTAAATTAGGTAAGCCAGATGATAAACCTGAGTATAGCTTAATGTCATGGTTTGGTATGCTTTTTAGTGCAGGCATGGGTGTAGGTCTAATATTCTTCGGCGTAGCAGAGCCATTATTCCACTTTGGTGGACCACTGACTGGTATCGCACCAGAATCTGCAGCAGCACTTGACTTTGCTTTTAGAAAGTCATTTTTACACTGGGGATTACATCCTTGGGCAGCTTATGCAGTTATGGCATTAGCTTTAGCTTATATGCAGTTTAGAAGAGAAGAAACAGGTCTTATTAGTAGTATCTTTATTCCTCTAATTGGAAGAGAGAAAGCAACCGGGCCAATAGGCAAGACAATCGATATCTTAGCAATATTTGCTACAGTTGCTGGTGTGGCATCCTCCCTTGGAATGGCAACAATGCAGATCAATGGTGGATTGAATGGATTAGTGGGATTACCATTTAATACAGGTGTTCAATTGGCTATTATTGGGATTATAACATTCCTGTTTGTTTTAACTGCAGTAATGGGAATTGAAAAAGGTATTAAGCTCGTATCAGATATGAATATTACACTATGTTTTGGATTAATGTTGGTAGCATTCTTAGTAGGGCCAAAAGTTGAAATATTAAATAACTTAAGTAACTCAGTAGGTTTATATTTAGCAGGCCTTATTCCAGATAGTTTTGCGATATCCGGTGAGCCATGGTACGGTTGGTGGACAGTATTTTACTGGGCTTGGTGGATTGCTTGGGCGCCATTTGTTGGAACATTTATAGCGAGAATATCTAAAGGAAGAACAATCAGACAATTTATTGCTGGCGTTTTAATTGCACCAACAATTATGAGTTTCTTCTGGTTCTCAATATTTGGAACCGTTGGTGTTAAGGTGTATGATAAAATCGGTGCTTTTAGTACAGAAACAGCATTCTTCCAAGTATTTGAGCATTATCCTTTAGGAACATTATTATCTGGTGTAGCAGTAGTATTATTAACTACTTTCTTTATTACATCAGCTAATTCAGCAACATTTGTAATGGGTATGTTCTCAGAAGGTGGAAATTTAAATCCAGGTACGCCTAAGAAAATAGTTTGGGGACTAGTAACAGCAGGCTTAGCAGCAGTATTATTGATTGCAGGCGGGCTAAATGCATTATAGACAGGATCTATCGTTGCGGCTTTCCCATTTGCATTTGTAATGATTGCAGCGATGGTCTCTTTTGCTAAAGCTTTAAAAGGCGATGCTGCTTTTATGGCTGAGCAGAAAGTGATTTCAGATAAGAAGCTAGGATAAATGATAGAGAAAGGAAGAACATAATGAACAAGGTATATGATTTAATCATTATCGGCGCTGGTCCCGCAGGACTATCCGCAGGACTATATGCATCCAGAGCAAAAATGGATGTGCTGATATTAGAGAAGGAAAACAAGGGAGGCCAAATCGTCACAACAAGTGATGTGGCAAACTATCCCGGATCAATACGCAATGCTACAGGTCCAACACTGATAGCTAGGATGGTAGAACAGTGTGAAGAATTTGGCACACAGTTTGAAAAAGGAACCGTTCAAGAGGTGGATTTTTCTGATGACATCAAAAAACTGACATTAAGTGATGGAAAAGAACTCCAAGCTAAATCTGTGATTATAGCGACAGGAGCCTATCCAAGAAAACTAGACGTTCTTGGAGAGAAAAGGCTTACGGGAAAAGGCGTCTCCTACTGTGCCACCTGTGATGCGGATTTTTTCACCGATATGGAAATATACTGTGTCGGTGGGGGAGACTCAGCAGTTGAGGAAGCATTATTCCTAACGAAATTCGCCTCAAAAGTGACCATCATTCACAGAAGAGATGAACTGAGAGCAGCAAAATCAATACAGGATAAAGCCTTTAAAAATCCCAAAATCGATTTTATCTGGAACAGTGTCATCGATGAAATTCGTGGTGACGGGATTGTTGAAGAAATGGTCTTAAAAAACACGCAAACAGGTGAAAAAACGATCATCACGGCAGATGAAGAATTTGGGACCTTTGGAATATTTGTTTTTGTTGGCTACATACCAAATACAGATGTATTCAAAGATCAAATAGAAGTTAACGACAAAGGGTATATTGAAACATGTGACAATCTAAAAACTTCAAAACCAGGCGTCTTTGCTGCTGGAGACATCAGAGAAAAATCTCTACGACAGGTTATAACCGCAGCTGCTGACGGTGCTATTGCGGCTATTCAAGCAGAAAAATACATATCAAGCAAAGAATATTAAAAAGGAGGGATAAAATGTTAGAATTGAATAAGGACACATTCGAAGAAGAAGTATTAAAAGCAGATGGATTTGTACTGGTGGATTACTGGTCAGACGGATGTGAACCATGTAAAGCTCTAATGCCAAGCATCGAAGAGTTATCCGAAAAATATGATGGCAAAGTAAAATTTTGCAAATTAAACACGTCTAAAGCTAGAAGATTAGCTATAAGTCAAAGAGTCATGGGATTACCGGCAATATTGCTATACAGAGACGGTGAAAAAGTTGGCGAGTGCACAAAAGAAGAGGCAACACAAAAAAACATAGAAGAAATGATAGAAAAAAACCTATAAAAAGGAGAAAAGAATGAGCATATTGAAAAACAAGAAAGTGATTATTATTGGCGATAGAGATGGCGTGCCTGGTCAGGCAATCTCTGAATGCGTCAATACTGTTGAGGGAACTGAGATCGTGTTTTCATCAACAGAATGTTTTGTCTGAACTGCAGCAGGTGCAATGGATTTGGAAAATCAAAAAAGGGTTAAGGATTTGGAAGAAAAATTTGGTGGAGAAAATATAGTTGTAATACTCGGCTCGGCTGAGGCTGGAACATCAGGCCTGGCAGCGGAAACAGTATCAGCAGGAGACCCGACATTTGCCGGACCGCTTACAGGTGTGGCCTTAGGCTTAAAAACATATCATGTGGTTGAGAGTGAAATCAAAGCAGAGTTCGATCAAGCCGTATACGAAGAGCAAGTGGGCATGATGGAAATGGTTCTAGAAGTAGAAGAAATCGAAGAAGAAATGAAATCGATGAGGGATCAGTTCTGTAAATACTAAAATAAAACAACAAACCAAATTTGAATAAATCCAAAAATCCAAAATCCAAACCATTGAGAAAGTCTAGTAGGACTGAAAACGATAGTATTAAAAAAGATGAAAGTATAAAAAGGTAGGTGTTCATCTACCTTTTTATCATATGGAGGTATTGAAAATGAATTACTCGGTAATCAAGGCAAGCAGCTACATTCTGGTTCACGCGCCGGATATGGTCATACATAATGGAACAACACAAACAATGGAAAAAGCTAAAAACCCTGAAAGTGAATACCTGAAAAAAATTCCTGAGCATCTAAGAACTTTTGAAGAGGTAGTTAATTATGAACCAAACCAAACATACATTGGCAATATGACACCGGTTGAATTAAAAGATAGGAAATTTCCATGGTATGCCAATCAAAACGGCGATGCTTCAAGATTTGGCCAATTTGGAGAGATCATGCCCCTTGATGAATTTATAGCGCTGATTAAAATCTCTGATGTATTTGACTTGGTTCAACTAGAAGAAGCGTTCACAGAAAGTGTCAAAAAAAAGCTAGAAGAACACCCTCTTTTCACAGATAATGAAATCAATTTACTTAAAACGGGTGTACCAAAAGAAGAAATAGAAAAATTAGTCAAAGATCATGCAGAAGTATTATACCTAGATGGCAAAGTTGTTGGATGTGTCAAGCAAGCCCATGATATAGATGCCAATCTGACCAGTCATATTATGCTTGAAAATTTGGTCGCTAAGGCGTCTGGCATACTGGCTTTAAAAAATCTAATTGAAAAGAACAACATTGACGTTAAAGATATAGATTATGTCATAGAATGCTCTGAAGAAGCCTGCGGCGACATGAACCAAAGAGGTGGCGGAAATTTTGCAAAAGCAATCGCCGAAAGCTGTGGTGCGTTAAATGCGACAGGATCAGACTTAAGAGGATTTTGCGCGGCACCGGTACATGCCCTCATCAATGCCGCAAGTCTAGTGCGAGCAGGCACATATGATAATGTTGTCGTGGTAGCAGGCGGAGCAACCGCAAAGCTTGGAATGAATGGGAAAGATCATGTCAAAAAAGAGATGCCCATCATAGAAGATGTGATAGGAGGATTTGCCATACTTATTAGTAAAAACGATGGCATCAATCCTATCATCAGAACTGATCTGGTAGGAAAACACAACGTAGGAACCGGGTCATCACCGCAAGCGGTAATAAAAGCTTTAATCGCTGATCCTTTAGACAAAGGCAATCTTACTGTAAATGATGTCGATAAGTATTCGGTTGAAATGCAAAATCCAGACATCACAAAACCAGCAGGGGCCGGAGATGTGCCTGAGGCTAACTATAAAATGATAGCCGCAATCGGTGTAATGAGAAAAGAGATAGAAAGAAAAGATCTGATGGAATTTGTAAATAAGCATGGGATGACTGGCTGGGCACCGACGCAAGGACACATCCCATCAGGCGTTCCTTACTTAGGATTTGCACAGAAGGACTTGACTGAAGGCAATCTTAATCGCGTTATGTTTGTCGGTAAAGGCTCTTTGTTCTTGGGAAGAATGACAAATCTGTTTGACGGGGTAAGTGTCATCATAGAAAGAAACCAAGGAATTCAGGAAGACAATACAATGAACAAAGAAGAAATCAATAAGATTATTGCAGAAATACTGAGAAAAATCGGCGATGAACTTATAAACCAATAGGAGGTTATTCCATGTCAAAGTTGAATAAAACATTAGGAAACGCCTTTTTAGAAATAGCTAAGTCTATAGAAAACAACGATTTTGCTCCCAAAATCAAAATTGGACTGACAACACTTGGCAGTGAGCATAGCAGTGAGATACTGATTAATGGTGCTAGGTTGGCTCAGCAAGAAATAAGCGGTTTGGAAGTGGTACTCATCGGGCCTAAATGCGATGGGTTTGAATGCTATGAAACGGACTGTGAAAATGAAATGCATAAGATCATGGAGAATCTTTTGGATACAGGCGAAATAAAAGGATGTGTGACAATGCATTACAATTTCCCAGTAGGTGTAGCTACAGTAGGAAAAGTTGAAACACCCGCTTTTGGGAAAGAAACATTTATAGCAACAACAACGGGAACGTCTGCTATTAGCAGAACTGAAGCCATGTTTATAAATACATTATACGGTATCATCACAGCTAAGGCTATGGGAATCGAAAAACCAAGTGTGGGCATTTTGAATCTGGATAGTGCAAGAACGGTTGAAAGAGCTCTAAAACAGCTTAAAGAAAATGGCTACGACATTAATTTCGCTTCATCTCAAAGATCAGATGGTGGTGTAATAATGAGAGGAAATGATCTGTTAATGGGGTCGTCAGATGTTATGGTTTCGGATACATTGACAGGTAATATTTTGATGAAGATGCTGTCTTCTTTTAATACAGGTGGAAACTACGAGGCGGTAGGTTCTGGGTACGGACCTGGAATAGGATTTGACTATGACAGAACAGTTCTAATATTGTCTAGGGCGTCAGGTACACCGGTAATCAAAAATGCAATTCTTTATGCGGCAAAATTAGTTAAAAACAGTATTACAGAAAAAATAGCCGAGGAGTATAAGATTCTTAAACAATTTGGTATGGAAGATATATTAAAAAGTTTTAAAGAATCGGAAAAAACCGAAACAAAAGAAGTTAAAATACCTGAAAAAGAAATAGTGACTCAGTCGATTGCAGGAATTGATGTGCTTGATTTGGAAACCGCATGCAAGAGATTATGGGAAGAGAACATATATGCCGAAACTGGGATGGGTTGTACCGGTCCTATTATCAATGTATCAGAAAAAAATCTAGAAAAATCAAGAACCATTCTAAAGAAGAGAGTTATATTTAGTTATAAAATCAATAGTCATTTAGAACCACACAGGGGAACGGTTCTTCTATGTGGTTTTATAATGTCCAAAAAATATTGTAATAGATTTTGTAGGACTTTTGAAGAGAATTGTAGAGACTTTTTGTGTAGATTAGTTGATCTTTTACATCAAAACTGAATAATAATTAAATATAATATATGAATACATATATATATTATATATAGTATAATACATTGACAAATAACTATAACTGTTATATGATTTACCTATCAAATAGAACCTTGTTGATGAAGTTGATAAATTTTGAAGAAGGAGTGAGTTAATTGTCAGTTGTAAAAATTCTTGAGATTCTAGCAGAATCACCTAAAAGTTGGGAGGATGCCACTCAAATGGCTGTCACAGAAGCTGCAAAGACTGTAGACAATATTCAAAACGTGTATATAGCTGAAATGAAAGCGATTGTTGAAGGCAAAAAGATTGTCAGGTATCGAGTCAACACTAAAATATCTTTTATAGTAAAAGACTAGATATTAGAGTGTTTCAAAACTTAAAGCGAAGCGATTCAAGAAAAACGTTTAATATACAAATATTTGTCAAACATAATTTATTAAATTGAGGAGAGAAATATGGGAAATCAGAAATTGTATAAATTACCTGAACTAAAGTATGATTACAATGCACTTGAACCATACCTATCTGAAGAACTGTTAAAATTGCATCATGAAAAGCATCACGCTGCTTATGTAAAAGGAGCAAATGCGATTATTGAGAAGATGGATAAAGCCAGAGTTGAAAGTCTTGATTTCGATACAAAGGCTACTTTTAAAGAACTCTCTTTCCATATCGGAGGTCAGTTGTTACATTCGCTTTTCTGGGAGAATCTAGCTCCGGTAGAGATAGGGGGAGGAGGAACTCCGACAGGTACAATCGCAAAAGTATTAGAAGAGGAATATGGATCATTTGAAAGGTTTAAAAAGATATTCACACAAACTGCAATGAGCGTTGAAGGTTCTGGTTGGGCAGCACTCACTTACTGTATGGGTACTGAGAGACCTATGATTATGCAGGTTGAAAAACACAATACTAATGTTTATCCTATGTTTAGGATACTTATGGTACTTGATGTTTGGGAACATGCATACTACCTTGATTATAAAAATGATAAAGGAAAATTTGTTGAAGCTTTCTGGAATATCGTAAACTGGGATGAAGTTAACTCAAGACTGGAAAAAATTCTCAATAGTTAGAATAAAAGCTTATCTATAGCCATATAGTTGATGATTGGAACGCCGTGATTTAATGATTTCAATACAATGAAAAGCCTTTATATAAAGGCTTCAGATTGATTACAAACCCGTATGAAATTTTCATTTTCTTACGGGTTTTATCATTGTATTCACAATCAAACGGAAATTTTTAGATAAAATCTAAAAATACCCTGTACTGAGATGGATTTCGTCAAAAAATAAAAAAACAT
>JAHRFV010000035.1 GCA_019084435.1 Dethiosulfatibacter sp.
ATGTTTTTTTATTTTTTGACGAAATCCATCTCAGTACAGGGTATTTTTAGATTTTATCTAAAAATTTCCGTTTGATTGTGAATACAATGATAAAACCCGTAAGAAAATGAAAATTTCATACGGGTTTGTAATCAATCTGAACTACCACACGGTAGTTTTTTTCTTAAATTCTTTTGTAGGGGCAATTGTGTGAGAAGCACTCACTGCAATCAAAATCTTTCTCAAGTTCAGGTATTTTTGTATCTGCACCATATACAAACAGTGAGGATTTCTCAGGATTGATCATATATGAACTCATGAGCTTTCCTTTAATATCAAAGTGCTCTTTAAGATGATCCATAATAAAAGCCTGCAAGGATAAATCCAAGCTGCACTCTCCTGGCGAAAAGCGTTTAGTCAGATGATAACCATCTTTTTTGAGAGTTATCTTGATATAGTCATACAACTGGTTGGTTAAATCCATAATTAAATCATTTGCCATCTCGTTCATTACATATCCGTCAACCATTTCCTTTTCATCAAAAAGATGGGTGATCTCATCACATATAAATGGCCCTATGGTAGTATAGCAAAAGACCATTTTTTCACAGTCATCCAACTGAGGTTGATCGAGTTTGAATTGATTGTCTTTCACTAAGAATACAGCCTGATAATCCACGAGTGATTCCAATTCAGGCAACAGTCGATTAAATACTAAATCCATTTTCTCATAAACTTTGGAGGTTTCTTTAAGTCGCATTCTCTTGAAAACCATAGTCTTATCTACTCTGAAAACAGGTTTAAACTCCTCTCTCACCACGAACTCCTTTAAAATACATATTTTGTACATATAGATTCTGAAAATCAGGATCTGATGCCAATTCGATATGCTTTGTCTTTTGAACAATCTCTTTGCATCTATCGGAAGACAGCTGATTAAGCAAGTATTGCTGTACACCTGTTCCTGCTGCATTACCAATTGAAAATATGGTAACACCGTCAAAAGCAGGTATCAAACCTATGTGTTGGGCATTATTGACATTGATATAATTACCGAAAGCGCCAGCCAAAAGAATCTCATCCAACTCCTCGCCTTTTAAGCCATACTTATCCAGCAACATCTGACAACCTGTAAAGATGGCACTCTTAGCAAGCTGTACCTGTCGTATATCTTTTTGAGTGACATATACACCTTCCCCATCAAAACTATCGTCAGGAGAAACCACCATAAAGGCTATCTTGCCACCATGAGTCACAAGGTTTTTTGTCAGAGAACTGTTGGGGTTTGCTATTGCAAATTTCTCAGGACTAAGCATTTTCCCAGTATTGTCTAAAACGCCTATTTTTAAAAGCTCTGCAATAATATCCACTATACCTGACCCACAGATGCCTTTGGGGTTACTATCTCCAATAACTTTATAATGAATCCCATCTTGAAGGATTTCAAACCTTTCAATTGCACCTGTTGAGCCTCTCATGCCATATTCTATTCCAGCACCTTCCAAAGCAGGACCACAAGCTGTAGAAGCCACCATATATTGATCTCCATTGGAGACTGCAATTTCGCCATTTGTACCTAAGTCAATAATCAATCTTCTTTTTTGGTTCGCTTCAACAGACAACAAGACGGCAGTTGTATCCGCTCCAACAAATCCGCCTAAAAGCGGAAGAAAAATAATCTGGCATTTTTTTGGAACATTCAGATTGAATAGTGACGCATTTGTAACCAAGGTATCCCTATAAACAGAAATGAAAGGTGATTGACCTAGTTTGACGGGATCGAATCCTAGGAAAAGATGCTGCATGGTGCTATTACCACACATAACTAATTGATACAAGTGTTCTTTCAGATGAGGCGTGTCGATGCATGCCTTATCGATAAGGCTATTGATGGTGTTAAGTATGTTTTCCTGAAGTTCATCAATTCCAGAAGGTTTTTGGCTACAATACATGATGCGGTTGATTACATCAGCGCCGCTTTCCCGCTGTTGGTTGAGACCTGAATAAACCCCTAAAAGACTTCCATCAGTCATGTCATAGATATAAAGCACTACTGAAGTTGTGCCGATATCCACAGCACCCCCATATAAATGGATCGATGTGTCACTGCAGTGAACATCTATTATCGATTTGTCATTTGCTACAAGCGTAATGCCGTCACAAGAAGGATTTAACATATGGTCGGTAGCAGTCTTCATAGCATTATAATCAAAATGGCCATCAAACGATTTTGTGATCCCCTCTATAAGAGAAGTATAACTGTCAGGCGTCAGGCTTTTTTTATCCAGATAAATTTTCTTTAGGGAAGGATTGAAGGTCAAATCCAAACTCTGGCTTTCTAATATTTGTGAATGACTTTTAATCTGAGATTCGCTGAGATATACGGTTATATTCTCTTCCAACGGTGTCATACAGGCACGTACTATCTCCTTAACATCACCTTTTCTGACAG
>JAHRFV010000045.1 GCA_019084435.1 Dethiosulfatibacter sp.
GTCAATCAATTCTTTATCACTTTCCTCTTCATTGAAAATGCCTAGTTTGGCACGCATTCCTTCCATCCAGTAAGTCTGGTAAAGCGATGAGAATTCAGATAATTCTGTTTTAGCAATTTCTATTGCCTGAGATGGCTCCTTATGCAAAAGAGTCAATAATGCAGATTATACCAACACCTTCTTAGAATTAACACTAGTCCGTAAACCTCAAGGTGAAATGGAAGATAATAAAGAATTTTTGAAATGGTATATCATGTGGAGAGATAGGCTGACTAGACAGAGTCAATCAAAAGCGGAGTCTAAACAACTGATGAGAGATTCAAACCCCGCTGTCATACCTAGAAATCATCGTGTTGAAGAAGCACTGAAGGCAGTTGAAGAAATGAATGATTATAGCATTTTATACGATTTGCTGAAGGTTTTAGAAAAACCGTTTGAACATACAGCTGAACAGAAATTTTACTCCGATCCACCCTCTCCATCAGATAAGCCTTATGTAACCTATTGTGGAACATGATGATGGGTTTATCAACAGGGTTCTTGGGTTCAGGTGGTGTTTGAAACGCCATTTGAACCTTAGAAACCGTTATCCAGGGACTCTACAGTGCTTATCTCCCACTTATAGAAGTGGGAGTCTCAGCACTGTTAGTCATCGAATAAAAACCAAGGAGAATAAATATGGCCGAATTAAAATTTGAAATAGCTAAGAGTTTTGGGGTTTTATCAGAATCTGCTAAGGGTTGGAACAAAGAAATCAACCTGGTGAGCTGGAATGATAGAGAACCAAAATATGACATAAGAGAGTGGGATCCCGAGCATGAAAAAATGAGCAAAGGAATCACCCTGACCAAAGAAGAAATCATTAAACTAAGAGACCTCTTAAACGAAATGGACTTGTAGGCAACTAATGATGTAATATGCCGAAAAACTATGTTAGAATGGACAGGTAGTTTCGAACGAGTTTAGCATCAACGGAGGAAATAATTTGGAAATTGTGAAAGTGCATAAAGGAAATATTGATAAGTTCATAAAATTCTCCAAATCCATCTACGTTGGCAATGCTCATTATCGAGATACCATGAGCCGAACGGTCATCAACATTCTTAAAGGCAAGGCACAAATATGCAAAGGAAACTTCATTGAAGGTGTTATGGTGCAAGATGAAGGAAGAATCGTAGCGGTCTGTGTTTTTTCTGTCATTGATAGGATGAAAGATGTATTGCAGATGGCATATCTTGAAATGGTAGATGATGATAAGGCTATTGACACACTGATTAATTATGGGAAAACATTAGCCAAAGAGCATGGAATCAACAAATTATTAGCGGGGCTTAATATTCATGTCAATTACGGATTGGGGTTTTTAGCAAGCCATTTTGATACCGATCAGAGTCTTGGAAGTGCCTACAATCCAGATTATTATATCAAATTACTGCGGACAAGATCCACTGAAGAGATAACACTGATAAGCTATTTGACAAGCATGGACACATTTGAGTTTCATCTTGAAGACAGGCTGATGGACAGAATTTTAAAGGAATATACTGTCAGGAAAGCTGACTTTCGAAATCTGGAGAAAGAAGCAAAAATCTATACAGATATCAATAATAAAGCTTTTAAAAGCCATCGATTCTATTATAAGCGAAAAGCTGAAGAGGATCTTGAACTTTTTAGAGAATTCAAACTGCTATTAAAGGCAGAAAATTTGCTCTTTCTTGAACATAAAAATAAACCCATCGGTTTTATGCTTTGGTATCCGGATTTCAACCAATTGTTGTCTGAAGGTGAGTCGATAGGCTTGAAAACCTTAATAAAAAGCAAGCTATTTCCTAATACTATCAAAAAATTCAAAATTGTTGAGATTGGCGTTATCCCTGAGTATCAGAAAACCGGAGCGGTGTTTTCTTTGTTTCATGAGTGCAATTTATTGACAAAAGGAAAATTTGATTTCTGTGAATCCGGCTGGGTGCTGGAGGATAACATAGCATCAACAGGACTTGGTGTAAGATGGGCACAGGGTGAATACAAACAATATAAAGTCTTTCTAATCAATGTTTAAGGATGTGCTGATTTGGAAATGGACAATAATATAAAGAGTTTAGATGGGTTTCAGTTCTTTAATCATCCGGAAGATATTCCTGAATTGTGGGATGATATTGCAGGAAATAATATCTTCCTGAGAAGAGATGCTCTATCAATAATTCAAAAGGCGAATCCGTGTCAGCAAAAGTATTATATCAATCAGATTGAAAAAATAATCTTTGTGACCTATAGACTTAAGATTAATCTGTTTGCGCTAACCAGTCGGTTGAAATTAAATAAAACGATCACGATTGTTGGTATTCCTTTGTCCGTTTCATTTAAAGGCTATGCCTGCAAATCAGATAATCACGATTTGCTATCTCGGACTCTGGATTCAATTGGAAAACTCTGCATTGTTTTGAACGGAGATGAAGATTTGACGCTAATTAAAGGGTACACTCTTTCCGAATATGTCATGGATATTAGATGGGAAAGCATGTCAGATTATATCAATGCTTTGAGAAGCCACTACAGATACAGAGTCCTTAAGAGCTTAAAAAGACTTGAACATCTTAAATTTGAAGAATTGACGGATAATCATGAGTTTTCAACCGAGCTATATGCATTTTATTTAGAGGTTTATGAGAAATCCCAGCACAAGCTTGAAAAACTAACAATCGAATTTTTCAGAACATTTCCTTCTCGAATTTTTGTAATCTATGAAAAGAATCATTCCCTGGGGTTTATCCAATTAAGAAAACAAGACGATGAGTTGATTTTTACTTTTTGTGGATTTGATCACCATAAGAATCCGTCAACCGATTTGTACTATAACATGTTGTTGTTTATTGTGCAAACTGGTATTGAATGTGAATGCAAAACCATACGATTCGGTCAAACCACAGAAGAGTCAAAAGCTAAGATCGGTGCTATTGAACGACGAAAATCACTGTATATTGCTAGCAACAGCAAATTTGTAAGGTTTCTAGGGAGAAAACTGATTCGAATGGTCTCATATAAAGGCTATGATGTCAAACACAATGTTTTCAAAACTGGGAAGTGTGAGAAATGAGAATATTATTAGTCAAATGTCATAAAAAAACTATTTACTCCTATCTGCAACCCATCGTTTGTGAACCCCTCGAGCTAGAGTATATTTCAACAGTTTTAAATGAAAAGCAAATTGACCACACGATACTGGATTATCTGCTCGACGGGAAAAACTTCAAGGAAGATTTTGAGAGATACAACCCTGATATTTTAATGCTCTCAGGCTACATTACAGCGGTTGAGACTATCCTGTCCTACAGTGATTATGCAAAAGACCGGAATCCAAAAGTGAAGATTATTGTTGGAGGCTCACACGCTGAAATCAACTATGAAGATTTCTTTTCTCCTAATATTGACATAGTAGTGCACCAGAGTGGTTTGTCCGTTATAGACGAATTGCTGACTGCATTGAATGATTGCGATATTGATTACAAATTACTGAAAGATGTAAATGGCATAGCCTATCAAATTAATCAAATCTGGTATGTTAATGAAACATCGATTATGGAATCATATGACATGCCTTTACCCGATAGAAGCTTTTTCAAAAGATACAAATCCAAAACAAGATATATGTTGTACCCTGAGGTTGCCATCATAAAGACTTCGATCTCATGTCCCTACCAATGTGAATTCTGTTATTGCAGAAAAATTAATCAGGGCATATATCTGACCAGAAAAATAAGCGACATCATACAGGAGATACAACAAATAGATACCGAGTATGTTTGGATTGTTGATGATACATTTTTGATAGACCCAATCAAAGCGAAAGCTTTTGTCGAGTCTATCAAAACCCATGGAATAAGTAAAAAATTCATAGCCTATAGCCGAGTTGACTTTATCGTTAAGCATCCAGATATAATCAAAGAGATTAAAGATATAGGGTTTGTTGAACTCATCGTAGGGATAGAGGACATCAACAACAGTAAGCTAGAATCATATCATAAAGGGACCAACGAGGACTTTAATGATAAGGCAATTCAGGTTCTGAAAGAAAACGGTATTAGATTGACAGCATTGTTCATTGCAGGTATAGATTTTAGAGGCGAGGATTTCAGAAACATGAGGCAATGGATTCGGTCTAAAGCAATAGATAGTTATACCGTATCTATTTTCACACCCATGAAAGGAACAGATCTTTACAATTTATATAAAAAAGAAATCACCACAAAGGATTTTAGCAGGTTTGATTTTTTACATCTGGTTATGAAACCAGTGCATATGAGCCGTTTAAAATTTTATATCTGTTTTTATTCTCTGTATGTTGACCAGATTTTCAGAAGTGGATATGTAAGGAAATTTTTATTGAACCTATGGTTTGGAAGGCTTTGAAATTTTGACGACGAGAGAGGAGAAACATGACAACTAGTAATAGAATATGGAATTTTTGGTCACGGCACTATGAGAGTCTTTGGGTGCAAGGCTTATCTCTTGCACCAACAAGAGATAATGTCATTAGAGAACTAGAAGCAATCATAAAAGATAAAAGCAAAGCTTATCGTATATTAGATATAGGATGCGGAACAGGCCAGCTCTTAAATCAACTATCACAGGTTTTTAGTGATTATGATCTTAGACTCACAGGGTTGGACTTTTCGGAAGGAATGATTGTAGAAGCAAAAAAAAAGAATCCTGCAATAGCGTTTTATCATATGAATGTGGAGGACTTGGAAGCTAAAACAGAAAGATATGATATTCTGATATGTACTCACTCTTTTCCATATTATGATAACCAGGAGAAGGCAATAGTTTTAATGAAAAACATGCTAGTCAAGGATGGCATATTGTTATTGGCACAAGCATCTGCCAATAGCTTATATGATAGCCTTGCAATGTTTCTGGTAAAAATAACAACTGGGAAAGCAAACTATCTGAGTGTCAAGGAGATGAGAAGAATTTTATCGGTAGATTTGTATTTATCGAAATTAGTCAGGATTCGAACCAAATGGTTCATGCCCTCCATATATTTATTTCTGATGAAGAAGGTAGTGTAATGAATGTATTGTTGATTAGACCAAAGCCAAGCAACGAAACAATTGGTTTGCAGCATGTTATGATCTGCGAGCCTTTAGAACTGGAATACCTTGCAGGCAATATAACACATGAAGATGTTAATACCGTTATAATTGATATGATCATTGAAAAGAAGCCAATCGAGTATTTTATAAGCAAATATAAACCTGATATAGTTGGTTTGACAGGCTACATCACACATATTAAGATTATCAAGGAGTTCAGCCAGCAAATCAAAGCCGTTAACCCTAAAATTATTGTTGTGGTCGGGGGCGTTCATGCTGAAGTCATGCCAGAAGATTTCGACTCCTCGTATATCGATTATGTGGTGGAGGCTAATCCAATTGACACTTTCAATGAAATTATTGGCTATGTAAGAAACAATATTGAAAACGACATCAGGCATCTGGCACAAATAAACGGTACTTTTCGAAAAGGCAAAGTCAATATAAAGAAGTCGGTATTTGACTACTCCCAGCCCGATCGTTCTAAGGTTGATCGATACCGGTCACGTTATTACTATATGTTTCACAATCCTTGCGCACTTATGAAAACATCATTCGGGTGTCCTTATAATTGCAGCTTTTGCTTTTGCAAGGAGATTACAGATGGTAAGTATTATGAACGGAATCTTGATTCTGTTATAGATGAGTTGAAAACCATAGCTGAGAAAGAAATCTATATAGTTGATGATGATTTTCTATATTCAAGGGTTAGATTAAACGCTTTCTGTGATAAATTGCAAGAGAATAATATCAAGAAGAGATTTTTAGTTTACGGAAGGGCTGACTTCATTGCCAACAATGAAGATATAATAGAGCGATTGGCAGAAAATGGCTTAAGTGCTGTCATAGTCGGTCTAGAATCATATAGGGACAAGGATTTAAATAGCTATAACAAGCATACCAGTATAAAAGAGAACGAAAAAGCAGTTGAGATCCTGAAGAAATGTGATGTCGAGCTATACGCCACGCTCATATTGCCCATGGACTTTACAAAAAAAGATTTTATAAATCTGGGGTTGTGGATTAAAAAACTAGAAATCAAATTCGTTAATCTTCAACCATTAACCCCGCTCCCGGGCACAGATATCTTCAATGAATACGAAGAAGACCTGATTATCAATAGAAATGATTATGAGAAATGGGATCTGGCCCATTTGGCCTTGAAACCAATCCACCTAAGTGTCAGAGCCTATTATCTAGAAATCATAAAGCTATATTACAGGATAGTCATGTCACCCAAAAGCATTAGGATGATGGTTCGCAAATATGGTTTAGGACCAGTTCTGAAGCTTTCTAAAGGTAGTTTTTTTGTTACATGGCAGTATTTTTTAAAGTTGATCAAAGGATAACGGGAGATGATTTGATGAAAAAAATTCTATTGATCCAATCAACACCTTATGATACCAATCATCATCCGATTAAGAAGAAGAAACTATACTTCATCGGTTTGGCGATGCCTTTATTAGCAGCGTTGACACCGACGGACTGGGAAGTTGAAATCATTCTTGAGACTATCGATGAAATACCCTTTGAATCTGATGCTGATATCATTGGAATTGGCGGGATGGGACACGCCATTGTTAGAAGCCTTGATATAGCCAAGGAGTTCAAAGCAAGAGGAAAAACAGTGATCCTCGGTGGTTATATGGCAAGTCTGATGCCTGACGAAGCAAAAAAATACTGTGACTCAGTTGTGATAGGTGACGCTGAAAATGTTTGGGACAAGGTTATAGAGGATTATGAGTCAGGCGAGTTAAAACCGTTCTATCAAGATGATCTTCTGGAGTTAAGCACACCATTACCAAGATTTGATCTCATACTCAATAAGAACATCGGTGATTTTCTTCCTGTTCAAGCTGGAAGAGGATGCCCGAATTCCTGCAGCTTTTGCTCCGTAGCCTGCTTGTATAAGAATCGATATATCAGACGAGAAATACCGGAGGTCATGCGGGATATCAGGCAGATCAAAGATTTGGGATTCAATAAATTTTTATTATTAGACGACAATATCCTATCAGATCAGGATTATATGGTCGAGCTTTGCAGAGAAATAAAAAAACTTGATATGCAGTGGCTATCACAGTGCTCGATAGATATTGGTAAAGACGATGAACTATTGAGATTGGTTGCTGAAAGTGGCTGTATTGCCTTGAGCTTTGGTATTGAGAGTATTACACAGGAAAGTCTGGAGTATATGAACAAATCCTGGGCCAGAGTCGATGAATATAGTGGGTTGATCAGTAACATCCAAAAGCATGGCATTGATATATCCACCGAGATGGTTGTGGGTGCAGATGGAGACACGTTGGAATCCATAGCGAAGACCGCGAATTTCATCAAAATTAACAAAATCGTTGTGCCGAGGTTCTATATTCTAACACCAATACCGGGAACTGTTTTTTTTGATGAGTTGAAGGCTCAAGGAAGAATATATAAAGAAGATATATATGATTACAACGGTACAGAGGCAGTGCATATACCCAAGAACATGACACCGGAGGAACTGACAGCAGCATACTGGAACTTGTACAATGAAGTTTTTTCCTATCATTCTATACTGAGCCGCACTATTTTCAGAAAGGACTTTTTTAAAGGAGTCAACAAGTATTTGTTTTATCTGGGGGTTAATCTGTATTATAGGCATCAAATAAAGAATAAGATAACGCCAAATATAATTTAAGTGATGGAGAAAAGAAGGGTATTATGAATGATATCAATAGAATAAAAAAAATTCATGAAGTAGTCATTGAAATGAAAAAAGTTGCTAAACATCTGAATAATGAGAATCCAATTCATGAGAATATCAGGGATAGAGTTGAAAAAGTGGATTGTATGTTGAAGGACCTTGTAGGTACGTTTTTGGATTTTCGAGAAATAAGCGATTCCTTATACGATGGTATGTACATTTCTGATGGCAACGGCAGAACTCTTTTTATAAATGAGGCTTACACAAGGATTACTGGAATAGAAAAAGAGCAAGTTATAGGAAGAACAGTTGAAGAAATTTCAACTGAAGGCAAGCTTTACAGAGGAGCAGTAACCACAGAAGTGCTTAAAAAGAAAGAAAGAATCAGTTCTATTGGTAAAAGTCTAGTGAACAAAAAAGAACACTTGGTAACAGGAACCCCCATTTTTGATGATTCGGGAAATGTCAGATTGGTTGTAATCAACAATAGAGATATAAGCGAACTGAAAGAGCTGGAATCAAAAATGATGAAGATGCAAAGTAATCAGATTTTAGCCAATGAAGAGATAAAATTTTTGAGAAAACAGCTTTCCAGCAAAGCAATAACCAGCATTGATAAAAGCATGGTGTCTATTATGGAACTAATTGATACCATTGCACCCACTGATGTTACAGTTTTAATAACAGGAGAATCAGGGACTGGAAAAGAGGTCATTGCTGATGAGATTTATTTAAGAAGCAGAAGAAATCAAAAGCCTTTTATAAAAATAAATTGTGCTGCCATCCCTGCAGAGCTATTGGAATCAGAACTCTTTGGCTATGAAAAAGGTGCGTTTACTGATGCAAAAAAATCTGGGAAGATTGGAATGTTTGAATTAGCAAATCAAGGAACAATCTTGCTTGATGAAATCGGAGACATGCCAATCAAGCTACAAACCAAACTGTTGAGAGTGCTGCAGGATAAGGAAATTTTGAGACTTGGCAGCGAGGCTCCGATAAAGCTTGATATCAGACTCATAGCCTCAACCAATAAAGATCTGCAGACTGAGATGCTAGAGGGAAGATTCAGGGATGATCTATTTTACAGACTGAACGTTGTTCCAATTCATATCAGACCTTTGAGAGAAAGAATTGATGATATCGAAAGTCTGACGGAGGAGTTTATTGATAAATACAATAAGAAGTATGGAAAGAGAGTTAAGCTTGAGCATGATACATATGAGATTCTTAAGGAATATAAGTGGCCTGGCAATATAAGAGAACTAGAAAATCTGATTGAGAGAATGGTAGTTATCAACAAGGATGGTGTCATTAAATATGACAACATACTAAACATACTATACGCGGATGAAGCATTTAAAAATGGTCCAAAGGCTGATTTGATGCTGAAGGAAGCTGTTGAAAATCTGGAAAAAGAGATGATAAAGTCAGCTATTAATAATTATGGATCTGTCAATAAAGCGGCCCAAAAACTAGGATTGAGTCAACCGGCCTTATGGAAAAAATGCAAAAAACTAAATATAATAGCCAAATAAATATATAACAAAAACTATAAATGCTATAACATAAGTTATAGCATTTTTGCGTTGAGTTTTGAGTTATTCAAGAGATATCTTGGGATTTAGAGATAGATCATTATAACTAAAGTTATAATGATGTTAAAAAAATAACAAAATCTTATCTTATAAATCCTTGAACGCATTAATATAAGCCACATAAAATTAATAGATTTTTCTATAAAATTGGCATGGATATTGCTATTAACTTATAATAACAAGAACTATGGAGGTTAAAATGGATAAAAGAATCATAACTGTAGCACCTACAGGCGCATGGCCAACCAAAGCTAATAATCCCAACGTGCCTATGACACCAAAAGAAATTGCGGAAGATGTTTATCAATCATATTTGGCAGGGGCGGCAATAGCTCATTTGCATATGCGAGACACTGATGGAAAAGGGACAATGAGCAAAGAACTCTTTTTGGAAACAGTATCGTTGATTAAGGAAAAATGTGACATCGTCATTAACCTGACAACATCCGGAGATCTGAATGCAACTGATGAAACGAGACAAGAGCATTTGAAATTAATAAAACCAGAGCTTGCTTCTTACGATTGCGGGTCCATGAACTGGATGCACAGTGGGTTGTTTATAAATCACCCTAAATTCTTAGAAGCTCTGGCAGTGACAATGCGAGAAAATGGTGTCAAACCTGAAATAGAGATATTTGATGCAGGTATGGTATATAACGCACTTTATTATCAAAAAATGGGATTTCTACAAGGACCGCTTCATTATCAATTTGTATTAGGTGCCGCTGGTGGAACTGCTGCTACAGTAGAAAACCTAGTTTACTTGAAGAACCTGATTCCTGAAGGATCAACCTGGTCAGCTTTTGGCATAGGTAAAGGACACGTTCCTATTATGTTGGCCGCCTTGGCAATGGGCGGGCATGTGAGAGTTGGCATGGAAGATAATGTTCTGTTTAGCCCTAACGTATTGGCAGACTCTAATGCGCAATTTGTTGTGCGAGCAGCAAATCTAATTCGCGAGTCAGGATTTGAGGTAGCTAGCCCTGACGATGCAAGAAAAATACTTGGATTGAAGGGGATGAACTGAGATGATCAAAAAAATAGCCGTGTTAGGAGCGGGAACCATGGGACATGGCATTGCGGAAACATTTGCCATGAATGGTTTTCAGGTTAATCTGTTCGAAACTCATGACCAAACTAGGATTTCAGTTAAGAATATTATCGAATCTGAGCTTAAGTTTTTAGCTGAAAACGACTACATACTTATGGAAGATATTGAAGATATCTTGAAAAGAATTACCGTTTATAAAGACCTTAAAAACAGCGTTGAAGACGTAGATTATGTTATAGAGGCAGTTCCAGAAAAAATCGAGCTAAAACAAAAGATATTCAAAGAAATTGACGGCTACTGCAAACCGGAGACAATTTTTGCATCAAATACATCCAGTCTTGCATTAAACGAGATGCTGGAGGCTGTAAGCGATAGTAGAAAAGAAAGAATGATGGTATGCCATTGGTATAATCCTGCTCATTTGATGCCAATTGCAGAGCTATCATATTTTGGAAACATGCCTGAAAACATATATAAGGAGGTGGAAAAAATATATTTAGAATCAGGTAAACAAGTTGTCAAAGTTCTGAAGGATGTGCCGGGTCTTGTTGCCAACAGAATACAACAAGGTGTCGCCAGAGAAGTATTTTCATTAATAGAGATGGGAGTAGCATCACCTGAGGATATTGACAAGGCATTGAAGTTTGGTCCTGGGTTCAGATACGCGACAACAGGACAACTTGAAGTGGCTGATATGGGAGGACTAGACATATGGTGTACAGTCGGAGATAATCTTCTTAGTGTTATGGATAATAGAAAGGAAGCGAACCCGATTTTAAGACAAAAAGTAACAGAGGGAAAGCTTGGATTGAAAACCAATGAAGGATTCTTTGAATACACTGAAGAAAAGCTAAATGACATCAAGAATGAGTTTAACAGAAGATTATTGATTCAATTAAAAACATCACAAAAATATGTTTAAGTAGAGGAGTTAAAAAATGTCAACTAATAAAAATTTAAGAAATAATTCCCAGGACCTGGACCAAGGATCCGCATTTTGGAGATTTAGTAAACGATTTCAATTCGCCGCTGAGAATATTATTCCTGACCCATTGGTATTTTGTTTAATTCTTACAATCATCATTTTTGTAGCAGGCGTCATTTTTACCGGAACTGGTGTCATTGGCATGCTGAATGCGTGGTTTAATGGGATATGGTCTCAAATCGCCTTTGCATTCCAAATGTCATTTATGGTTGTAACCTGCTCAGTCACAGCCAGATCGAAACAGGTAAAAAATGGCCTGACCAAATTAGCCAGATTGGTTAAAACACCTATGGCAGCTATTATATTGCTAATGGTGTTTGGGTATATTTCAAGTTTTATGAACTGGGCCTTTGGAACCATTGCAACACCAGTATTGGCCATGCAAATGACTAAGAACATCAGAGGATTGCATTTCCCCATGTTGATAGCGGCTGGATATTCAACAATGATTCTGGGACAATGTTGGGGACCAAGTGCATCTGTATACGCTTTGATTGCAGGATCCGAGCATTTTCTGGTTGATAAGATCGGCGTTATAACACAGGATATATCTGTATACAACCCAATGAACACCGCCTTGTTTTTCTTCCTGGCAATCGGCACTATCATATTGACAATAAAAACTATGCCACCAAAGCATGAAGTTGTTGAGTTCCACGGTTTAGATGATGTTGAAGATACTGTGGTTGAAGAGACAAAGGGCAATAAAACATTTGCGGACAGAATGAATAACAGCAGAATCATTATGTATCTAATTGGTGCAGCGGGTCTTGTCAATATTGGATATACAATTTCTCAAAAAGGACTGCTTGGATCTCTAAGTCTTAACTTTGTAATCTTTATTTTCTTGACTGCTAACTTTTTCCTTTATAATGCACCCTCTGATTTTATAGCTTCTTATAGAAAAAATATGGGATTGGCAACCGATGTTATGATACAGTTCCCATTTTATGGTGGTATACAAGGAATGATGTCTACATCAGGTCTGGGTCAAATCATAGTTGGGGGATTTACTTCCATAGCGACCGCGCATACATTACCATTGTTCTCCTATTATTCAGCATCAATAGTAAACTTGTTCATACCATCACAAGGCGGTCAGTGGATTATCCAAGGTCCTATATTGATAGATGCGGCAATAGAGTTAAACGCCAATATTCCTCATGTCATTAACTCATTTGTTTATGGAGATGAGGCAACTAATTTGTTACAACCGCTTTATGTTATACCTGCATTGGCAATAGTCAAGATGAAGCTCAAGGATGTATGGGGCTACATGGCGTTTATCTGGTTGTTCTGGTTTATCTTTACCACAATCGGACTTCTGGTACTTCCAACGTTCCTATAAACGCGATCTAATATCGCCTGAAAGACCGTAGTCACATAAGACTACGGTCTTTTTGCATTCACTGCTCTGTTATGTTAGAATGCTATTCATGTTATATTTTCTTTGTTGAAAATAATAGCTTGAAAAAAATAATCTAATATTAATAAAATAAATAGTGCATTTTTTTCTAAAAGTATTATAATGATAACGGCATTCATAATAAATGAAAATCGTATGCTAATTGAGGAGGACAAATGAATTTAAGAGATTATCTGACCCCAGGAGAGTGGACCAGATTTAGAGAGTTTTCTGTTGATAAGGAAACGCCTTTTCTAATGATTGATTTAAAGAAAGTTAAAAAGAACTACATTGATTTTAAGAGAAGTTTCGAGCAGGCTGATATGTACTATGCTGTTAAGGCAAGTCCATCAGTCGAGGTTTTATCAGTATTGGATGAACAGGGCTCATGCTTTGACATAGCATCGGTTTATGAATTGGATCGATTGTTAGGTCTAGGAGTTCAACCAGATAGAATCAGCTATGGCAATACAATTAAGAAAATAAAAGAAATTAGCTATGCTTACAGTAAAGGTGTCAGACTTTTTGCATCAGATAGCGAGGCTGATTTGGAAAACATAATCAAATACGCACCCGGATCAAAAATATACATCCGTCTGCTGGTGGAAGGTGCTATGTCAGCTGACTGGCCATTGGCAAGAAAATTTGGTTGTAGCATGGATGAGGTAAAGAGATTGATTTCTCATGCTAAATCAAAGGGCGTTGATATCTACGGAGTTTCATTTCATGTTGGATCCCAACAAAGAAATATCTTGGTTTGGCAATATGCACTGATGAAGGTTTGGGATATTTTCGAGTGGGCAAAGGACAATGAGGGTGTTGAACTGGAGATGATCAACATGGGTGGCGGATTTCCATCAGATTATTTTCATCTGACTGAAGATATGGACGTCTACGCTGAACATATCAATAGGTTTCTTGACGAATATTTTGGCGACAAGATGCCAAGAATCATCATTGAACCAGGTAGATCGCTAGCAGGGAACACAGGTGTATTGGTTACAGAAATCGTTTTGATCTCTCAGAAAAATCAGTTTGAACCCTTCCAATGGCTGTATCAGGATGCTGGAATGTTTAACGGCTTAATAGAAACGATGGGCGAGGCAATCAAGTATCCGATCTATACAGAAAAGAAGGGTGAAAAGGGTGAGTATATCCTTGCAGGACCAACCTGCGACAGCATGGACATACTATACCAGGATTTCAAGTATGAGTTTCCAATAAACCTTGAAATAGGAGACAGATTGTATTGGCTGTCAACAGGTGCTTATACCAGTAGCTACTGTTCTGTTGAATTCAATGGCTTCCCACCAATGAAAACATATTTTATCGATTAAAGTAAACATCGTTGATTAATCACAGACACCGAACCATGATTGAAATGGGCGGTGTCTTTTAGCCTTGACTTATAAAAACAGATAAAGTAAAATAGTTTATACGAACAATTGTTCTTAAACTTTTGTTTCAAACAGACTATATTTGAGGAAAAATATGAATAAATTTAAAGTAGTTTCAGAATATAAACTGACAGGCGACCAGCCCGAAGCAGTTACAAAACTGGCTAAAGGGATCAATGACGGGATTAAATATCAGACACTGCTTGGGGTAACAGGCTCAGGAAAAACATTTACAATGGCCAACATAATAGAAAAAGTGCAGAAACCAACTTTAGTGATGGCACATAATAAGACTTTGGCGGCTCAGCTATGCTCCGAGTTTAAAGAGTTTTTCCCTGAGAACGCCGTGGAGTTTTTTGTGAGCTATTATGACTATTATCAACCAGAGGCATATGTTCCGTCTTCTGATACGTACATTGAAAAGGATTCATCTATAAATGACGAGATTGATAAATTAAGGCATTCAGCAACTGCTGCTTTATCTGAGAGACGTGATGTCATTATTGTAGCATCTGTTTCCTGCATTTATGGACTTGGTAGCCCTGTTGATTATGAAAACCTGGTTATTTCACTCAGACCGGGAATGATCAAAGATAGGGATGAGATAATAAATAAGCTTATTGATATACAATATAAAAGAAATGATATTAGCTTCACCAGGGGTACTTTCAGAGTAAGAGGCGATGTGCTGGAAGTGTTTCCAGCTTCCTCATCTGAGCAGGCTGTAAGAATAGAGTTTTTTGGAGACGAAATAGAACGGATAACCGAGGTTAACTCCATCACCGGCGAAATATTAGGGAGAAGAAAGCACGTAGCCATATACCCAGCTTCCCATTATGCGACAACAGATGAGAATATTCAACGTGCTGTTGAGAGTATCAGTGTGGAGTTAGAGCAGCGCCTGGACGAACTTAGAAGAGAGAATAAGCTAGTTGAGGCACAAAGACTGGAACA
>JAHRFV010000034.1 GCA_019084435.1 Dethiosulfatibacter sp.
ACAGATTCCAATAAGTACTGAAGACCCTAATAACCCAGATCCAACCCAGCCCAGTAATGGAGATTATTTTGAAGTCACTTTGGTGATTCCCCCAGGCTCTTCTGTCTCCAATCAAACCATTATTCACCAAAATATCTCCTATTGATTGAGCAGAAGAGCCTGGGGGAATCACCAACGTGACTTCAAAATAATCTCCATTACTGGGCTCGGTTGGATCTGGGTTATTAGGGTCTTCAGTACTTATTGGAATCTGTTCTGTTGTTGGTGCTGGTTCTGAACTTTGAATCGGATCCTTATTCACATCAAAACTAAATAATATGTTGAATCTCCAAATCAGAATAATTGCAATTGCAATTACCACTGTCAAAATTATTGCATAGTCGGTAGCTTCATAAAAAAAATCTCTGATTGCGTTGATTAGTCGTCTCAATATGAAATCACTCCATTCACTATTATCAAGTCTAATATACCATAATATCAAGCCTTGTTCAATATTAATAATATTTCATTCGCACAAGAAATAGAATATAATAAAAACATAATTTAGAAAAGAGGTTCACATGATAGAATTAAACATATCAAAAAACGATGAGAATCAAAGGCTGGACAGATTTATCAAAAAATATCTGAACGATGCACCTAAGTCATTTATTTACAAAATGATCCGTAAAAAAAACATCAAGGTAAATGACAGCAGGACATCAATCGATTATTTTCTGAAAGAGGGAGATATTGTTAAACTATATATATCCGACGATGTTGTAGAAAAATACAGAAATCAAGAAATGCACATAGAGACGGGTTTAAACCTAGATATAATTTATGAAGATGAGAATATTGTCCTAATAAATAAACCAAAGGGAATATCAGTTCAGCCGGAACAGGATGGAACAGCATCATTATTAGATGTATTGTTGAGTGAAATCGAATTTGAAGAGACAGATACATTCAGACCTGCATTTTGCAATCGTCTAGATAAAAATACAACAGGCATCATAATAGCCGCAAAAACCTATGAGGCTCTTAAGCAGATTAACAAAGCGATAAAAGAAAGAAATGTCAAAAAAATCTACTGCACAATGGTTTTTGGCAGGATTGATCAAGAAATCGAAATCGAGGGTTTTTTGCTTAAAGAAGATAATGAAAAAAAGGTCACTGTTTCAAAGCAGAAAAAAGAAGGATCGAAAGCTATCAAAACTATTATTGTACCCAAGATTAGCAATGAGTCATTTACAGAGATTGAGGTTGATCTGGTCACCGGAAGAACCCATCAGATCAGAGCACACCTTCAGCATGTTGGACACCCCTTGGTCGGAGATATGAAATACGGTGGTAAGTATAAACATCTGTCTACTCAATTTCTACATGCTGTAAGCATCAGATTTGTAAAAATCGGCGGGGATTTGGATTACTTAAACGGTAAATCTTTTTATGCACCACCACCATTATCCTATGAACAGCTAAAAAATGAGCTTTTTTCAACAAATTAACGTATATCAATTTTCTATGGAGGCGTTATGAGCGACAATCAATTTTATAATGACAGAGATTTAAGGAAATATGTAAACACTTTAGTGTTGGTTTATCTGGAAGCTGTTTACAGTCTCTATGATATACCTGATATCTATGTGGAATACTCTGTTAATAAAGGGCTTTACACCAAAATCAATGGTAAAGGCAGAATTGCCAGACATGAGGTAGATGAAATTAAAAAAGTTATGAATCAATTAATCGAGGCAGATATTACAATTATATCAAGTAATCATTCTAAAGACGAAGTGATAGAAATATTTAAGAGACAAAAGATGTATGATAAGGTCAAACTTTTTTCAACTGTTTCACTTGATTCCATCAATCTGTATAGAATTAGAGATAATTACTTCAATGTTTTTGGTGAAATGTTTGATTCAACTGGTCATGCAGTCAACTATGATCTGAAGCTTGCAGATAAAGGTATTGTTCTTCTCTTTCCAAGGAAAGAAGATAATTATTCTTTGCCGGAATATGAACACCAAGAAAAGCTTTTTAACATATTCATGGAGTCAGAAAATTGGGCTAAGCTACTAAAAGTTAGTGATGTGGGAGATCTGAATCTCAAAATTAGAAATGAATCCATCAGTGATATCATCAGAGTCAGCGAAGCCTTGCATGAAAAAAAGATAGCGAGAATCGCAGATAATATATGTGATAGTGAAGCCAGGCTTATACTGATTGCAGGCCCTTCTTCATCCGGTAAAACAACCTTCGCCAATCGTTTGGGTATACAGCTGATGGTTAATGGAAAAGACTATATCACCATCTCACTCGATGACTATTTTGTTGATAGGGAGTTGACACCAAGAGATGAGTCTGGGAATTATGATTTCGATACAATTGATGCACTTGATATTCAACTGTTCAACGAAGACCTGACTAAGTTATTGAGGGGAGAAATAGTTCGGATACCAACATTTGATTTTATGACAGGAAAAAGAAGATATGATAAAGAATTAATAAAGGTGAGAGCAGACCAATACATAGTCATTGAAGGCATCCACGGAATGAATGATAAACTGACAGAATCGATACCTGCCAAGGATAAGTACAAGATTTACATCAGTGCACTAACACAGCTTAATCTCGATGATCACAACAGAATCTCCACAACAGAACTAAGACTGATAAGAAGGATGATCAGAGACAATCAATTCAGAGGACATAATGGGGAAAAAACGCTGGAACTATGGACAAATGTAGTAAAGGGTGAGAATCGATATATTTTCCCTTATCAAGAAAATGCAGACGTGATGTTCAACTCATCACTAATTTATGAGTTGGCAGTATTGAAAAAATATGCATTGCCTGTTTTGGAAGAGATTGGGGAAAGCAGTCCCTACTATCTGGAAAAAGTAAGATTGCTGTCATTTCTGAGATATTTTAATGAAATAGAGGATGAGACAGTAATACCCAACACATCTATCATCAAGGAGTTCATAGGTGGCAGTTGCTTCCATTAAAATTCAAGGCCTTCTCTTTTTACAGCTACGGATAGTGCCAACCCGATGCTAATCATGTTGATAATCATAAATGTACCACCATAGCTGATAAAGGGCAGAGGAAGTCCTGTTACAGGAGTTAATCCCATCGTCATGCCAATATTTTCAAAAATATGGAAAAGCATCATGGCTGTTATGCCGATTACTATCATTGAACCGAACATATCTTGCGCATGCTTAGCTATTCTAATTAGGCGATACATTAAAAATGTATACATAAGAATCAGAACGGAACCTCCAAAAAAGCCAAGCTCCTCACCAATAACAGCAAAGATAAAATCAGTCTGTTTGGCTGGCAGGAATCCATACTGATTCTGTACACCCTGAAACAATCCTCGTCCATATATCAAACCAGACCCAATTGCCAGCTTAGATTGAAGCACTTGGTATCCGGTATCTTGAGGATCAAGACTTGGGTCAAGAAACACACGAATTCTATCTAGTTGATAATCCTCCAACGTCATAGCTAATATCGGTATCATAATAATACCAATAGCAAGGAAGAGTAGGAAATATTTCATATGAAGACCTGCGGCAAAAAGCATTGCAATAATGAAAAATACAAACACCATACCTGTTCCGAAGTCAGGCTGTATGATAATCAAACCGATAGGAAAACCGGCTAAAATAAGGATTTTAATCAGGGTCATAGGATGATTGATACTATCTTTATGAAGGTCAATGAATTTAGACAAAGAAAGAATTAGACCAAACTTTACTATTTCAGATGGTTGAAAAACCTGACCCCCTATAGACAACCATCGTCGAGCTCCCCATTGGTCTTCTCCGAACCCAAAGAAAAGTACAGCTAACAGCATCAAATTGCATATTATGTATATGGGTATATAAAATTTGCCATAGGCTTCGTAGTCGATAAATATTAGAACAACCATCACAACCAAACCAACGACAAATGACAGGATCTGTCTGTTGACATAGCGATCAGATCCTGCCGGTAAACTTGCGGTTGCGCTTTTGATCATGATGAACCCATATATTGCTAATGCTAGAACTGTAATAATTAATAAAAAATCAAATCTTTTCCAAAATTTCTTGTCGATTTTAACCATTTTAACCTCGAGTTTTCAGATTAAACCATTATATCATGTTTAAGCTAAAAACCAAGTGTTTCTCCAACAATAATTACCTTGATTCTACCGGGGTTGCGATTAAATCGTGTGATCAATATTTGACCGCATACACAGTCTTTCACAAGGCAGTCGCTGCAAACACCAGACTTGTTGCATGGCGTGTCATAACCCAATCGGATGGTATTGGGCGGTGTCGCAAAATTTCTGACTCTCTCAACAGCATTTTCCACAGTAGGCACTATCTTATTCATGCCCACAACGATGATTACATTTTTAGGGCCAAAACTCATTGCTGCGACTCTGTTTCCATTTCCGTCGATATTGACCAGCATGCCATCCTGGCTCACCGCATTAGAACTGGTCAGATAATAGTCTGAAAAAAAAGCTTCTTTCATTTTTTGAGTTCTTTCCTCTCCGGTAAACTTGTCTCTGTCCACCAATACATAGTTGCCATTTTCAAGTAAAGGTTTGATGCCCAATTCATTGAGTGATTCCGATCCGCCCCAGCTAATGCTTTTGCCTTCCTCGATGAAACTCAGCATCAGCTTCAAGGCTTCATCCTTGTTAGCGCAATAGTAGCCTTCTATGTTTCTCTTTGCGAATTGCTTGATAACAGTCTGTGCCTTCAATTCATAACTCTTTTCTAAATGCGTCATAATTTTCCTCCAATAACATAATATGTTAGCAATGCATCTTAATTTATGATATTATAATTCCGAGAAAAATTCAAAGAAAATTTAGGAGATCACATGATTAATATAGGAGCACACTTATCAATCGCAAAAGGATTTGCTGCTGCAGCTCAAACAGCAGTTGATATAAACAGTGATACATTCCAGTATTTCCCTAGAAACCCAAGAGGTGGAGCTATAAAAAAGCTTGATGATGAAGATGTTAAAAGCTTTTTTGAGATTGTAAAGGTTAACAATTTAAGAAACATATTATCTCATGCACCCTATACTTACAATCTGAGTTCAATTAAGGAAGATGTCAGGAATTTTGCAAAGGATGCTTTCAGAGAAGACTTGGAAAGACTTGAGTTTTTGCCTGTCAATCTATACAATTTTCACCCTGGAAGCCACACAGGCAATGGAATCGACCTTGGAATAGAATATATTGTGGACATACTCAACGATATCATTACTGATGACATTACCTCGACTGTCTTGCTTGAGACAATGTCAGGAAAAGGAAGTGAAATAGGCAGTACCTTTGAAGAAATTGCTAAAATCATTGATGGCGTAAAACAAAAGGACAAATTGGGTGTCTGTATGGATTCGTGTCATATATTCAGTGCTGGATATGATATTATTTACGATCTGGATGGCGTATTGGAAAAATTTGACAGAATCATCGGGTTGGACAAGCTAAAGGGGATTCATTTGAATGACAGTTTGAAGCCGTTCAACGAAAACAAAGATAGACATGCAGGCCTAGGAGAGGGACTAATCGGACTAGAGCCACTCATTAATCTAATCACACATCAGAAATTAAAGAGACTTCCGTTTTATCTAGAAACACCATTTGAAGTAGAAGGGCATGAAAAAGAGATAAAAATGATAAAAGAAATCATACAGGAAAGAGGTATATCATTTGAATAAGAACTTATTTGACGAAATATTAATGAGGGTTGAGAAACCGGCAAGATATACAGGTGGAGAACTAAATTCCATCGTTAAAGATATAAACGACGTGAATATAAGATTTGCTTTCGCTTTTCCGGACGTATATGAAGTCGGGATGTCACACTTGGGTATGCATATCATTTATAACTTGCTCAACAGCTATCCCAATATCTGGTGTGAAAGAGTGTTTACACCCTGGACAGATATGGAGAAGGAACTTCGAAACCATCAGGTTGAACTGTTCTCCCTTGAAAGCAACGACAGTCTGAAATCATTCGATTTTGTTGGTTTTACACTGCAGTATGAGATGAGCTATACCAATATTCTGAATATGATGCAGCTTTCAGGGATACCCCTAGAGAGCCATAAAAGAGACGAGACATATCCTTTAATAATAGCGGGTGGACCATGTGCATTCAATCCTGAGCCGCTGCACGAGTTTATCGATATGTTCTTTATTGGAGAAGGCGAGGAGCTTCTGCTTGAAGTGATGGCTCTTTATGAAAAGCATAAAGAAGGTGGCTATTCAAAGCAAGCTTTTCTAAAGGAAGCTTGTCAGGTCGAAGGAATCTACGTGCCGTCTTTCTACGATGTTGTCTATGATGATACCGGAAAGATTTCTAAAAGGATAAAGCTTTATGATAACGCACCAGATGTGATCAAGAAGAGGATCATCAAAGATCTGAACAAATCATATTTTCCTGATAAGATCATTGTTCCATTCATAGAAACAGTTCACGACAGGATAGTTCTTGAGATATTCAGAGGATGTACAAGGGGATGCAGATTTTGCCAGGCAGGTATGATTTACAGACCAGTAAGAGAGAAATCAGTTGAGACACTTCTGGCTCAGGCTGAATTGTTGCTGGATAGCACAGGACATGAGGAGATATCATTGTCCTCATTAAGCACAGGTGACTATTCCAAACTAATTGAGCTTTCTCAAGCCCTGCTGGACAAGTACGAGGAACGAAGAATAGGGTTGTCATTGCCATCACTGCGTCTGGATTCAATTACATTTGGATTAATTGAAAGGGTACAGAAAGTCAGGAAATCAGGCCTTACATTTGCTCCCGAAGCAGGATCACAAAGGATGAGAGATGTAATCAACAAAAACATTACTGAGGAAGATATACTAGGTTCGGTTAAAACAGCTTTTGAGCTGGGCTGGTCCAATATTAAGCTGTATTTTATGGTTGGATTACCAGGAGAAACAAGAGATGATATATATGGCATTAAAGAGATGGTATATAAGATAAAAGATGCCTTCTTTGACAGACCGAGAGAGGCTATCAGAGGAAATTTCAATATTAATGTCAGTGCTGCATGCTTTGTTCCCAAGCCCTTTACACCCTTTCAGTGGGATCCACAGAATACAGTTAAAGAGTTTCAGGACAAAACCGGTTATCTGAAGAGAGAAATAAAAGACAGAAAAATCTCGTTTTCATATCATGATCCCAAGCTGAGCTATCTGGAAGGAGTCTTCGCATTGGGAGACAGGCGTGTCGCCAATGGTATGAAGAGAGCATTTGAGATGGGTTGCACCTTCGATGGCTGGGGAGATCAGTTTGATTATGATAAGTGGTTGGCAGCATTTAAGGAAGAAAACATTTCTATGGACTTTTACAACAGTAGAAAAAAAGAGTACGATGAAATTCTACCATGGGATTTCATTGATTGCGGCGTCAGAAAAGAATACCTGATAGATGAAAAGGAAAAATCTCTTAAAGAAATCACTACAGATGATTGTAGAGTCAATTGTTCAGGATGTGGTGTCAATACTAGTTTAGTCGGAGGGCCTTGCTTTGAAGATAGTCTTTAAGTATACCAAATTGGGAAAATTGAAATTCATATCACATCTTGATAATCTTAGGGTACTACAGAGAGCATTGAGAAGAACAGGGATTATGGCAAAATACTCTGAAGGATTCAATCCTCATCCGAAACTGAGCATTGCTTATCCGTTGTCGCTTGGGGTAGAGAGCATAGGAGAGATAGCAGAGGTGGATATTATAAACGATATAAGCATATCTGAGTTTGTGGACAGAATGAACCACTGCCTGCCACATGGTATGCTCATCACCGAGGCCTCTGAATACTTAGGCAATCAATCGATCCCTTCCATGGTTTGTTCGCAGGTTTATCTTTTCAGAATCAGTCATAACGATGAGGAATCTGTAAATGCTACAATTAGTTCACTGAATGGGTTATTGGATAATGATTACATGATAATCAGAGAGAAAAAAAAGAAAAACAAGATTGTTAAAAAAGAGATGAATCTGACATCCTTCATATTGGGCATTGAGCTGATCAACATAGAAATGCTGGATATTGATATCAAAATTACCATACATGTCAGTGACAGCGGAAGCTTGAAGGTTGATGAAGTAAGAGAATTCATATATAATAGTCTAGATGGTGTAAAAACCATTGAGGTTCAAAGGACTGCACTTAATTTTATTGACAAAGTGATATAAATTAGGTATAATACTTATTTGTAAGCAGCCGCTCTGAACAGGTTTAAAACGAAAGTACCTGCTAAGGCGAGACTGGGTAGAGGAGGTGTTTTATTATGTACGCAATAATTGAAACTGGTGGTAA
>JAHRFV010000058.1 GCA_019084435.1 Dethiosulfatibacter sp.
CCTTAATTGCAAAACTAAATTCCACGCCAAAAAAAGATAAAGTGGAAATAACTTTGGCAAACAAGCATATGGAAATTAGTTTGACAAACAGTTAAGATAGAATGGATGATGCCTCCCCGATGGAGGACACTATGAACAAACATAAACATCTGACCCATGAAGATAGAAGCATAATTCAGCAACGACTGGTGGAAAAAGAATCTTTCAAAAGCATTGCAAGAGAACTTAACAAGGATCCGAGTACCATCTCCAAGGAAATCAGAAACCATATTCAATTCAAGCAGACAGGCTGTTACGGGAAGCCTTACAACAACTGTTCTCTAAGATTGAATTGCAGCTATCAGCATCTGTGCGGCAAAACAAAATGCCGTCGTATATGCGGTTTCTGCCAGACCTATCCGTGTTTTTCACTGTGTTCGGAGTACAAGCCTGAAAGCTGCCTGAAACTGACTAGCGCTCCTTATGTCTGTAACGGCTGCGAAACCCGTAGAAGCTGTTCCTTGGAGAAACGCCTCTACAGCGCTTCTGCCGCACAGAAGGAGTATGAAGAAATTCGTTCAGAGGCGCGTCAGGGTCTCCAAATCACAGAGAAGGAAATGTTGAGACTGGATGCACTGATCAGTCCCTTGCTTCTTAAGGGTCAATCTCTGCACCATATCTGTGTCCATCAAGCCGATGTCATCATGTATCACGAGCGAACCCTTTACCATTACGTGAATAAGGGTATCTTTTCAGCCAGAAACATCAACATGCCAAGGGTCGTCCGTATGGGCAGGCGCAAACGCAAGTCGTCTTACAAGGTGGATAGGAAATGCCGTGAAAACCGCACTTATCTGGACTACAAGCAGTTTATGGGTGATCATCCCGATCTTCCTGTTGTGGAAATAGACAGTGTGGAGGGAGTCAAGGGTGGGAAGGTTCTTTTGACCATCCATTTTGTGGTTCCTCAGCTGATGCTTGCCTTCCTAAGAGATGCAAACACTTCCCAGTCGGTCATCGACATATTCAATGACCTTTATGACATACTGGGACCAGACGGCTTTTGTGAACTCTTACCTGTACTGCTTGGAGACAATGGAAGCGAATTTTCAAATCCTTCAGCCATCGAGTACTCCCAGGAAGGACGCCTTCGAACGCGTCTGTTTTACTGTGATCCTCAGGCTTCCTATCAGAAAGGAGCGGCAGAAAACAATCATACGTTGCTGCGCCGTATCATTCCTAAGGGAAGCTCTTTGGACCGTTTTACACAGAAAGACATCACGCTGATGATGAATCACATCAACTCCTATACCCGTAAGAACCTGGGCGATAAAACCCCTTATGCGGTCTTTTCAGCATTGTACGGGGAGCATTTCCTAAAAAAGATAGGTGTGGACCTTGTCGCTCCCGACAAGGTTACCATGCACCCATCTTTGCTAAAGTAATACTGATCAGAGGCATCATCGGCATTTGATTTCACATACTATCCCGGGGTTGAATTTACTCTTGCAAATAGTCAGCGAAACTCAACCTCTGGCTTCTTATACTCAAAAAGACACCAATTTCAACTTCCAATCAACTCTATTGTACTATTTTTACACACAGTTTGCACTGATTATGTGAATGAAAAATCCACCAATCTCCTTATGTCTAACGATTTTCAGATTAGTGGATTTTACTTTTTCAATGTGGAAATTACTTTTTCAATTGACC
>JAHRFV010000020.1 GCA_019084435.1 Dethiosulfatibacter sp.
TGAGTGCATTGAATAAAAAATGGGGATTGATCTGGTTTTGAAGCGCCTTTATTTCAGATCTGGAAGCCTCTTTTTTTAATTTCTGTATTTTGACCAATTCAAACTGAGTGGAAATCAGTCTCGAAAGTCTTTGAAAAAGAACCTCTTCTTTGTATGCTAGTTTTTCATTGGATTTCTTCTAATACTTTTCAGCCGCAATGAAAAACTAGCCTACAAAGAAGAGGTTCTTTTTCAGAGGCTTTCGAGACTGATTTCCACCCAGTTTGAATTGGTCAAAATTCAGCAATTGAAAAAAGAGGCTTCCAGATCTGAAATAAAGGCGCTTCAAAACCAGATCAATCCCCATTTTTTATTCAATGCACTCAATACCTTGATATCTTTTGTCAGAATCAAACCTGAAGAAGCTAGAGAACTTGTAGTGAATCTTTCGGATTTTTTGCGATACAACATAGAAAACTCGATGAAATTGATTAATATCAATGAAGAAATTAAACATGTTCAATCTTATGTAAGTATTGAACAGGCTAGATTTGGTGAACGGGTTTCGGTTATATATGATACTGATGAATCTTTGGTGTGTAATATACCAGCACTTTCTATACAACCTCTCGTAGAAAACTCCATCAAACATGGTATGAATGTTAACACCCAGGCGGAGATTAACAGAAAAATCAAAATTAGGATTTCTGTTCAAAAAAAGGGTTTCGATACCGTGGAGGTAGTTGTTGAAGATGATGGTATTGGTATTTCCAGTGTCGTTATCAACAATCTATATTTAGATAAAATGAATGAAAAAAATATTGGTCTCTCAAATGTCCATAATAGACTGAAGCTGATTTATGGAGAAGGGCTGGATATTGTTAGACTTGATAAAGGCACTAGAATATCCTTTAACTTAAAAGAAGATAGTGTAGATGAATATATTCTGTCAGGAGTCAAATATGAACTGTTTAATCATTGACGATGAACGACCCTCAAGAGAGGAACTTAGATTTTTTATTGAAAACCACTCTTCAATAGTAATTGCACAAGAGTTTGAGAATTCCATTCAAGCACTTAAGTATTTAAAGAATACCAATCAGGTGGATTTGGTCTTTTTGGATATTAACATGCCCAATCTGGACGGCATGGAACTAGCGAGGATAATCAGTGGTTTTAAGATCAAACCTGAAATAATTTTTGTAAGCGCTTATAGAGAATATGCACATGATGCATTTGAGGTAGAGGCATTTGATTATTTGCTCAAGCCCTATGCCGCAGAAAGGATAATAAAACTCTTAATGAAGCTTGAGAACAGATTCATGGTCAGTAAAGAGCATGGCAAATATCTCAATGATAGTAAGATTACCCTTACTAATGGAGAGAAAATTCTTGTGCTCAGAATGAATGAGATTGCTTTCATAAAAGCTAATGAACGAAAGACAGAAGTTTTTTACAATAATAATGAAAAATTCAATGCAAATATTAAACTTTCAGAGCTTGAAGAAAAAATCAATTCTAAGAATTTTTTTAAGAGCCACAGATCCTATTATGTTAATCTAGATAAGATCAAAGAAATTGATATATGGTTTAACAATACATATTTGTTGACTATGGAAAATACAAATGAAAAAGTGCCTGTCAGCAGGAGTTTTGTTCAGGAATTCAAAGAACTGATGAACATTTGACCAGTTATTTTTAATGTATTTCATGTATAAATAACCGCATTTCATGCATTAATTATCTTTAATAGTTGAATCAGTGATAGAATAAATATCGTGGAGGATAATTGAATGACATATGAAACTTACCTGGAAAATGTTTCCGAAAAACTAAAGTATAATTTTGACTTCATTGAAATTCCTGAGTTCGAGGGCATCAAATTCAGTCTGGCAGCCAAATCAAATATTAGAAACGAAAGATTCGTTGCAACAAAAGGAACAGTCATTTATGCCTATGAAAATAATGAATATTGTTTCATTAGAATAATGGATGATATAACCACAGAAGGGGTAGATGAGACTTTTAATGTTTTAAAAAAAGCCATGGATGATTTTGTAGTACCGAACGATGAACACATGTCTACCGTCTTCACAGGTATATTGCTAACGATGGGAAATGTGGATGCTGATCTTGAAGACATCATCAGGAGATTCAAATATCAAAAATCATATAAGTTCGGTTTTCACGGGTGGTCCTCCATAAGACTTGTAGTTGTTGAAATAACTTCCGGCAAAGTAATAACAAGCCGGGAAGCAAAAAAAATCAGCAAATTCTACAAGCCCTTTTAATAGTGAAATCATTGGGTATGGCCGCATACTCTTGATAATAAATTATTTAAGGAGGTATTAAAATGGCATTAATTCTTATTCTAGTTGCAATCTTTGCTTTTATTATTGCTTATGTAACTTACGGATCCTGGCTTGCCAAGGAGTGGGGAGTCGACATTACAAGAAAAACACCAGCCCATACAATGACAGACGGGGTGGACTATGTTCCAGCAAAGGCACCTGTTTTACTCGGGCACCACTTTGCATCCATAGCTGGCGCTGGACCGATAGTTGGGCCTATAGCTGCATCTATGTTTGGCTGGTTGCCTGTATTCCTTTGGATTGTTTTGGGGTCCATTTTTGTAGGTGGAGTTCATGATTTTAGTTCTCTGTTCTCGTCAATAAGACATGAAGGAAAATCTATCGGACATGTCATTGAGAAGAATATCGGAATGACAGGGAAAAAACTTTTCAATATTTTTGCCTGGTTGACACTTGCATTGGTAATTGCGGCATTTGCCAATATAGTCGTCAACACATTTGTAGCTGTTCCAGCTGTTGGAACAACTTCTATCCTGTTTATCATTTTAGCTGTAGGCTTTGGTTATGCGACCAACAGGTTAAACGTTCCTCTGGGAATAGCGACAGTAGTTGGTGTTGCTCTTCTTATAGCTTGCATTTGGCTAGGACTGATATTCCCGATTGTATTGTCATTTAACGTTTGGTATCTAATAGTTCTTGCTTATATTTTCATCGCATCAGTAGCACCGGTCTATATCCTACTTCAACCTAGAGATTATCTGAACTCATTTCTTCTGTATGCCATGATAATCGGAGCGGTTCTGGGGCTAATCTTATTCAGACCAGGCATTCAATTACCAGCGGTTACATCGTTTAATGTAAACGGTAGCTGGATGTTCCCAATCTTGTTTGTTACCGTAGCCTGTGGTGCTATATCAGGTTTCCACTCTTTGATTTCCTCAGGTACTTCTTCCAAACAACTTGACAAAGAAGGTGACGCTAAACTAATAGGATATGGATCAATGTTGATTGAAGGTGTTCTAGCCGTTATAGCGCTTATTTCAGCAGCATATCTTGGTGCTGATAAGCTAGCAGAACTAATATCAGCTGGTGGACCTAATAACGTATTTTCAGATGGCGTAGGCACGTTCATGGTTTCTTTTGGGGTTCCACATGCTGTAGGTAAATCTTTCGTAGCACTTGCAATATCGGCTTTTGCTCTAACTTCTCTCGACTCAGGTACTAGAATAGGGCGATTTGTATTCCAAGAGTATTTTGAAAAAGAGATTAAGGCTGATATGTCTATACTGACGAATAAGTTCGTAGCAACTTTCATAACAGTCGGTGCTGGCGGACTATTAGGTGTAGCCGGTTGGTCAAAGGTATGGCCGGTATTTGGATCAGCCAATCAGCTTCTTGCTGCCATTGCACTGATGTCAGCTGCAGTTTGGTTGAAACATCAAGGCAAGAACATCAAAATGTTCACAATACCTATGGTATTCATGTTCACGGTCACAATGCTTGCGCTGATATTGCTAGTCAGAAATAACTTCATAGCTGCCAATTATCCATTGGTAATAATCGGATCAGCTCTACTAGTTCTTGCTCTTATACTTGCAAAACAGGCATATGGTGAGTTAACAGCCAAAGCAAACGATAAAATAGCATAAAAATATAAAGGTAGTGAATTTATGAAAATTGTTATTACGGACAAGGCTAAGAAGTATCTGGGGAAAAAAGGCGAAAAGGTTTTTACTATTGATCTATTAATTGCTGGATGCTGTATAGAGATTGCAGAAACCATTGCTAAAATCGGACCACCAAGTAATGACCAGCATAAATTCGACGTATTAGAAGTTGATGGATTCACAGTTTATTGTCTAAGAGGTATTGATGCCATAGACGATTGTCTCACAGTCACCATAAGCAAGTTTTTTGGCATTGAAGCTCTCGAAGTCAAAGGAATCAAACTGCTTTGATTATTCAAAAGATATATGAAAGACTTATCCAATAAAAATAAAGGGAGTGATTTTGTGAATTTTGATGGTAAGCAAATCTTATCTACATTTGTAAAGATGGAAGAAGGCGTGACTAAATACTATGCGGAACTTGCAGATAATGCACCTGACGAAAAATCTAAAGCCCTGTTTACGAGGTTATCACTCGAAGAAGAGAATCATCGAAAAATGTACGAGGCGTTGTTGGAAAAGCATCACGGTGATTTGGACAGAGAGTTTTCAGAGGAAGAGATTGAGTATACAAAATCTTTGATCGATGTAAACATAACTGGAAAACACAGCTTTGATAAAGACATGAAATTGAAGGATTCTTTGGAGCTTGCGGAGAAAATGGAAAAGGATGGCATATTGTTTGTCCATCAGATGATGTCCATGTATCCTGATATTGCTGAAAAAGAAATGAAGGTTATACTTAAGGAAGAGAAAAGGCATCTCCAAATGGTCAGAGAGAGAATGAACTTCGGACCAATCAGATCTCTGGGACTATAATTAGCATTCTATAAAAAAAATCAAAAATAATGCTTGCATTATATTTTAGATAGTGTATACTTGAAAAGTAATCTAAATTGTATTAAAGAATGAATAAATGGAATTGAGAGTTTGATCGTATTGATTAGCGCCAAGATTTTTATTTATGTCACTTCTTCAACAAATTAGAAATAAAATTTTGGAGGCAGTCAATATGAAAGGTACTGTTAAATGGTTCAACTCAGAAAAAGGATTCGGTTTTATTACTACGGAGGAAGGAACTGATGTGTTCGCACATTATTCACAAATTCAAAAAAGCGGATTTAAATCA
>JAHRFV010000169.1 GCA_019084435.1 Dethiosulfatibacter sp.
ATAACTTCGTAGAAGAATTCATATGTTCCATGGTTTTCATTAGGTCCGAAGAATTTAACTTCCTCAGCTGGCCACTCTGATCTGATGTCTGACCATAATACCTTGTCGTCTGCTTTAAGTGTTTTGGATAGATACATATTGACTATTTCATCTTTTGTCATTTCTGTTGCCCATGTATCTATCCAAAACAATTAAAGCAGACGACAAGGTATTATGGTCAGACATCAGATCAGAGTGGCCAGCTGAGGAAGTTAAATTCTTCGGACCTAATGAAAACCATGGAACATATGAATTCTTCTACGAAGTTATTCTGAAAAAACAAGACATGGTAACAACTGCCAATCTACAACAAGAGTATTCAACATTGGTGGATCTTGTATCAAAAGACAAAAATGCTATAGCATTCTTCGGATTTGGATACTATGTCAATAATCAAGATAAAATCCAAGCGATAAAAGTTGACTTTGGAAGCGGACCAATTGAGCCTACTCTGGCAACTATCGGTGAAGAGCTTCCATACGCTGGATTTACAAGACCGGTATTCACATATGTCAACCTGAGATACGCGAAAGAAAAACCACAAGTGCTTGACTTTGCAAAATATGTAGTTTCTGAAGAAGGTGCTGCTAAGCTTGCTGGAGAAAATGGATTTGCTCCACTTCCCGCAGATGTATATGCTGAATATATGTCAGTACTGGAATCTATAAAATAAAACCCTCAATTTTTATCAAATGGCTTAAGTTGGGAAGCATTGAGGCTTCTCATCTTAGGTCGTTTGAAGTTTAAAAAAGGAAGTGAGTTATATGAGTGATCGCAATACAGATGTACGAGAAATAATCCAAAACAACATAAGAAACAAAAAAGACATTGTCAATAAAATCATGCCTGTGTTTTTTTTCGTTATGGCTTCGGTGTCAATTCTGACCACCATTGGCATCATAGTTACTCTGGTTACGGATGCCTATAAGTTTTTCAGTGCTGTTAGCTTATCTGATGTTTTCAGCACCAGACTTGCACCTCTAAGAGCAGTAGACCCTTCATTCGGCATATTGCCTCTAATCAATGGAACAATCATCATTACTGTTATCGCGATGATGGTTGCTATACCGTTGGGCCTTACGGCTGCACTTTATCTTAGCCAGTTTGCATCTCAAAGGGTTAGAAAAACAGTAAAACCGATACTCGAGGTGCTTGCAGGTATCCCAACTATTGTTTATGGATTCTTTGCCTATACCTTTGTGACACCTCTATTGATGAGTCTTATACCTGCTCTGGAAGCAAAAAATGCTTTGAGTCCGGGGATTGTAATGGGTATCATGATTATTCCATTGGTTGCTTCTTTATCTGAAGATGCTATGAATGCTGTGCCGGAAATTCTTAAGGAAGGATCTTTGGCATTGGGATCAACTAAGCTGGAAGTAGCCATTAAGGTTGTCATTCCTTCAGCCATATCCGGTATTATTGCCTCATTTGTTCTAGCAATCTCAAGAGCGATAGGGGAGACGATGATTGTTACCATAGCCAGTGGTAGTTCAAAAGACTTCACCTTTGATATAACACGATCCATGCAGACAATGACCTCATATATCGTTGAGTTTACAAGCGGAGATGCTGGTAGCGGGACAACAGGATATTATAGCTTATATGCAGTAGGTTTGATTTTACTATTATTCACTCTTGTAATGAATCTTATAGCCCAATACATTTCTCGCAAATACAGGGAGGAATACTAATATGAGTTATCAAATTGAATCTATGAAATCTAAACAAGCAGTTCACATGGAAGAAAAAGAAATAAAAAATATGCTGAAAATTGATACAGATAAAAAAAGATTGAAAAAAAGGCTTTTTTTGAATGATTTTTTCAAGCATCTATTCTCGCTATCTGTCATATTTGCCTTGCTGGTTTTGGGAATATTGTTTTATAGGATAATTGCAGACAGCATCGGATGGCTTAGTATAAAATTTTTGACCGGCAATCTATCTATATTCCCTGAAAAGGCTGGCATTTATGGCGTTATAATAGGTTCTGTATGGCTTATGTCGATTGTAGTACCTGTGACGATGGTTCTTGGCGTTTCCACTGCCATCTATCTTGAGGAATATGCAAAAAAAGGAAATATACAAATGTTTATCAAAGTGAATATATCCAATCTTGCCAGTGTCCCCTCAGTAATATTTGGGCTTTTAGGATTAGCGGTTTTCAGCAGGTTGTTTAATCTGGGATCCAGCATCTTGGCGGGTGGATTGACCATGTCATTATTGGTATTGCCCATAGTTGTCGTTTCCAGTCAGGAAGCTATAAAGGCTGTTCCAAGTTATCTAAGAGAAGCATCCTACGCAATGGGGGCTGACAAGTGGACAACCGTAAGAAGAGTGGTTTTGCCGGTTGCGCTTCCCGGGATACTGACAGGTGCTATTCTGTCTTTATCCAGAGCGATAGGAGAGACAGCGCCTTTGGTTGTTCTAGGGATACCTGCATTGCTCTTGCGAGTGCCATCAACTGTGATGGATAACTTTACAGCACTGCCTATTCAGATATATTATTGGACATTAGACACAGTATTAACTGCTGAGTATGCCAATCTGGCTGCTGCCACTATCGTTGTTTTGCTGCTGATATTGTTTATTATGAATTCAGTTGCTATTATCATAAGAAACAAATTCGAAGTGAAATTTTAATGGAGGAGATTGAATTGACAAATAGAATAAATGAAACAGATAGAAAGGTTTTTGACGTAAAAGGACTGAACCTTTGGTACGATCAGGAACAAGCACTTAAAGACATTAATATAGTTATAGAAAACAATAGGGTGACAGCCATTATCGGACCTTCCGGTTGCGGCAAGTCAACCTTTATCAAGACACTGAACCGTATGGTTGAAAATATACCTTCTGTAAAAATAACCGGAGATATCCTCTACCATCAACAGAGCATTTTTGACAAGACCATTTCTGTGGAGGAATTGAGAACAATGGTGGGAATGGTATTTCAAAAACCTAATCCTTTTCCCAAGTCAATTTACGAGAATGTGGTATTTGGCCCTAAAATTCATGGTATCAAGGACAAGAATCTACTCATGGAAATCGCAGAGAACAGCCTAAAGAGAGCCGCCCTATGGTATGAGGTCAAAGACAGACTTAAGAAAAATGCTTTGGGTCTTTCAGGGGGACAACAACAGAGACTGTGCATCGCCAGGGCATTAGCTGTAAACCCGGATGTTTTATTGATGGATGAGCCTACATCAGCCTTGGACCCGATTGCTACTGGTAAAATCGAAGATCTTGTGTTAGAATTAAAAAAGGACTATACCATAGTAATTGTAACTCATTCAATGCAACAAGCCGCAAGAATA
>JAHRFV010000017.1 GCA_019084435.1 Dethiosulfatibacter sp.
AAAATGATGAAAAAAATTTTCAGAGACACCAAAAAATAGAAAAAAGTACGCACTTTTTTTAAAACAACAAAAGCTTGGAGCGACCTGTTTTAAAGGGTTTCCAAGCTTTTTACACCTTACAACTGTCAAAGATGGGAATATGATATCGTATGAACAGGCTTTTGTCAACAAAAAGCAAAAAAGAGAGCTTTCACTCTCTTTTTATTTGATAATTTACCTGATTGGACAGATACCACTTTCACAGCTTTCATCACCAACGTCCAGTGTTGTTTCAACTGACTCGTATTTGTTTAGTAATGATGGTATGAAAGGTTTCATTTTAGCCACTCTTTCATTATACTCTTCTTCGTCTATCGACTCGTAAGGTAGCAGTTCGTAGAAACTATCATCAAGTGATAGGAACGATAACGCAACCACGTCATCCCAATTGTCCCAGACCCACTCCTCTACACCTTCCCACTCGTTGTCACGAACGTGTATAGTAATAGAACAATTATGGTCAACATAGTGCTCCATGAACAATTTGTAATCTTCAAGCTGTTCAATGGCTGTAACGTCATATTTCGTTCTTCCCGGTGGAGATTTTATCGGGAATTCTATAACTTTAGTCGTACAGGTTGCCTCATCTTGTCCAACTTCTGGGAAGATTGGGTATTCAAGATCCTCACATACCTTTACCATAGGGTCATGAGCATTAACCCTGACACGTCTTATAAAGTAAGGAGAATGAGAATAATGCACACCACTTGATACGATTGGCAACTGTGATAAAGTCCCTTCAGGTTTGACAGTGGTAACCAATATAGGAGCACTTTCACCTATTTGCGCAGCATACTTGGCAGCCTCATCCTTTGCGGCCTTACGCATTTTTTCAAGGACTTCAGCTTGCTCTTTTCGATCAAGTTTACAGGCATTGACCATATCTTGCCAGCCTGTCAATGAACAACCTGTCAGCTTATCTCTTTGTTGAACTGAATCCCAAGCTGGGATTTCCAATTCGACACAAGTCATTCTATAGGCTGATCTAACTGATAATCTTTGGGCCTCTAGTAATCCGTCAATATCTAAAGATCCGTCTTCATTGACAAAAGCAAAGACATTCACTGTTGTCAGATTGCACAAGCCATTTGAATCAAGCAGTATCTCCCCACACGGATTAACACCATTCATGTTGTCTCTTCTCTTTTTACCAGCGGTTTCATTAACCCATCCTGGTTCGCCTGAATATCTCATTTGCTGTATTTGCCAATGGAGCATTTCTCTAGAAGGTTTTTCTTTATAATAGATGGAGTTGTTGCTCATCTGTCTGTGAATGATGTCTTTATCCACAATCCATTGTCCATCAATCTGCTTATAAAGCTTGTTTTTAGCTTCCATGCATTCTTTATCATCGGGGTCAATTAAAACAATCTCCGCTGTCCTTCTGACACCTCCAACGACAACATTTTCACCAATTATATTGGCAACATCCAGGCAGTCAATCGGTTTCAATTTAACTCTGACGCTATCCTCAATCGTTGCTCTCTTTTTAAGAACCTTGTCAATCTTCAGAAACATATTTTTAAGACTTGAATGTCCGCTGGCAGTACCTCCAAAGGTTTTAAGCTGCTCCCCCTTTGGTCTTACGTTGTCATAATTGATAATGATGGTTTTAATATTTCTGTACTCGTTGCTATAAATAACATCAAAAAAGTATCCTAGTGATTGAACCCAACCTTCTTTGCTGTCTCCCACAATAATCTTGACCGTATTGTTATACAAAAATTCAAGACTTGTATTATCTTCTCTTTTTTTGATTTCGATTGGAGTGAAGTCCTCATGAACAATCTCAAAGTCGGTTCTTATTTTAGGTAGCTTTGCGACATCGTCTTTTAAAACCCTCACACCGACGCCAGAACCGATCATAAGTAGATAGAACAGATCCCTGTAAGCCTTAAAGCTATCAATCACCTGAAAGGCACAATTAAAATTTGCCATTGGATAGTGCTCAGCTACCGGTGTACCGCCTACCCAAAACGTTCTACCTGACAAGAATTGCTTGAGATTGAAGATGTTGTCATAAAGTCTTTCGGCCTCATCTTTTGTTGTTGGAACAAGACTGCAG
>JAHRFV010000085.1 GCA_019084435.1 Dethiosulfatibacter sp.
ACGCCGTCTATTTCGTCATATTTTGGAGAAACGGCATACACGTTATAGTTGTTATCTTGTAATGTTTTGAATATTTTGTACCCAAAAGAATCCTGATTTGGAGTGGCTCCTACTACAGCCCAATTCTTCAAGCTCAACATATCTTTAGCTTTCATAATATCATCCTTTCTTAAGCTATTTGATCTAAAAGCGAGTGTCAACTTCTAGTATTTACATTATATTACTAATATGTCTATCAGTTCAAGTGATTTATTGATATAATAATATGATTAACGATTAGGAGCATGAGATGAAAGACATAGATATAGCAAAAACAGTATTAAGTACTGAAAAACAATCTCTAGTGATTGTAAAAAATGGACAGATCATCTATAAAAGTGATAGAAGAGGAATCTACCCTTTGTATATGGCAGTGAAAGAATGCGGACCTGAGTTGGAAGATGCTTCTGCTGCAGATAAGGTCGTTGGAAGAGGTGCTGCACAACTATATCAATTTTCGAAGGTCAAATCAATCTACACATATATGATATCTGAAGGCACCAGAGAAGTGTTTAAAGAGAACCACATAGCTTTCGAAACTGAAAAAACAGTGCCTTTCATCAAGAACAGAGAAGGAACCGGCATGTGTCCTGTTGAAACACTGTCATATGAGGCAGAGACTTTTGATGACCTGCTGAAGAGAATAGAAGATTTTCTAACAAAACTAAATTTAATATAAAAATTGGAGGGTTAATAAGATGAAGATTAAAGACTTTGGCGTAGAAATATGGATGAACTTGTACGAAGATCATTGCGAGTATAATCTTGCCGAGACGTGTGTGGAGTCTTTGACTGTTGAGCAGGTCTTGGATTATTCAGGCGAAAAAGAGAAAGTAATAGAAGATATTAGAAAGATGAAGCTTACATATGGTGATATTGAAGGATCTGTAAGGCTTAGAAATAGTATTGCAAATTTATATGCCGATAAGGACATGGAGAATATTTCTGTGTTGCATGGCGCCATTGGAGCCAATGCATTGACCATTATGACCCTGGTGGAAAGAGGGGATAAGGTTGTTTCTGTGTTGCCAACCTATCAGCAGCTCTACTCTATTCCTGAATCGATAGGAGCGGATGTCAGTATACTCAAGTTGAAGCCTGAAAACAAATTCCTACCTGATCTAGATGAGTTGCGAAAACTAGTCAGTAAAGAGACAAAATTAATCTGTATCAATAATCCCAACAATCCTACCGGTGCATTAATGGATGAAAAAATGCTCAAAGAAATTGTTGAAATAGCAAGAGAAGCAGATGCCTATATCTTATCCGATGAGGTGTACAGAGGTTTGAATCATTCAGGAAATAGCTTTTCACCATCTATCGCCGATCTCTATGAAAAGGGAATAAGCACCGGAAGCATGTCCAAAACATACTCCATGGCAGGCATAAGACTGGGATGGGCTTGCGGTCCGAAGGCGTTTGTAAAGGCGGTCAGCAAGCAAAGAGACTACCACGTCATCAGCTGTGGTATGATTGATGACAAGCTAGCAACAATAGCGCTAGAGAATAAGGACAAAATCATCGAAAGAAACCTCGAAATTGTTAGGACAAACATCAAAATCTTGGACGAGTGGATCAATAAAGAGCCACTGATATCTTACGTCAAGCCTGAGGGTGGAACGACAGCTTTTATGAAATATGACATACCTATGGGATCTGAAGAGCTTTGTCTCAAGCTGCTTCAGGAAAAAAGTGTCATGCTGTTACCTGGCAAAGCAATGGAAATGGAGGGATATGTGAGGATTGGTTTCGCCAACACAACATCAGTCCTAGTTGAAGGACTGGAGAAGTTTTCAGAGTTTTTGAAGCAATACAATTAATTTCTCGTTGCTTAAACACTGCTGAACAGGTATAATGGAAAAAGACAAGAAGTCTAAATAAGGAAGAATCCTTAAAATATAAAGCTGAAGCTGAACATATGTCTTGAAGGACATTTGCTCAGCTTTTTTTGTTGAATCAAGGAGGACATAATGAAAAAAACAAAATCAAGGGAAATTGTATTATCAGGATTGTTCATAGCACTGGGGTTATTGGTTCCAATGGCATTCCATGCTATTGGTGCTACGGGACCTGTTTTTCTGCCCATGCACCTGCCGGTATTTATAGGGGGATTTATACTATCACCGGTCTATGCACTCATGGTCGGTATATTGACTCCGCTCCTAAGTAGTGTTCTTACAGGAATGCCAGTGTTGATGCCTATGGCTTTTATTATGATGGTTGAATTGGGCATCTATGGTCTTGTTGTTTCATTATTGAAAGAAAAGGGTATCAATAATATCGCTACTCTCGTGAGTGCAATGGTTCTTGGAAGAATCTCAGCAGGAATAATGGTAGCGATACTTGTTGGCTTTGTTGGTATCAGATTTGCACCACCAGCCACTTTTCTGATTGGGGCAGTAACAACAGGTATACCAGGCATTTTAATTCAATTGATTTTTATACCCGTACTGCTGGCTGCAGTAAAAAAAGCAGTCCCGGATCTAATTTCAGGGAAAAACAGATAATCTGAGATATCATAAGAGAAAAACACCACAAAATGAAACCAGCCCTCTTGAACTTCCTAAGAGAACTGGTTTCTATGATTCTGTTTTCATGCTTACTCCTTTTGGTGGAATCACACCCTTATGTATTTTAGTAATATTCTGTAGGTCAGAATATATACTTAAAACATCTACCCTATCCTATCATTTGCTTGTAATGTATCAGATTGGTTATCTCAAACTTAATTTGGTTTCTTCTTGCAATGTTGACAAGATATCAAACCCTTCTTCCTCTTCATCTACATTACTTTTTGATAAAATAGAATATCTGTTGTACTTATATTATAACCAATATACCTAATTTATTCAAGAGGTTTAATAAGAAACAACTTTTTTTTATTAAAACAAAATCTTTCTGATGATTATATACAACATATGTGATATAATATGCAGTATACAAAATGCTTTTTGTTAATGCTGAATTGAAATCTATGTTTTTTTATTACAATGACTGTATTTGAGGAATTATATGAATATACAAAAAAGCCTAAAACTTTACTCTTTTGCCAAAATTAATCTATTTTTTAACATTGTATCAAAAAGACAAGACAACTACCATCAGATAGAATCCATCATGCAGACCATAGATTTGAAAGATGAGATAGTGATTAAAAATACAAATAAAGGCATAATAATAATGTGCGACGATTCATCCATTCCTCTGGATAATCGTAACACGGCTTATTTAGCTACTGAACTGATGATCGATAGATACCATCTTGATGGTGGATACGAAATCTATATCAAAAAAAGAATCCCTCAGGGAGCGGGACTTGCCGGAGGTAGTGGCAATGCAGCAGCAGTCATTCTTGGGATTAGAGATATGAATGGTCTTAAGATATCAGACGAAGAGTTGGTGGATTTAGGTAAAACTATTGGGGCAGATGTCCCTTATTGTATTTTTGGAGGAACTTTTCTTGCTAAAGGAATTGGAGAACAGTTGATTCGTTTGAAAAATTTCTACTGGCAGTATGTTCTAGTTGTCAAACCAGCATTTAGCATAGCGACAAAAGATATTTATGACTTGGCAACCCAGGAAATGTACAATCGTTATGACATTACTGTACTGCTTGGAAAAATAGATGAAAGCAAAGACAATGAAGTCGTATTGGCGTGCAAAAATGTCCTTGAGGACATTGCCATCGAAATCTACCCTGAAATTAAATTAATTAAAAATAAAATTTTGGAAACGGGGGGTATCAACGCACAAATGACAGGGACAGGATCAGCTGTAATCGGATTTTATCCTGACAAAACTACATTAGATCAGGCAGCTACCTATTTTAGACAAAAATACGAACAAGTGTACATCACAAAAACCACAAGGGAGGGAATAAAAAATGGAGAAAAAACTGGATATAATTAACATCAATGAATATAAGCCGTTAAGGGACATTGTGTTTGAAACATTGAAGGATGCGATACTGAAGGGGAAACTAGAACCTAGAGAAAGACTGATGGAGATTCAGTTGGCAGATCAATTGGGTGTCAGTAGAACACCTGTCAGAGAGGCTATCAGAAAGTTGGAGCTGGAAGGTCTTGTTATCATGGAACCTAGGAAAGGAGCTTACGTATCAGATATATCCTATGAAGATATTATTGATACGCTTGAAGTGAGAGAAGCTTTAGAAACCTATGCAGTCAAGCTAGCTATAGAGAAAAACGAGGCAGAAAAGATAGAGGAATTGGAAAGCCTCAACAACGAATTTAAAAAAGCTTTTGAAGAGTATGATATCCAACGAATGGTTTACTTGGACACGACCATCCATAACAATATTTTAGCGTTATCAGGAAACAAGAAATTAATTTCATTTATGGACGCTCTCAATGAGATCATGCAGCGCTTCAGACTTATCTATTTCAATGAATCATATAACCCTGAAAGTATAATTGTCGAACACTTCGAGGTGTTTAAGGCTATAAAAGCAGGTGACAAGACTGGTGCCGTAAAAGCTATGGAAAACCACCTTTCTAGCCTTAAGGATGACATTAAAAAGGTTTACAAGAAGGATTAGAATTATGGGGATAAGTAGATGTTTAAACTAATTGCGTGCGATTTGGACGACACCCTGCTAAAAAATGACTTTTCGGTAAGTGAAAACAACAGAAAAGCTATTAATGAGGTAAAGAAACTTGGAGTTAAGCTAGTCGTTCTGACTGGAAGAGTTAGCGCTGCTGTAAAGCCGATTATTGAAGAGTTGGGATTAGATGAACCCTATGGAAGCTTTCAGGGAGCAAAAATAACTGATCCGAAAACTGATAGCATACTATATTCTTGTCAGCTAGTAAAAAATGACATTCTGGATATTCTAAAATATGCTGAAGATAATGACATCCATGTCAATATCTATGATGACACAAGAATATATGTCAAACGTTTGAATAAATGGTCTGATTTTTATGAAAGCTTTGCTAGGAAAGTAGATATTATTGAAGTGGGTAGCCTTCAGGATTATGATTTTAAAGAAACACCAAAGGTTGTTTTTATTGATGAAAACGAGAAGTTGATAAAAGCATTTGATGACATTGTAAAATTCAAATCAGATGATATAAATATGTTTTTTTCAAAAAAGAACTTTCTAGAATTTACCAAAAAAGAAGCTACAAAAGGGCGCGCTTTGGAATTTCTTGCCAAGAAATGGAATATAGAAATAAATGAAATAATAGCTATAGGTGACAATTTCAACGATCTCTCCATGATAGAATATGCCGGACTGGGCGTCTGTATGGGAAATGGCGAGGAAGATGTGAAGCAAAAATCAGATTTTATCACACTCTCTAATGAAAATGACGGTGTAGCTTATGCTTTGAATAAATTCATATTGAAAACACAAAACCCCGCGAAATGATTCAGCGGGGTTTTGCTGTTGAGTTTTTGAGGAGTAATTATTTACTATAGACCGAAGGTTTTTACATCTTCAGGTATAATCAGT
>JAHRFV010000197.1 GCA_019084435.1 Dethiosulfatibacter sp.
ATGTCTGCTATCTGCTTTATTTTACCTCTATTTTGAGTAAAATTCTACCTTAAACTAATCTTCTATCCAATGAATATCAATGGTTTTTGATTATTCCAGCCTTTTTACCCTTTACTTGCGTTTACTATTTCAATTCACCATATTTTTAATGTTCTTATTAATATAATTGATTGTTGGCTTTTTTTGCCAAAAAAACAAGAGTCATTCGACCCTTGTCCATTTAAAAGTTAAATATGGAACGGATTGTTGATTATAAGCTGCTGATTATATCATCGAATTTGTTGATAAACAGGTTGATTTCTTCATAAGTGATATTGAGTGCGGGCACGATTCTTATTATACTCCCAGCTGTTACATTAAGCAGCACTTTGTTTTGAAAAGCTTTATCCTTTATGCCAGCTGCGTATTCGCCCACATCAACGCCAAGCATCAGGCCTTGTCCTCTTATTTGTTTAATGATATCCGGATGCTTGACCTGTAAATCATATAATCTTTTCTTGATGTAGTTGCCCTTATCAACAACCTCGGTCAAAAACACCTCGTCTATGACTTCCTTAAGAACAACACCTCCGACTGCGCATGCTACAGGATTGGCACCAAAGGTTGTTCCATGATCTCCAGGAACCAATACTTGGCTGCATCTTTCACTAGCCAATACTGCACCGATGGGAAATCCGCCGCCCAATGCTTTGGCAACAGTTACCAGATCTGGTTCAATGCCATAGTTTTCAAACGCGAACATCTTGCCTGTACGACCTATTCCTGATTGTATTTCATCGATTACAAGCAGAAAATCATGCTTTATGGACATTGATTTTATTGTATCCAAAAAGTCCTTGTCTATCTCTACGACACCACCCTCACCCTGTATGATTTCAATGAATACAGCACATACATCGTCATCTACCAGATTATTGAAGCTTTCAACATCATTGAAATCGAAAAACGAAACGTCTGGAATCAAAGGTTCAAAGTTTTCCCGATATTTCGTTTGACCGGTGATAGAAAGCCCACCGCAAGTCCTGCCATGGAATGAATTATTAGCCGAAAGGATTCTGGTTTTGGTGATAGCTTTGCTACGGCCATATTTTCTGGCAATCTTAATGGCAGCTTCGTTGGATTCCGTCCCGGAGTTAGTAAAAAAGACCTTATCAGCAAAAGTATTTTCCACCATTAGCTTTGCCAGGGCAACAGCAGGTCCGGAGGTAAAGTAATTGGACAGATGGATGTATTTTTGTGACTGATTCATAACTTCTTCAAGAATTTTTTTATTATTATGGCCAAAACAATTCACTGCAATTCCACTAAACATATCCAGATACTCATTTCCTGCCTTATCCGTTAGAAAGACGCCGTCTCCCGATTTGATCTCCAATGGTATTCTGCCGTAAGTACCCATTATATATTTGCTGTCCTGCTCCATCAGTTCCATTTTTTCACTCTCCTATCTTCTATCTCTAAGATCTTCCAATATTTGTGTCTTATTGGCTGTTTTTTCATCCTTCATCTTGACAATCCGTGCGGGAGAGCCTGCAACCACAGCTCCTTCAGGTACACTCTCTGTAACGATGGCACCTGCGGCAACCACGGCGCCTTTACCGATAATAACGCCCTCAAGTATAACAGCATTGGCTCCAATAACAACGTCATCGCCTATAATCACAGGTGTCTTGCTAGGCGGTTCCAACACACCTGCTACGACAGCACCTGCTCCAATGTGGCAGTTTTTGCCGATTATGCCTCTTGCGCCGACAATGGCACCCATGTCTATCATGGTTCCTTCACCAATTTCGGCACCAATATTGATCAACGCGCCCATCATAATGACTACGCCCTTACCGATTTCCACACGGTCTCTTATGACTGCTCCCGGTTCTATCCTCGCTGATATCTCTTTTGTATCAAGCAATGGAATGGCGGAATTTCTTCTGTCCGATTCGATATCATATTCTTTTATTTGTTCTTGGTTCTCAGAGAGAATGAGCTTGATTTGTTCGTATTCACCAAATACCACTGCACTCTCGTTGTTTCCATAAACCCTGCATTCTTTGAAATCTATAGATGCTAGATTACCGTTGATATATAGTTTGACAGGGGTTGTTTTAACGGCGTCTTTAATATATCTTGCAATCTCATAGGGATCTGTCAATTTCTCTTTACTCATCTCACGTCTCCTTAGCTATAATTTAGTATTCTACCATAGATTAATATTATATTCTATTGTTTTTTGTATTTTTATTCATTTATTTTCAATTATTTTCAATCATTCTGTTCATATCATACAAACCCGGTTTCTTGCCGGAAAGATAACTTGCTGCCTTTAACGCACCCTCTGCAAACACCCGCTTTGATAATGCTGAATGATGGATTTCAATAACTTCATCCTTACCAGCAAATATAACCGAGTGATCTCCTGATATGGTGCCGCCCCTGATAGAATGGACACCAATCTCTTTCTCCTGGCGTATGGACTCGTTTCCTGCCCTGCCATAAACACAATTGCGCTCATCTTCCAGAGAATTGTTGATCGCTCTAATCATCATTTTAGCTGTACCACTTGGCGCGTCTTTTTTCAGGTTATGATGCCTTTCAATGATTTCAATATCATAACCTTCTGACATTAGTCGGCTTGCCTGTTCAATCAATTTGACTACAACATTTACGCCATACGACATATTGGAGCTGTTGAATATAGGTATTCCCACTGATGCTTTCTTTATAGCTTCATAATCATTCTCATCGTATCCCGTTGTACAAAGGACTAAAGGTAGTTTTCTCTCAGTCGAAAAAGCCAGTATGGATGCCAGAAGCTCTTTGCTGGAAAAATCAACAATAACATCAACCTGTTCTTTTATATCTTTAAAGTCCTGATATGTCGGATACAGGGCGTGTGCTGGGAATCTATCGATTCCCACAGATATGATGTACTGGTCATTGTCTGAGACTATATTGGTTATAGTTCTTCCCATGGCGCCATTGCAGCCTACGAGTAAAATATTTAAGCTCATACCATCACCTCAACAGTCCTGCTCTTACCATAGCTTTTCTCAATCGCTCTTGATTGGATGGCTCCATTTCCCACAAAGGCATCCTTAATTCTCCCACATCAAAACCCATCAGATTCAGAGCTGTTTTGACCGGTATTGGGTTTGTTTCAATGAATAAGCTTTGAATGAAATTTAGCAAACCAAGTTGTAGTTTTCTTGAGCCTTCTATATCACCATTGAGATATTTCATGACCATATCGTGTGTCTCTCCAGGCAGAACATTGGAAACAACTGATATGACCCCTACTCCTCCCAGTGACAGAATCGGAACGATCATATCGTCATTGCCTGAATATATAACAAAGTCGTCGTTTTCTATTCTACTTAATACCTCAGCAGTATATCCAATATCTCCCGTTGCATCCTTCATAGCAACAATATTTTTGTGATTTGATAGCTCTATGATGGTGTCTGCTTCAATTTTCATACCTGTTCTCGATGGAACATTATATAGAATCATTGGTGTGCTGACATTGTCAGCAATCATCTGATAATGCTTGATCAATCCCCTCTGTGTTGTCTTGTTGTAATAAGGTGTCACTAGCATCAGCGCATCAACACCAATTTTTTCGGCATATTGACTGAGTTTTAGTCCATAATTCGAGTCATTGCTTCCTGTTCCCGCTACAACCGGTACTCTTCCAGCAACCTTTTCCACACAATACTTCATGACACTTTTGTGCTCTTCGTCGCTCAATGTAGAACCTTCTCCTGTGGTGCCACATGTCACAATGGCATCAATTCCTTTTTCAATCTGCCAGTCAATAAGCTCACCGTACTTCTCAAAATCCACTTTGCCATCTCTAAATGGCGTGATCAATGCTGTTCCTGCTCCCTTGAAAATCATATTCATACCTCCATATATTTTTTCGTAGTGTCAACTAAGACACTCGTTTTTTATTTTAAATCCTTTTATTTTCAAGGGTTTCACTCTTTTTTTAACAAAAATAACAATGACCCCCTTTTTTGAGATATAATTTAAGCTTCCGAACCCAAAATTTACTCTGAA
>JAHRFV010000217.1 GCA_019084435.1 Dethiosulfatibacter sp.
CCTTAATGGGAGAATTGTATATGGGTTAGGGCGATTTTGTTGTTGCTTAGCGTAAAGTTATTGTAGGAAAAAAATATAAAAAGAAAGCTCCTTCTGTTAGATTTTGTTTGCAAACTCATCATAACACGAAAGAGACTTTCTTTTTATATTTTTTTCCTACAATAACTTTACGCTAAGCAACAACAAAATCGCCCTAACCCATATACAATTCTCCCATTAAGGTGTAAAATATTATTGAACAAAATTTAAAAACAACCCGAAAATATGACAAATACATTCGTAACATATAATGTAACGGATTTAAATCATTAAAAAAGGAGTGTTAAAAAAAATGAAAAAATCTTTAAAAGTATTAATCTCGACAGTTTTAGTGCTTGTCCTGATGATGACTGTAGCTTTTGCCGTTCCAGGCAGAGATACCGCACCCGGACAACTAAAAAAAGACTATTCAGAAACAGAACAATTCAACTTTAAATTCAATGATATGACTGGGTATGACTGGGCTATGAAATCAGTTCAGAACATGGCTTTCATGGGTAAGATAAAAGGCATTGGTAATGGAAAATTTGCCCCAGCCAGCTCAGCCAAACAAATAGAGGTCTTGATTATGACATTGAGATATCTTGACCTTGAAGACGAAATGGATTTAGATGTAAATCTACTTCCATCTTTTAAAAAATTGAAGGCACAAGACTGGATGGTACCTTATCTAAATCTGGCAATCGAAAATGATATTTTGACCGAAGAAGAAGCTGAGGATTTCAATCCAAACAAACCAGCATCCAGATCCTTGACTGCAGTCTATATCATAAGAGCACTAGATATGGTAGATGAGGCTGAAGATATGCAGGATGATCCACTACCATATAATGATGCTTCTGCTGTACCTGAAGATAGAATCGGTTATGTCAATCTGATTACTGAATTAGGTCTAATGATTGGACATAACAATACTTTTCAACCTAACAAACCTCTTTCGAGAGCTGAAATGGCGGTTTTGTTTGAGAGAATGTATGATCTGGAATATGATCACAAGGTCATATTTAGTATAAAAAACGGAACTGATTTAGTCAGATACTATCTCGATGGACAGGAAATAGCAGAACCTACACTTACTAAGGAAGGTTATAATCTAAATGGTTGGTACACAAATGAAAACCTGAGCAATACTAGTAAAGTGACATTCCCGTATATCGTAGATGGTGACGCAACTTTCTATGCCGAATGGGAACGTAAAGAATTTACAGTGACATTTGACGAAAATGGCGGCACTACTGTAGCTGCTATCTACGCTGATGAAGACGAAAAAATTGAAGAGCCAGATGAGCCAACAAGAGATGGCTATACATTCGGTGGATGGTTCTACGATGATGAAGATTTTGAAGACGCAGTAGACTTTGATAAGTTCAAGGTTACTAAAGATATAACCTTATATGCGAAATGGAATCCTATCAAATACACTGTAACGTTTGACACTAAAGTGGAAACAACTACTGTGGCAGCAATAACCGCTGACTATGGAACAGATATTGATGATCCTTTAGATGATGCTGAAGGATTCGACGGTTGGTTCTTTGATGATGTTGAGGTGGTATTCCCATACACAATCATTAAAGATATTACACTAGAAGCTAGATGGTCAGACTAAAGCATTAGCAATACAATAATCACAATTGATTGATACCAAACAAAGCCTTTCGCGAGGCTTTGTTTTTTTATCATTACTCCGTGAAATTAATGTCTTTTTATTATATAATGATATTAAGTATTCTTAATAATTAAGAAAGAAGGTGTTTCTATGACAAAACCTGTATCTCAAAGCAAAACGTACAGTGCGGGCGTTCTTCCTCAGGATAAATATGACAAACTGGATCAGTATATCTCCACTCTGGAAGATAAGGAAGGATCATTGATCCATATACTTCACAAGGCCCAAGAAATTTTTACCTTTTTACCACAGGAAGTACAGCTTCACATTGCTAGGCATTTGGATATTCCTGCTGCGAAGGTTTTTGGTGTGACAACTTTTTATTCCTACTTCACAACCACTCCAGTCGGCAAACACACCATTAGTCTTTGTATGGGCACAGCTTGTTTTGTAAGAGGGGCTGAAAAAATTAGCCATGAACTGAAAGAAAAACTCAATATTTCATCTGGCGGCACTACAGAAGACAACCTGTTCACACTCAAGGAAGTTAGGTGCATAGGCGCTTGTGGTTTGGCGCCCATCATCATGGTTGACGACAAGGTTTTTGGAAGAGTAAAAGTAGAAGATATAGACTCCATATTGAAAGAATTCAAGGAGAAGGTGTGATATGGGTATTAAATCATTAGATGATCTGAAAAAAATAAGAGAAGATTCCCTTAAAAAGGTAAACCTTAGAGAAACAGGAAAAGATGGTGAAGATATTACCGAGCTGATGGTCGGTATGGCAACCTGCGGAATAGCAGCTGGTGCCAGAGTTACCCTCGCTGCCTTATTGGATGAAATCAGTAAAAACAATCTTGAAAACATCAGGGTAGTGCAGGTAGGATGTCTTGGATATTGTCATTCTGAACCTATTGTACAGATAAACCAACCCGGTAAGGAACCGATATTATATGGCAACATCGATGACAAAAAAGCCAGAGATATCATCAACAAGCATGTTCTAAAAAATGAGTTGCTTGACGATTCCATCATTATCAACACGTTTCAAAAGGCATAGGAAAGGGAGGATATAATGGACAAAATAAGAAGCCACATTATGGTTTGTGGCGGTACAGGCTGTGTTGCTTCACAAAGCGAAGAATTAATCTCAGCTTTGAAGGCAGAGTTAATCACCGCAGGCTATGATCAGGAAATAAGTGTTATTAAAACAGGTTGTTTCGGATTTTGCGGACAAGGTCCAATCGTCAAGATTCATCCTGATAATGTTTTTTACGTTCAGGTCACTCCAAACGATGCCGAGGAAATTGTCAAAGAACATATTGTAAAAGGACGTACTGTTCACAGATTGCTATTTGAAGAACCTGAATTGAAAGGTAAGTTAGAAACTCACGATGATATGGCTTTCTATAAAAAACAATATCGAATCGCATTGAGAAATTGCGGTATGATTAATCCAGAAAATATTGATGAGTACATCGCTTTTAGAGGATATGAAGCTTTAGGAAAAGTTCTAACCGAAATGAAACCTGAAGATGTCTTTTATGAAATAAAAGAGTCCGGTCTTCGAGGCAGAGGTGGCGGCGGTTTTCCAACGGGTCTCAAGTGGGAGCTGACTTCCAAATCACCAGGCACAGAGAAATACATTATCTGTAATGCTGATGAGGGAGATCCCGGAGCCTTTATGGATAGATCAATCCTTGAAGGTGATCCCCATTCAGTTCTGGAAGCAATGGTAATTGGGGGTTATGCAACAGGTGCTCATCAAGGTATTATTTATATCCGTGCGGAATATCCACTAGCTATCAAGCGCCTCACTGTTGCTATGGATCAGGCTAGGGATTATGGATTAATCGGCAAGGATATATTCGGATCCGGGTTTGATTTTGACATTATCATCAAGCTTGGTGCTGGCGCATTCGTATGCGGCGAAGAAACTGCACTGATTCATTCAGTGGAAGGCTTGAGAGGAGAACCCACAAAGAAACCACCCTTCCCTTCAGAATCAGGCTATAAAGGCAAGCCAACCACAGTCAATAATGTTGAAACATTTGCCAATATATGTCCCATCATACTCAATGGCAGCCAGTGGTTCAAAAACATAGGAACAGAGACATCAAAAGGAACAAAGGTATTTGCTCTAGCAGGCAATGTTAATAATGTAGGCCTGGTTGAAGTCCCTATGGGTACTACACTGAGAGAGATAATCTTTGATATCGGTGCCGGCATTCAAGATGGAAAAGGATTTAAGGCCGTTCAGACAGGAGGTCCTTCCGGTGGCGTTATAACAACACTAGACCTGGACACTCCAATTGATTATGAGAGTCTCAAGAATATAGGCTCCATGATGGGATCAGGCGGTATGATTGTCATGAATGATACGACCTGTATGGTCAATATCGCAAAATTCTATCTTGAATTTACTCAGGATGAATCCTGTGGCAAATGTACTCCTTGCAGAATAGGAACGAAGAGGATGTTTGAGATTTTGACTAAAATCACCAATGGTGAAGGGACTATGGATGACTTAGAGCATCTTGATTCTTTGGCAAGAATGATCAAGGACACAGCCCTTTGCGGACTGGGTCAGACAGCTCCGAATCCTGTATTAAGCACCCTAAATTATTTTCATGATGAGTATCTGGAACATGTAAATGATAAATACTGCAGAGCCGGCACATGTAAGGCTCTCTCAAAATACAGTATCATAGCTGAGAAATGCATTGGTTGTACTGCCTGTGCCAGGGCATGTCCAGTCAAATGCATCAGTGGAAAGGTCAAAGAGGTCCATGTGATTGACCAAAGCAAATGTATTTCTTGCGGCGCTTGCTTTGACGCCTGCAAGTTTGATGCAGTTCTAAAACCATAAGGAGGTGTAGTGAATGAAAATGGTGAATATAACTTTTAACGACAACAAAATTTCTGTTGAAAAAGGCACGACAATACTCGAAGCAGCAAAGCAAATCGGCGTACATATTCCAACACTATGCCATCTTAATCTGGAAAATTTTGGCATTGTCAACCAAGTAGCATCCTGTAGGGTGTGTGTGGTTGAAGTTGAGGGCAGACCTTCACTGGTCCCTTCCTGTGCAGAAACGGTCTATGAGGGCATGGTGATTCACTCCGATAGTCTAAGATCCATGACTGGAAGAAGGATGGCTGTAGAGCTTTTGCTGTCAAACCACCCTAAGGATTGCCTCAGCTGCCCCAAAAACCTAGATTGTGATCTGCAGGCTTTGGCGTCTGAGTTGGGTATCAGAGAGATCCATTGGGAAGGTGAACGAGTTGATTTCCAAAAAGATATCTCAAGCTTTTCTATCGTCAAAGATCCTAATAAATGCGTCATGTGCAGAAGATGCGAAACCATGTGTAACACTGTCCAAACCTGTAACATCCTATCTGCCGTTAACAGAGGTTTTGAGTCCTTTGTGGGTCCGGCTTTCAATATGGATATGGTAGATTCCGCATGTACATTTTGCGGACAATGCGTTGCGGTATGCCCTACTGCTGCCTTGACAGAGGTGGATAACACCAGTCAGGTATGGAAAGCCCTTGCCAATCCAAAAAAACATGTGGTTGTTCAACTAGCACCAGCTGTAAGGGTAGCTATCGGTGAAATGTTTGGCATGGACACCGGAACCATTGCTACAGGCAAGATTGCAACCGCACTTAGAAGAATGGGTTTTGACGGTATTTTTGATACAGACTTCGGAGCAGACCTTACAATTATGGAGGAGGCTTCTGAATTAATTCATAGGGTTCAGCATGGTGGAACCCTGCCAATACTCACAAGTTGTTGTCCTGCCTGGGTCAAATTTTTCGAGCACCAGTTCCCTGGTATGTTGGATATACCATCAACCTGTAAGTCACCACAGATTATGTTCGGTACAATTGCTAAGACATATTATGCAGAGAAAAAAGGTCTGAATCCACATGATATTGTTGTTGTTTCAATCATGCCATGTCTGGCCAAAAAAGCAGAGGCAAAAAGACCTGAATTAACTAAAGACCATGATTCAAATGTTGATATCGTCATCACAACTAGAGAATTTGGACATATGATGAAATCAGCAGGTGTAGATTTTGCCAATCTTAATGATGGAGAGTTTGATAAATTGATGGGAGAAAGCACTGGAGCCTCTGTCATATTCGGTACAACCGGTGGTGTAATCGAAGCCGCCGCTAGAACTGCATATGAATGGCTAACCGGTGAAGAGTTGGAGAACGTTGATTTTAAACAATTGAGAGGTCTTGAGGGTATTCGAGAGGCTACAATCCGCGTAGGAGAAATGGATCTGAAAATCGGCATTGCTCATGGTCTGGGAAATGCCAGAAAAATGCTCGAAGATATCCAGTCAGGTAAGTCAACATACCACGCAATAGAGATTATGGCTTGTCCAGGTGGTTGCATCGGTGGTGGTGGTCAACCGTATCATCACGGCAATATGGAAATCATCCAAAAACGTCAGGATGCCATCTATCGCGAGGATGTTGACTTACCTGACTGGATATCTTCGAGCATTTTTCTGGCATTTCCCAGACCATGAGCAATGCCGATTTTCAGATCCATTTCTCC
>JAHRFV010000279.1 GCA_019084435.1 Dethiosulfatibacter sp.
ATTGGATTGGATGAAATAGCGATTTCAGACCATGGGATTAAGCATGTCCTATATGGGACCAGTGAAAAAAATCTGATTAAAGCAAAAAATGAAATCAGGGATTTAAATGAAAAGTATAAAAACATCAATGCCAAGTTTGATATTGATGTTTTTATACTTTTCATTTAAATCCATGATTTCATTTTTTGCTTTAATCAGATTTTTTTCACTGGTCCCATATAGGACATGCTTAATCCCATGGTCTGAAATCGCTATTTCATCCAATCCAATACTTATGGCTTTTTGTACGATAGTCTCGATTTCGTTTTTACAATGTCCATTTTTTGAATATTTAGAATGAATATGATAATCCTTGTTTATTCTCATATAGCTCCTAGAATTCTTCACCTATTATTTTCACTTCTGGTTCAAGGGTTATGCCAAACTTCTGATAAACAGTTTCTCTCACGATTCTCATCAAAGATAAAACTTCATCTGCTTTCGCATTATTGTCATTAATGACAAATCCGGAATGCTTGTCAGAAACCATAGCACCTCTAAACCTTAAACCTTTTAGTCCCGAATCCTCAATTAATTTAGCTGCAAATCCCTCTATTGGTCTTTTGAATGTGCTTCCTGCACTGGGTTTATCTAGAGGCTGGTTTGTCCTTCGTCTCTCTGCGAGGTGATTAATTCTGTCGTATATTTCTTTTTTATTGCCCTCTTCTAGCTCCAGCTCAGCCGACAGTACGATCAGGTTATTCTTTAAAACTCGGCTGTTTCGATATTCAAATTCCATTTCCTCATTCGTAAAGCTAAAGACCTTTCCATTATAGTCCATACATCTTACGGTTTTGACGATATTGACCATTTCGCCGCCATATGCCCCTGCATTCATGGCAACTGCTCCCCCTACATACCCTGGGATTCCACTGGCAAATTCCATTCCCTTCAGTTCATTATCAGCTGCATATTTGGCAGTCAAGGATAAAAGTGTACCTGCTCCCACAGTAATTTTTTTTTCTTCAATATCGATACCATTGAAATAGCTACCGATTTTTATAATAACACCTCTATATCCCCTGTCTGAAAACAGAAGATTGGTTCCATTGCCTATGATATAGAATGATATATTGTCACCAATAATTGAAAGAGTTTTAGCTAACTCTTCTTCATTTCTTGGTTCAACAAAAATATCTACTGGTCCGCCTATTTTAAAATATGTATTATCCTTAATCGGATAATCTTTATATACATTTCCACTTAAACTCTGTTTTAACTCATCATATAATTTGATCATTCATAACTCCTTGCACTATTCTAACCATTATTTTATCAGAATCAAACTGATTAATCCATCATAACAATTAATATCAAATGATTCTACAATAAAATATACTTTTTTTCAACAATTTCTCCATTTTCTCTTTTGATCTCAAATCTCTTTTTTTAATCGATTAACACAAAAAAATTATGCTATAATGTAATCGAAAGGATAACTGTTCGCTTAGGAGGTCATATGGAGAAAAAATATATTTTAGCTTTGGATCAAGGAACCACAAGCTCACGAACGATAATATTCGACAAAAAAAGTCGTATTATCAGTATGTCACAAAAGAAATTCAAGCAGATCTATCCCAAATCAGGATGGGTGGAGCACGATCCGATAGAATTATTAGAATCCCAATTATTCACAATAACTGATGCACTTTCAAAAGCTAATATAAATCCCCTTGAGATTGCCTCCATTGGCATCACCAATCAAAGAGAAACAACTGTTGTCTGGGATAAGAATACAGGTATTCCTGTCTACAATGCGATTGTCTGGCAATGCAGACGAACAGCTGATATATGCGATTCATTAAAGCAAAAGGGTTTGGAGGATTATATCAACGAAACGACAGGATTGGTGATTGATGCTTATTTTTCTGGTACAAAAATCAAATGGTTGCTAGATCACACTCCTAATGGCCACGAAAGAGCTGAGTCCGGTGAGCTGATATTTGGAACCATAGATTCATGGCTTGTATGGAATCTAACTGGAAGAGATGCACACGTGACTGATTACAGTAATGCTTCAAGAACTATGATTTTTAATATCAACACGTTGAAATGGGATGAAAAATTATGCGAAGAGCTTGGCATACCTATGTCTATGCTGCCTGAGCCAAAAGCATCCTCAAGTGTTTTTGGTTATACCGATATTAGTCTGTTCAAAGGCATTCAAATACCAATTTCCGGAATTGCAGGCGATCAGCAGGCGGCTCTTTTCGGTCAAACCTGCTTTCAAAAAGGTGAAATAAAGAATACCTATGGTACCGGATGCTTTATTTTGATGAATACTGGCGAACAAAAGTACCGTTCAAACAACGGATTACTGACGACTATAGCCTGGGGTATTGACGATAAGGTCTTCTATGCCCTCGAAGGTTCTATCTTTATAGCAGGTGCTGCCATTGAATGGCTTAAGGATGAGCTTCATTTAATAGAAAGTGAGTCAGAGTGTGATGTTTTGGCTACTCAGGTAACCGACACGAATGGTGTGTATGTCGTTCCCGCCTTTTCAGGTTTGGGAGCACCCTATTGGGACATGTACGCACGCGGGGCTATTTTAGGATTAAGTAGAGGCTCCAACAAAAATCACATCGTGCGAGCAACACTGGAATCCATTGCCTATCAGACAAAAGACGTCATAATAGCTATGATGGAGGACTCCAATATCCCAATACTTAAGCTCAAGGTTGATGGTGGAGCTACTAAAAGCGATTTCTTAATGCAATTCCAAGCTGACATTCTAAATCAAGAGGTGCTGCTTCCCAAAACAACTGAAACTACAGCCTTGGGAGCTGCTTATCTCGCTGGTCTATCTGTAGGTTTTTGGTCTGGACAGGATGAGATATTAAGAAACTGGGAAGTGTCAAAAACTTACACCCCCAGTCTCTCTGAAGAAATCAGAAACAAAAATTATGCCTTATGGAAAAAGGCGGTCCAAAAGTCAATGGCCTGGGAAGAATGAACTATCTTCACATGCCTTCAATACATGCTGAGCCAAAACAGAGGTGGTAACAGAACCAACTCCTCCCGGAACCGGTGTAATCATAGATGCCATATCGATACAGCTTTCCAAATCAACATCACCGACTAAATTTCCTTCGTCATCCATGTTGATTCCGACATCTATGATAATAGCGCCTTCCTTAATAAAAGACTGATTTACCATTTTAGCTTTGCCAACTGCTGCTATCAAAACATCTGCCATCTTGCAGATGTTTTTTAAATCTTTCGTTTTTGAATGACATATTGTTACCGTTGCATTCTGGCCAAGAAGTAACATCGAAACAGGTTTTCCCACTACCATTGATCTACCTAAAACGACACAATGCTTGCCTGACAAATCAATCTTATAAAACTTCAAAATTTCC
>JAHRFV010000063.1 GCA_019084435.1 Dethiosulfatibacter sp.
CTTTATTGTTAGGTAAAGGGAATGGATTCAACATGATCGGCAGTGATGCAATGGCGATGATACACCATACAAACGAGTTTTTTGAGCTGCAGGATAAGGAGTACGCCATCATAACACGTCATGACATTTCAATCTATAATCTATATGGAATGAAGATTGAAAGGGAAACATATTTTGGAGAATTGGATGCAACAGATATTGAAAAAGGCACCTATCCCCATTATATGATTAAAGAAATCGATGAGCAGCCCTTCGTTATCAGAAGATTGATCGCCGCATACCAGGACGAGCATGGCAACCTGAAAGTTGATGACGAAATCATAAATCAGATCAGAGAATGTGACAGGATATTCATCATAGCATGCGGCACAAGCTATCATGCAGGCATGGTGGGAAAATTTCTGTTCGAGAAAATAACCAAAAAACCCACAGAGGTTCATATATCCAGTGAGTTTGTCTACAATACACCAATTATTAGCCAGAAACCACTTTTTGTTTTCATTTCTCAAAGTGGCGAGACTGCAGACAGCAGGGCAGTTTTGGTGAAGGTTTCACAAATGGGTTACCCGACGATAGCGATGACTAATGTAAAGGGTTCGACACTTTACAGGGAAACTGATTATCAGTTGCTGTTACATGCAGGGCCAGAAATAGCTGTTGCATCCACCAAAGCCTATACAGCTCAGATTGCTGTACTAGCAATAGTCGCCCGAGCGGCCTCAGACGACTGTCATTTTGATTTGCTCAATGAGTTATCTATTGTCGCGAATGTGATGGAAGCACTGTGTGACAACAGGGAGCTATACAACGATCTTGCTAAGGAATTCCTTACCGACAAGAAGAGTTGCTTCTATATTGGCAGGCATGTGGATTATTATACCTGTCTCGAGGCTGCTCTCAAGCTTAAGGAAATATCATACATACAAACAGAGGGATTTGCCGCAGGTGAGTTAAAACATGGAACCATTGCTCTAATAGAGGAAGGTACACCCGTTATTGCCATTATTACCCAGGAACAGATCAATTTGAATACCAGAAGCAACATCAGGGAAGTAAGAGCAAGAGGGGCAGCGGTCGTTACTATGTCGCTTAAACGAATCAGCAGTGAAAAAGACCAGATTGTAATTGATAATGTCCATGAATACCTGACACCATTAGTGACAGCGATTCCCGCACAGTACCTGTCTTATTACGCAGCTTTGCAGAGAGGATGCGACATCGATAAGCCGAGGAATCTGGCTAAATCAGTCACGGTTGAGTAGATAGTAACAACAGAAGTATGGCTTATGTGGTTTTGAAAGAAAGATTGTTATTTTGAAAGGAAGATTGAACAAAATCACCCTACATGATATATTATCTATCTTTAATTGCTCTTTGCACTGCAGCTATGAACAAGCCTGTAATAGGGAGTTTAGGAATACTAGGAGACTTAAGTATCGGTGGTACAATCATGAAAGTTGAAGAATTAGCGCACACGTTACAAGTTTGCCTTGATAGTGGTGCAAAAAAAATCCTATTGCCACTTACATCTGCTGCAGACATGGGAACTGTGCCACCAGAATTAATGGGCAAATTCAATCTTATCTTTTATCAATCACCAGAGGATGCTGTTTTTAAGGCGTTAGGTGTTGAGTAATTATAAGGGGGGGGATTAACTTGGAATTATTCAGTAGTAAAGAAGTAAGACAATTCACAACTGAATTAATGAATAAAATTAACGGAGATATTCAGTCTTTTAGTGACCAAAAAATAAAAGGTTGTGATGATGACGAGTGGGTTGAATATTATTATTCGAAATATAGCTTATATCCAATTGTACTTTATGAAAATAATATTACTCAATCTATGATTGAAGAAAAGATTAAAGAATATAATCATTGGCATAAACATAACCAATTTGAAAATGAGTATTTTATGATTGATGGTTATTGTATTATTTTTACTATTCCATATGATGGATCTGCTGAGTTGCTAAAACTAAAACCTAGCACTTATATTATGACTTCTTTTGAAGTGGTGAATTTAGTATGCCCTAGTGATGACAATTATGGTGAAATCAGTTTAGAGTTTAAGTACACAAATCAAGAGTTAAAAGAAAAAGACAATCCTAAACAATTTGTTGATGGACAGTTTAGAAATAAATTTGATAGTTACAAAAAAATGATTGGCTATGTTAACTCAGAAATTGAGTCGTTTAATTCAAGCATTAGGGATAAAATAAAGCATTATCTAAATGAGCGTAGAAAAAAAGCGACTGATTATGAAATGATAAGTGAAAAACTAAATATACCATTGCAGATGAGTAGTAATGCACCCAATATATCTCCAATACCTTTAAAACGTATTGAGCGATTGCCTAAAGTATCATTACCTCAAAATAGACCAGTTCCCAAAGAATATAGCATTTCAGATTCAGATTACAAAAATATAAACAGGATAATTCATACGTCCTGTACTGCAATGGAAGATACAGCTCGTACATTCAATAAAATTGGTGAAGAAGAGTTAAGAGACATTATTATTTCAAACTTATCAACACATTACATTCAGCAAGTGACTGGTGAAACTTTTAGAAAAGTAGGAAAAACGGATATTCATGTTTCGTTCGAAAATAAATCTGCTTTTATTGGCGAATGTAAAATTTGGCATGGTATAAAGAATTTTGAAGAAGCAATTAAGCAATTGATGGGATATTCGACATGGAAAGATACTAAAACATCATTAATTATATTCAATAAAAAAAATAAGGACTTTGGATCTATTCGGCTAGTTATAGAAAAATGGATAAAAGACAATACAAAACGATATAGTCAAGAGAATGCAAACGTATGGCAGTGCGTTTTGCATAGAAAAGATATAAATGAGGATATTAACTTATGCGTAATGATATACGATATCACAATATGATTCTATTAAATAGGAGTATGATTATGATGCCTATTAATATTAATGGAAAAGACAGATGAATTGCACCCTATGACCGTAAATGAAATAATTGATGAGTTATAACAGTAAGGAATAGCCGCAGAGCGGAAATCTAATTACTCCGATATTGAACTTCTTAGAACCTTTGCTGTTGATATTATATGTGATAAAACGAGAACTAATAATTATTATATCGCTAGAAGAGATCTTCAATTAGCTGAGTTAAAATTACTTGTAGATGAGGTGCAGGCATCAAAGTTTATTACACATTCTCTTATTAATGTCGTTATTGATCGATTTGGTAAAGATGTTCATATATATCGTCTAACATAATTGAAAAACATAAACGAATTCGTTATAATGTTTTTATGGGAATTGTTTAGGATATGGGGGACAGGACATAAATAGTATACTAACATGAGCGTAGCCCTTTGTTTTTAAGCGAGGGCTTTTTTGCTTTGTTAGATAATTTGACCATGATTTAGACCTGTATTAGGAAGTTGTTTTTTATTATCCATTACATTTTGTGTAATGTTGGAGCTTGATTGGAGGGAATATATGTCTTGTGTAGCACCCTTACGAATTGATACGAAGATTTTGAATATCGATAAAGTTATTTGTCGCCATATTGAAAGTCTTGAAACTTCAGATAGAGGAGTAGTTTCGCAAGATGTTTTGGCACAACTTCGTAACTTTGTAGAGCATATTATGCTAAAATTCTATGCTAACGGTCATGATATTGATAATAGCTATGACAATATTTGTAAGGCTATTGATTTCACTAGGTCTCGTGGGAATTTAAAAGTGTTGATCCGCTTTCATAACTATTTGCAAAGCTCGGTTTCACATTACACACTTGATGAGCAAAACTCTGAGCGATTAATGCTGAAGTACTATGAATTCCTTTTAAAAATTAAGATTCTCGTTAAAGAGAGGTTTTCTCTTGACCTCCTTTGTAATTTAGATAGGTTTCCATTGAATACTGATGCCAGCTTGCAAGAGTATTATGAGGAAATTGCGAGTAAAATAAATCGAAATAATATGCAGAGGGTTGGAAAATCTGAAAAGTACTATATCCAAAAGATAAAGCCATTTTTTGTCAATCAGCGTATTTACTATGAGATAACTTTTACACCTGCCAATGACTATGCGAGCAAATTTAACCGTGTTATAGCTTTTACCAGTTTGGAAATTACTGACAACTATGCTGTCAAATTTGCTTTAACCCAAGACAGTATTGAAATTCTAGGCAAGAATATCCCCATCAACATCATCGCAGGTTGGGAAGTATCAATACGGGATTGTGAATATAAGAATTTTACACGTCTGATTAGAGGGAACTCTATAAAGACTGGATACGCTGAACAACAGGGCATTTCGCAATTCTTAACATCAACTGGTTTTAACCTGACAGAGATTGTTGCCTTTTCGGATTCGGCTTTTTTTAGCTTTAAACAACAAGTAACGCAAAGAACTAGAGCTATGATTTTCTTTAATGACTTGGAGCATTGCCGTTCGTTAATAAGTGCGAATAGACCAGGAAGCAATATTTTACGGTATTTACTATACCACATGAATAACAAGGTAATTAAAAACCAACATTATGGCGTTCCAAATCAATATTTGTCTGGACTTTTTTTAAAAAACAATTGTATCCCTTTCGATAAAATACCTTTTAATTTCTCTCCGGTAGGACACAACCCTAGACTAGGAGATTTACTTGATTGTATTGAAACTACTGGTAAGCAACATGAAATATTAGCTCGACTGGTTAGCAACAACACCGAAATTAAAGGGCAGCTTTTCACACCCGTTAAGGATGTTGTTGGGTTTGATGATTTGGAAGCACTTGTTAGTACATATAACTATGTTTTATGGGATGGACATCGTGAAAACAGCAAATTGGTGATTGATAATGGCCACATATTCATAAATGGTTATAAAAACGATACTCTTTCCATAATATCGAAACTTGAAGACTCTGCAAAGAGTGGAATTCAGAACTATTCAAACTCTGTTAAAGCATGGTTAAACAAAAATGCTAACTTTGTCGACTGTGAAGAGAAAAAAGAGGCTTTAAACCAAATGTTTGAAAAATCACAAGTGGCATTAGTTTACGGCTCTGCGGGCACCGGAAAGACTAGATTAATAGAACACATCTCACACTTTTTTGCGGATAAGAGAAAGCTGTTTTTAGCACAGACCAATCCAGCTGTCGATAATTTGAACCGACGCGTTAAAGCTTCAAACTGCACGTTCTTAACGATCACTAAATTTCTAAAAAGACAGAGAATCATTACTGACTATGACTTGTTGATAATAGATGAGTGTAGCACGGTGAACAATCGTGATATGAGAGATATTCTTAGAAAAGCTACTTATAAGCTGTTGATCTTAGTAGGAGATTCGTATCAGATAGCTTCTATCAGATTTGGCAATTGGTTTAGCTTGGCGCGTGCTTTTGTTCCTGAAACCTCAGTGTTCGAATTAACAGAGCCTTACCGTAGTGAAAAAAATAGTAATCTGCTAAAGTTTTGGAACAGAGTGCGTAATATGGATGATAACATTCTCGAAATCATTGCACATCAAGGTTACTCCATCAAATTGGATAGTTCAATTTTTGCCCCAGCTGAAGCAGACGAAATAATTCTTTGCCTAAATTATGACGGGCTTTATGGGATCAACAACATTAATCGTTTACTACAAGAAAGCAACTCGAATGTTCCAGTATCGTGGGGGATACAGCACTACAAGATTAACGATCCGATTCTTTTCAACGAATCTGACCGCTTTACATCAGCGATTTACAACAATGTGAAGGGTTGGATAGTTGGGATAGAGATCCTTGATAGCGAAAAGCCTACTGAACGAATCCAGTTCGATATAGAACTAGATAAGGTAATCAACGGCATAGATGCTGTTGGTCAGGATTTTGAGTTATTAGACAATTCCAAAAGCGAAAACTCTGTTATACGCTTTTGGGTCAACAAACTTAGTAGTACAGACGATGATGATGAAGGCACTTCAAAAGCTGTAGTTCCTTTTCAAGTTGCATATGCTGTGTCCATCCATAAAGCACAAGGACTAGAGTACAACTCTGTTAAAATTGTCATAACAGACGAGATTGACGAACTGATAACACATAATATTTTCTACACAGCTATTACTCGTGCGAGGAGCAAGCTAAAGATTTACTGGTCACCAGAGGTAGAAAAAAAGGTGTTAAGTAGAATAAAACCAAAAAATAACAATAAAGACCTCCAATTGTTGAAGATTAGTCGTGAAACAAAGAGTGCGAATAGCTAATATTGAGTTTATATATGAGCATTAAAAATTATAAGGAAAAAGATATTAAATTGAAGAAAAGATATCAAATGGCAAAAAAAAGATATCAAACGGCAACTTTGGGTCATCTATTTTTTACTTAAAAGATCTTAATGCAACATATTTATTCAAATTAAGTTGAATTAAGCTTGGTGAATAGATCGGGAGAGATTTCTAGTTTCGAGATTTTCTCATACAAATATAATTAATAATGTCAAATACTACAGTAATAGGGGTTAAGCAATGAATTGGATTTACGAAAAAACTGAAGATAATTCAAGCAGGTATGTTCTTGGAAAAGAAGGAAAGAAACCTCTTGTTTGCATTGGAATTAATCCAAGTAATGCTGAACCAGAGAGGTTAGACAACACTCTAAAGTCAGTAGAGAGGGTTGCCAAAGCAAATGGGTACGATAGTTGGATAATGCTGAATGTTTATCCTCAAAGAGCGACCAACCCAAATGATCTACACGATAGAAGAGATTTTGATTTAAACAGAAACAACATTTCTCACATCAAAAAAATCATAGAGAATTACAAACCTGAGATTTGGGCTGCTTGGGGAACGCTCATCAAGAAACGTCCATATTTGCCTAATTGTCTATTTGAGATAGCTGAACTCTCAAAGCGCTATGACTGTAAATGGCTGAATGCAGGTCCTGTTTCAAAAGAAGGACATCCTCATCATCCTTTATATTTAGAGAAAAACGCTCAACTGCAACCCTTTGACATAGATGAATATGTTATGAAGACAAACGTAAAACAATTATTCGTTTACATAAAACTATTAGCGGTAAGTAGCGTAGATTTCGAATTAGATTTTCTCAAGAGCTTGCATCAATCAGGACTTATGGATAGCCAGTATTATGACCACATGACAACTAGACCTATATGTATCGATGAAGAAATGAAGCAGTTGGCTAATGCGGATTATTCTTTCGTACGAGCATTATTAACCGCAATTGTGAGGGAAGACTATTATGAAAATGGTTCATTAACGGAGCGAATTAAGAGTGGGGATGTTGTGAAAGTCCTCAAGAACCTTAAAAAGCTATATCTTAGCAGTTAGTTTAGCAGGTTTTATAGGTGCACCGCAAAATAAGGAGGGTTTTAATGATTCGATTGAATGACATTTTAAGGTTTTCAGAATCACAATTAAAGAATACAAAAATCCGATTTAATAAAAGTAACAACGAAGACTACGACCCAATTACCTTCTTTAAAGAAAAAAATCAAAGACTATATACTGGACAATTTTGGAATTATTCGAAAAATAAGTCATTCAAAGAGGGACAGACTGCCATTGGCTTTGTACAGATAGAAAATGATAAGTGGTTGTTGTTTGATATCAGTGAAATCACTAAAGACTTAGATAGGTATAATGACATAGGTTATGAGTATCGCACCTTAGACGAATATGACAAATACTTTGGTCGTCTTATTATCAGGTATAAAAACAAATCACAAAACATGGTTAGAAACGCAGAAAGTGTTATTAATGACTGCGAAGTTTATGAGATAATCAGCGATACATTCGAAGATGATAATTTTCCCGGCTATGAAAATGTCGATCTATCATGGCAAGAGCTTGACAGATTGATTAATAAAAAAGACTGGAAAACTGCATTAGCTAATCAAAAGGGTGTTTATCTGATTACAGATAAAGACACTGGGAAAAGATATGTTGGATCTGCATATGGTGGAGAGATGTTACTGGGCAGATGGAGAAGCTACTTAAAAAGTGGACATGGTGGGAACAAGGATTTGAAGCAACTTAATTTTGAGTATATAAGAGCTAATTTTCGGTACTCCATTCTAGAAATTTACAAATCAACCACAGATGACCAAGTGATAATAAAAAGAGAGCACCACTGGATTAGAATTCTACTAACAAGAGATAAAAGGTTTGGGTACAACAACTAGTTCAAATTAAGTTTAAAATCTGCTATTGAAAAAAGATATTAAGTTGGAGAAAAGATATTAAATGGCAAAAAAAAGTTATTAAATGGCAAAAAAAAGTTTATAAATGACAATTTCCGATCATTTTTTTAGAATGTTAAAACCATTCATAGGCGTATAAATTTATCAAAATAAATAGTAGGGGGCAATTATTGTGCTAACAATTGAAGATTATATTGCTTCAAGAAAGAAAAAAGATAAATTGGATGAGTTTGATTTTCAGAAACATTCAGAAAATATGGGGTCGGTCATTAAATATGTCATGGAATACTTCAACACATATTTAAACTTGGAAGACTATAGCTATGAGCAAGTTAAAACACAGCAGATGATTGATAAGTTTAAAGAAGGATTAATTGAAAACTACCCAACCACCCATGAGTTTATAATAACTTATTTTTGGTCTACAAAAAAACGTCTAGATAAGCTGTTATCCAATGCCTATAATGACATTGAGGACTCAGATCTGTTTTATTTGCCAGAGGATGATAGAAAGGTTGCAGAGTCTGTCTGTAAAAAGAAGTTAGGGATTGCCGGTACTGAGGAATTATTAAATAACCTAGCAACAATGTCAAAGGAATATCGACAGTCTCAAACAGATCCTCCCAGTCTGTCGGACATGAAAGAAATCGACAATGCAGTTTCTGATTGGGTCATTGAGGTCTATTGAAAACACAAAGTGGATTTGTTGAATTACGCAAGAGAGATTTCCTATGGATTTTATAGGAGATATGTAGATACCGAATATGATAGAGCATCAGATATTTTTTACCGTATCAATAAGTATGATTATAGATATCAGGACAATCCTTTCAATATCAATGATATATACAACAGAAACAAGCATCGTGAATTCATAGCCGATCATAAAGGCGAGCTGGAAATGCTGATCATGTATTATTGGCTGTTTGAAGATGTGCATGATCAGGATTATTGGCCAGAATATGTTAACCTATGTATTGAAAATCAGAGAGTTAAACTTGCAAAGAAAAAAAGAATACTGCAACCGGTACTTGTTAAAGGCTTAAGCTATCCGTCTGACATACATTCAAATATCAAGTACATTGAAACAGCTAATGGACTATTAAAAGAAGATCCAGGTCAAGATTATGTGCTTTCAATCGTATATGAAAAATCGAATGATGAAGTATGGAAGGATAAAGATACATTAGACAACCTCATTAAAAACCTTCATCTAAGTTTCAAAAAGTATGGAGCACCAAGACTTTTGGAGTTTTTATCTCCGTTTTCCATGTCCAGTTCGAAAGAAAAATTCTTCGAGAGATATCAACTATTTGAGAAAAGCATGAGACGATATAATAGAATGAAAATAGCTGTTATTAATGGCTACACAAAGAAAAACAACGATAAGAATTTTCTTTTTTCAACAGTTGAAGATATAGTATGTCTAAGAAATACATGTAAAGAATTAAAGCTACAATTGAAACTATCGGTAGATTTTTCCGATAGAAATAGCCGAAATAAATTAAAGAAAAATATGAATGATATGATCAACACCTTTGCAGGGATGAGAAATTTTATCATTGGAATTCATATTAATGAAATTGATACATGGGGAATCAGTAGCCATGTTTATAGCAATGACAAAAGGGATGAATATGTCAATTCTATGGATTATCCGAAAATGTCAACATTCATGGCGGGTTTATCAACCATTCTTCAGGACAGCAGAACCAGATTTTTCATACCGAATACAGTTAAGGATTCACAAAAGCTGGAAATTCTAATAGATACACTATATAGGACTGGGTGCTGTTTTGAAAGCGAGGCATTACAGAATGAAGAATAATACCATGATTGTCAATTTTGAGAATGATGAAGAGTACAATAAATGGTGCAGGAATATAAAGGTAGATGTAAAAAAGAGTCAGTTTCATCCATTGATTAATAAACACAGTATTGAAATTGAAAACAGAAAAGCAAAACAAAAGAACAAATTCAAAGAATTCTTACCTTTTAGCGTTCGATACAGACTGAGCCATGAAGGATATTCGGTAAATGGGTCAGTTCTTAATATAGACGTTTCAGATGAACAAAGAAATAGAGCATATGGATTTACACACTGTTTTATAGAATTAGCACAAGCACTTGGAGGATCTGTCAGTGTAGACCATCGAAATGATGATAATACCGTCATTAGCTTCCCTCACTGCACTTTTGAGTGTTCGCTGACTGAAAAAAGAGGTAAGTATAGAGATGTTAAATCAAAAGATGAAAAGACCATGAGACCATTATATGACACCATTTATAGTGGTAAATTTGTTTTTAAGATATATACAGTAAATCAGCGTGGGACCCAAGAAAATGAAATGGTATATGATGAAGAAAACTTGTCGTTGCAAGATCAGATTGCAGTAATGTTCATTGCCATTCGTCCGATATTAGTTGATTCAATTCAAAAGAGAGTTGAGTTGGAAAAACAGCGAGAAGAAGAATATATGCTATTGGAATTAGAATGAGAAAAAGAAAAAAATGAGAATGAGCTTAAAAAACAGAGAGAGAATAGAATTAAGCAGCAATCTATAATTGAGAAACATATAGAAATATGGGAGTACCTAAAGTCGATTGAGTCCTATGTGAATGAAATAAGAATCTATGGGGAAGGCCATGATGAACAAGATAGGGAACTAATAGAAAAGTATTGTGACTATGTTCAAGGTTTATTTGATAAAAATGATTTTCATATAGCGATAGTGGATTTTATTCAACAAGATGACAAAATAGATGATTGAAAGTAAATACTTACTGCAGACGGTAAATGACTAAGAGGTGATGAAGGCCTAGTATAAAAGAAAATGATCACAAAAAATGGTGTTAAAAATGAATGTTTTTCTTGTATAGACTAGCATCTTAACTTATAATAAAAGTGAGTTCAAGGGGTTGAATGGATTGGGAATGTACAAAATGCGATCAATGGCAACAAAATTTGCAAACCCTTCTTTTTTTGAGATGGGTTTTTTTCTTGCAAGCTATGATGTATCTAGACAAGTAATTATTGCGTTTTGGAGTGCTAAATAATACAGGAACATTTTACGTTCTTATGATGCTTTATTATCAAAATCGGTATGAGTCAAAGGTGGGAGGATAAAATTGACAAATTATTTTAGTAGTATTACGGTCAAAATATGATACTTTACTATCTAATCAGAAAAATTTAGGGAGGACGAACATGGGATTTTTTTTCAAAAAAAATAGAGATTTAAATAAAATGGAAAAAGAAATAAAGAAGGTTATGGATGAAGAGAATAAGCAATTACAAAGAGAACAACAAATTCGAAGCAAATTAACAATAGAAGAAAATTTCTTAAGAGATATCGAAAATTATTTTAAATCCTCAGGTTTCAATGCGAATGAATCCAAAACTTTAGCAAGTGATCTATTAATTAGGTGTAAAAATAAATGCGAAGAAGAACAGAGTGAAAAATACTCCGGAATAGGAACAAAAGTATTTGAATTAGCTGTAAATGATGAGTATTTAGCTTATTGTGTTAGGCTAGCACGTGATAACGGTGTAAAAGATAAGGAAATAGAAACTTGGTGGAGTTTATCTGATTTAGAACGTTCAATTATTCAAGAAGTGAATACACAAACTACTTTGGTAGCACTTACACAATACTTAGAGGATGGTCTATCATCACAACAAGCAGCAAAAAAGGTAAAAAAGTATTATGCGATGTATGGCTATGCTGAAAATAATGGCGATAAGAAAAGACCTATACCCCCTGAACTAAAGTCAAAAGTAGATGAATATATTAGAACAATGACAAGTAGTGAGTTAATGATATCTAGTTTTAAATTAAGATTAGAGAAATATTCTAATTTTAATGAGTTAGTTCGAACTGAGTGGTTTGATAGGATTTCATAGTTTGTATGTATGATAGTAAAACTAAAATTGAATGGACAGGGTGTTAATGGAATCCAGTGAATTTAACAGAAGAGATTATCTTTGCAATGGTTAATCTTCAGTAAAAAAATGCTGATGAGGAGTATTATAATGATAAAAATAGAGTTGGCAAATACAATTATAACTTATGAATTGGTTAAAGATAATAAGCTTTGGGGTAGATATCATGGCAGGGATTTGGTTTAATCCTCGTATTCTTATAAATGAATTAAGTGAAATCTCGGGGTACAAGACGGGGCTTTGTTTGACCTTTAAAGAAATGCAGTCATTTATAGGTACCGATGAAATTTCTACACTTTTTGGTAATAATTTAAACTCAGTAATTCGTATTCGTCCAGAAGAATATGAAACGCTTTATTTTCGAATCCTTCGTGGTTCTGGATACATACCCTCAAACACTATAGATCCTTCACCATATATAGGAATACCATTATATAGTAAGTATAAAAATGATCCTCAAAAATTAGCTGTGTTTAAAGAGGTAATTTCAATATTTCCAGTTTGGTTGAAACGTGAAACAGACAGCGCAATTAAGTGCGGTAATAAAACCATATCTCCAGAGTGGTTCATAACCGAAAATAGGACAAAACATGGTAACCTTGGTTTAAATATGAGTCTTGAAGTAGTTAATCATTTAATTAATTATCAAGAAACAAGTCCGTGGAATTCTGTAAGACGAGTTAACTGGGTCGACACTATTGATTTGAAGGACTTATTTCATTCAGAGTCTTTAGATACCTTTTATGGGAGCTTTTTAGACCAAAGATACATTGATTATTTGAGTAATCATTTAGATGACATTGGTAGTATTAATTGGAGGAAGTTTGAGGGTTTAACATGCGAATATTTTTGGAAACAAGGATATCATGTTCAAATAGGAAGCGGAAGGAATGATGGTGGAATTGATGTTCGTATCTGGAAGTCTAATAAAGATAAGGAAAATCCACCATTGATTATTGTACAGTGCAAACGACAGAAGAGTAAAGTAGAAAAAGTAGTGGTTAAAGCTTTGTGGGCCGATGTGAATTATGAAAAAGCTGAATCTGGATTAGTAGTTACCAGCAGTGGAGTATCTGACGGAGCAAAAACCGATTGTAGTGCGCGAGGATATAATATTAGTTTTGCTGAACGAAAAACACTAGATAAATGGGTTAAAGAAATGAGAACTCCTTATACTGGTAACTACTAATCCAGATTCAGCTTTTTCATAATTCACATCGGCCCACAAAGCTTTAACCACTACTTTTTCTAC
>JAHRFV010000139.1 GCA_019084435.1 Dethiosulfatibacter sp.
AATTGTTGCACTTTGGACAATTGATTGGTACAATTTTTTGCATGAGGACTTCATCCTTTCTGGGAGGTATTTGGTTTTTCGCAAAAACATTGTACCACAGAGGGTTTGGAGTTCTCAATTTTCATTTAAGTTTACAAATCGACTTGTTATTTTAGGAGTTTTAATGAAAAACAAAAATATTCTATCACCAAAAAAATTGTTTCCGGATTTTTTTTGTGTCAATTGTGTCATCGTCTTTATCGTTTATATTATCATGCTGGCTATATTGGTATTGGCATCGTCTATCGGTCTTGGTTTTCTTCCTGAGGTCTTTGATGGTCCAAGAAATGTGATTGGAAAATTCATCACATTTTTGGCTGACTTCAAACAACTGCCACTATTGGTTGTATTTTTGCCATTGTTTGGCGGACCGATCGAGGCATTGCTGGGAAAACGGTCTGAGAATCTAAGAGATACAATGGTTGTTAATTCAACCTTTATTACCTTTCTTCTCATATTGCTGATGTATCCTCATGTTGTGCAGGGAGATCTGGCATATACCATTCCAGGAGTTATGGGATATGGATTGAGTTTTAAGGTTGACATGCTCAGCTATATAATGGCCGTTACTTCAGGTATCCTTTGGTTTTTTGTTACTATATATGCCCATGATTATATGGGTATAGAATATCATCGAAACCGCTTTTATCTATGGATGTCGATCACCTTCGGAGGCATACTGGGCACGGTAATGGCCGGCGACCTGTTCACCATGTTTCTATTTTTTGAGATTATGACATTCAGCTCCTATATGCTAGTAGCCCACAACCAATCAAGGGAATCCATGCTGGCCGGTAATAGCTATATCTTTATGGGTGTCGCCGGTGGACTGTGCATACTATTGGCTATGATTCTTTTATATGCCTATACCGGAACATTGGATTTCGTTCCTCTTGCATCTGAGCTTCAAAATCTTGGATGGATCAAGTATGTGATGACTGCTCTGTTTGTCGTTGGATTTGGCATAAAAGCAGGCATGTTGCCTCTTCATATCTGGTTGCCGAAAGCCCATCCGGTCGCTCCTACACCAGCCAGTGCGCTATTGTCGGGAATCCTGATTAAAGTTGGTGCCTATGGAATTCTGAGATTGTCTCTTTCTATCTTCATGCCCAATCTGTCAGAGATCACTGGGTTTACTGATCCATTATGGATTGTTTCAAAGAACTTGGGATTTATGATTATCTGGATGGGATTGGCCACAATGGCTGTTGGCGTCTTCTTAGCCTTGCAGCAAAGCAATATGAAAAAAATGCTGGCTTATCATAGCATCAGTCAGATGGGTTACATCATAATGGGTGTAGGAGTGGCGTCATATCTAGGATACAAAGGTGGCATGGGTTTTGCCGGTAGTGTCTATCACATTGTAAATCACGCTTTATTCAAGTCACTGTTATTTATGGTCGTGGGTCTTGTCTACCTTAGAACCCATGAGCTGGATATGTACAAACTTGGTGGATTATGGCGCAAATTGCCTTTTACAGCTATGGTATGTCTGATTGCAGCCCTTGGTATAACTGGCATGCCTGGTTTCAACGGTTTTGCGAGCAAATCTCTGTTGCACCATGCAATAATTGAAGCCTATGAATATGGCCATCCCTCCTTCAGATATGCTGAGATAGTTTTTACAGCTGTCAGCGCTGGGACGGTCTGTTCGTTTATAAAGCTGTTTGGACTTGTTTTTCTGGGCAAATGTCCCGAAAAATATAATAATATAGAAGGTGAGAAAGGTATGATGGATCTCGCCATGGGAGGTTTGGCTATTTTAATACTCGCTATAGGTCACTCCCCAAACTTCCTGATGGAACGGTTTATCATACCAGCTGCCAGAACCTTTACTTACGAAGCGGCTTTTATTGATAAATACCTGGTCAATATCAACTTTTTCAACTATCTGGAGCTGGTGGGAATGGTCTGGGTTTATGCCCTCGGTGCTCTTGTATTTGTTTTCGGTATGAAGCTGAATCTTTTTCATATTCATTTGTATGAATGGCTTGACATCGAACGGTCCATCTACAAACCGATGTATCGAGGTGTTGTATCATTTTCAAAGGGTTTTACAAACCGTTACGAACTGGCTATCATCAACAGTGATGTCGTCATCTATTCGATTATTCTGACAGGTGTTCTGCTAGTTCTTCTGAGATTTGCATAAATCAAAATAATAATCAAGGAGAAAATGTATGGGTTTAACGAGAATCATTGTTCAACTTTGGCTTCCCGCTATTATCATCATTTTTGGTTTAATTGAAGCAATCTTAATTCCCCTATTAAAAGGAAACAGACGACTTTTCAGAAGAGTTTCCGTCAAAATCATGCTGATTGTGACCACACTATTTATGCTTCTTGCCTATGAAGAAGTCCAAAAAGGAACCATTCTGTATGAAATACCCGGTGTTTTCGGCAACGGAATCATATTTAAGATAGATTACCTGAACTATATATTAATGATTTTCGCAGGTATCATCTATCTGATTGTCAGCATATACAGCTCCGTAGATGTAAAAAATATCGGACGTGAAAGAAGCTTTTTCTTTTTCTTTGTCATTTCTTACATCTCAACATTAGGAACCCTCATGGCAGGTGACCTTCTGAGTTTTTTCCTGTTCTTTGAAATCATGACATTCACCACCTATGCACTAATGATTCATGTCAGAACCCCCGAGGTGATGGCAGCTGGAAACACCTATATTTACATGGGTATTATCGGTGGATTGAGTATCCTCAGCGGTATTTTGATGCTTTCGGCATATACACAGAGCTATGAATGGATTAATCTAGCTGATAAGTTAAGCCTTTTGAACAATGTAAAATATATCATTGTCGGGTTCTTCATTTTCGGATTTGGAATCAAAGCAGGCATGGTGCCTTTCCATTTCTGGGTTCCAAAGTCCTATCTAGGTGCACCATTCTCGGTCAATGCATTGTCTTCCGGTATTCTGATGAAGGTAGGCGCTTACGGTATATTGAGAGTTGTCGCCACCGTTCTTTCAACAAGTTCATCATCTGTCACTTCAGATAGTATCATATGGTTGACTTCAAAAAATATCGGTGTCGTTGTCATATGGTTGGGAATACTAACCATGGCCGTAGGTGTTTTTATGGCACTGCTGCAGGGCAACATGAAGCTGATGCTCGCTTACCATAGCGTCAGCCAGATGGGCTATATCATAATGGGTATTGGTGTAGCCGCATATCTTGGTTTTAAGGGTGCTATGGGGTTTTCAGGCAGTATTTACCACATGGTCAACCATGGTCTATTTAAGGCCCTGCTTTTTATGGTGGCTGGTGCTGTCTATGTGAGGACTAAAGAGTTGGATATGTATCAGCTGGGAGGTCTTTGGCGAAAGATGCCGGTGACGGCACTGTTGGCACTTATAGCTGTTTTTGGTATAACAGGAATGCCCGGATTCAACGGGTTTGCCAGCAAATCTATCCTCCACCATGCCATAATTGAGGCTTATGAATATGGACACCCATCATTCAGATATGCAGAACTTCTTTTTACACTGGTGAGCGCTGGAACTGTATGTTCTTTTATCAAATTCTTCAAGTTTATTTTCCTGGGCAAGTGTCCACAAAGATTTGAATCAATTGAAGGTGATTTTCCAAAAATGAATATTGCGATGTCGTTACTGGCAGTCTTAATTATATTTATCGGGTTGAACCCTTCGGTATTCCTTGATACCTTCATCATACCAGGTCTAGCGACATTCACCTATGATCCAGGCTTTATCAATCAGTATATTGTAAACATGAATTTCTGGAATTCAGGTGATCTGATAAATGCAGTGATAGTCTATGCTTTGGGCGCTATCATTTTTTTCCTTGGACAAAAGTATCATCTTTTCCATATGCATCTACCGAGTTGGTTAAATGCAGAAAAAATCTTCTACAAACCTGTAGAAGACTTCTGTGAAAAATTCCCAAATTATTGTGTTCAGAAGTTTGAAAACAATATGGTTATCGGGGACGTGCTAATCTATTCCATACTGCTGACTGTTATTATGATCATGCTTGTCATTTCAAGACTGTTAATATGATACCCCGTACTTATTCCAGCCAAGATAAAGAGCCCCAACAGCTCCATCTTGAGCTGGTTTTTTTATTGTCAGATTTGGGTGAAGCTTTTTTATCTCCAAGATGAATTTGTCTCTAATATAGCCTACATTGGTAATGATACCGCCTATATAGGTTAACTCAGCAGACTCGTCTGCTGAATAAAGCTTTCGTATAACAGCATTCACCATCTGTAACAGAGCCTCAACGGACTCATCCAATATTGCCAACGCTAGCGCGTCCTTCTCCTTGGCTGCCTGTACAGCAACAATTGAAAGCTCTGCAATTTTTTTCTTGTCTGTGTTTGGATCATGAACAAATCCTATAATATCCTCCACACCATCAAGCTCTAAGAACTCAATCGCCTTTTCTGTCATAAGTGTGGGCGAAAGCCTTCCGTCATAGGATTTCATGATTGTTATAAGTGTTTTCATTCCTATATCATAGCCACTGCCTTCATCCGCCAGTATATGCCCCCAACCTCCAGCTCTTACAAGTCGATTGTCTCGTATACCTGTTGCTATGGAACCTGTACCTGAGACAATGATAACACCTTCATCTTTTTCCAAAGCACCGACCAAAGCGGTTCTGGCATCATTAAAGACCAATATGTCACATGTTATATTCAACTCCACAAAAACATCCCGTATGACTTGTTTATCCATTTCCCTGTCCACACCAGCCAATCCCAACGAGATGAAGGTCAAATCACTGTAATCAAACTGATGTTTCAAGCAATAGTAATTGACTATACTTTCAAAAACATCTTTGGTGTTTTCCAGTCCCGAAGAATAATAATTTGACGGTCCAAACACACAACTGTCCAGAATATTTCCAGCCATATCACCAAGGTAGGTCAAGGTTTTTGTCCCTCCACCATCAACACCGATACAATATTTCATAACACACCTCTTTGGTTATTGATCTTTATAGACTCTTTACATAGTCAATTAGTTCTTTGGCATTCTCTTCTTTTGTAAAGTCCATAGGCGTCTTGTATGCATGAAGCATTCCTCTTTCATCAGGAGCGAGGTTCTTCTTGTTTTTCAGTTTGAATTCTAAAATTTTCATTAGAATCTTATCGATTGCTGAGCATTTGCTATAATCAAATCCCCCTCGAAGATAGAAAAATTTGGTTGCTTCTTGCTCTTGTTCTGTAAAGTTTTTCTTGATAACCGAATCAAGCTCTTCTTTCCTTCCAGGAGAAGCACCTGTTGTATACACAATTATGTTTTTGCTTGGATATAGATTGATAGATTCCTTAATTGTTTTGATACCATTGATACCTGAGGCGTAAAGCCCTCCGCCAAAAATGAGTGTGTCGAATTCTTTTAGATTTTCAGGTTTGGCTTCTGATCCTTGGAGTAATTTTGCCCCAAGTGCCTCTGATATCCATTCTGCATAATTTTTTGTGTATCCTGATTTAGATTTATAGATTACAGCCGCTTTCATATCAGATACTCTCCTGCTCTTTTATTTTGGTTAAATCAGTGATGAAACTATCCACCGCGGACTCTGGAGTCGCCCATGATGTGACAATCCTGACTGATGATCTTTCAGCATCAACCCTGCTCCAAGTATAGAATTGATAATGCTTATTGAGCTCATCAATAACCAAATTTGGCAATATGGGGAAAATCTGGTTGGATGATGGTTTCCCCAAAAAATCATATCCAAGGCTCTTCACCGCTTGTGCGATCTTAAAAGCCATATCGTTGGCATGCTTTGCATTGTCAAAGAATAGGTTGTCGCTGAACAACGTTTTGAATTGTAGACCCAATAATCTTCCTTTTGCCAACAACGCACCGTTTTGCTTAATATAATATCTGAATCTATCCTTCAGATCGTCGTTGCACAATACAATAGCCTCGCCTATCAACGCACCATTCTTAGTCCCACCTATATAAAAGGCATCTGTCAGCTCCGGAAGATCTGTAATTTCCAGATCGCTTTCCGGGGACATAAGAGCCGATCCTAGTCGTGCACCATCCATAAATAGATACAATCCATTTTCTTGACAGAAATGATGCAGTTTCTGCAATTCGCTCTTTGTGTATACCGTTCCGATTTCAGTTGAATTCGAAATATAGACCATCTTGGGTCTAACCATGTGCTCATCAGTATGGAAAATGAGTACCTTTTCTATCTGTTCGGGTGTTATTTTACCGTCAATTGAATCGATAGCATTGATTTTATGTCCCTTGGCTTCCACTGCACCTGTCTCGTGTACGTGTATGTGCCCTGTTGAAGCTGAAATCACTGATTCATATGGTTTAAGTGCTGATGAGATCACTATATAATTTGCCTGAGTGCCGCCTGAGACGAAATGGACATCAGCGTCATCATTATTGATCGCTTTCTTAATTAAGGATCTAGCTTCATCACAATATTGATCTTCACCATATCCGTTTTGCTGAACAAGGTTTGTTGTTGATAACGCTTCTAAAATTTTGGCATGTGCGCCTTCGCTATAGTCGTATAAAAAGCTGAACTTAAAATTGCTCATATCATTTACCTGCCTATTACTTATTTGTTTGAAACACTTGTTTTCATAACAGTTATATTATACATGTTTTTACGGTTTATTCAAAGCCTTCCTTAGTTTCAGTCTAGCTTATTCAAGTCATTTGAATTCTGTTCACAATTGCTATATAATTATATCACTATTTAGATGATCGACAATATATCTTGAAATGAGGAAGCAAATGAGTAAAAAACTTGTATTAGCAGAAAAACCGTCTGTAGGAAACGAGATTGCCAAAGTATTAGGCTGTAAAGAAAAAAGAAACGGCTATATGGAAGGAAGCAATTATATCGTAACATGGGCCTTTGGCCATCTTGTCACACTTGCTGATCCTGATGCCTATAATAAACAATATGCCAGCTGGAATCTGGATGATTTGCCTATTATTCCATCGGTTATGAAGCTGATGGTTATCAAACAATCCTCCAATCAATATAAAACCGTCACAAGCCTGATGTCCAGAAATGACGTGAATGAAATCATCATCGCCACCGATGCAGGCCGAGAGGGTGAATTAGTAGCCCGTTGGATTCTCGAAAAATCAAATATCAAAAAGGATGTCAAGCGTCTATGGGTCTCCTCCGTGACGGCTAAGGCTTTGAAGGACGGCTTCAATCGACTGCGACCGGGAAAAGAATATGAAAATCTGTATGCGGCAGCTGTAGCTAGGGCTGAGAGTGATTGGATAGTTGGCATCAATGCCACCAGAGCTCTTACGACAAAATACAATGCTCAATTAAGCTGTGGCAGAGTCCAGACACCAACAGTCTCCATCATACAGCAACGAGAAGATGAAATTAAAAGCTTTATACCCAGGAAATATTATGGTCTACAAGCTGATTCATCAGGGATATCCTTTGTTTGGCAGGATCAGAAAACCAAAGGAAATAAGACTTTTGAACTGGGTTATATCGATCAGATACTTGCAAAAGTCACCGGCCACAGCGCAACAGTGGTTTCTGTCGAATCAAAAAACAGGCTGAGCTACTCTCC
>JAHRFV010000236.1 GCA_019084435.1 Dethiosulfatibacter sp.
CTACATTGTAGGTGCCATAAACGCCTGTGAAAAATTTGCAGTTTTTTCAGAGGCTTGTTTAGGTGTAAGACTTTTTTTGCTTTTTGATCCTTTTGGTGTCGATTTATTCAAATTTGTGACTTGACATATTACCGCTAGACTTTTCCTGTTTTGCTTTCATGCATAAGAGCCTTACCTCCTATGAACCATTCACTCCGTTACGTCTTTGCTACTATGGTTCTCGTCGGACCTATGCATTAACATTTGTAAGTCCATTTGACTTTGAATTGTTCAGTCCTTCCTTGTTTCCAAGTACTATGACCTCTGCTGACTTCTCAAAGTTCGTTGTTACTACAGATTCCTCTGCCTGCAAGACCTCACGGGATAAGTCTCCAATCTTTCCTCGTCTACCTGCCTAATTTACCTGCATGGGTTACGATTGCCTTTTGGACTTCACCGCTTTTGGTCAGCTTATCCGCCATGCAAGCCTTAGTATTAGGTTTCTGTTCGTCAGGCTACGATTTCGCTATTGCTTCTTCTCTCCCACATCTCACAATGTGAAACTTGCAAATCGCTTTGGGGTTCGTCGGCAACTACGCCCCTTGTGGACTTTCACCACAGATTGACGGCATGCCCGTCATACCAAAAAAAATGACACCTCATTGAAGTGTCATTGGTGTTAATACTATTAAAATATACTGATTATCTAAATGACTTTATACATACTATTATATTTGAAATCTTCTATATGAGTTATGTATTAAAAACGTTAAAATTTTATAATTCACTTGAACAAATATTGTTGATGTAATAGAGAAGTATTCTATCTCAAACGAATTCTCAATATATACCTTGTTCTTTCAATTTTCGATAAAGGGTTGCAACTGAGATACCTAAAGACTTTGCTGCCAGTTCTTTTCCAAATGTAGTATTTCCATATTTCATGAGGGCTTTGTCAATAAGCCATTTTGTATGCAAGTCAATGCTCAGCTCATCATCTTCATGGTTCTTTGGTTTCAGTAAATCATCAGGTAAACTGTTCAGGGTAATCATTTCAGTATTGGTCATATTAATTGCAAACTCAATGACATTCCGTAGTTCTCTGATGTTTCCAGGCCATGGATATTTTACTAAAATGCTCAAAGCATCATCGCTGACTCCTAAAACTTCTTTATGAATTCTTTCTGAATATATGTGTATGAAGTAATCTAAAAGGAGATGGATGTCTCCTATCCTTTCCCGTAATGGCGGTAAAGTTATAGGAATTACTTTCAAGCGGTAGTACAAATCATCTCTAAATTTGCCTTGTTTAACTAGTTCATCAAGTTTTTTATTGGTTGCAGCAAGTATCCTCACATCTACTTTTGTGTGATATAGACCGCCAATCTTTGTTACTTGCTGCTCTTGAAGTACCCGAAGTAGTTTTGCTTGTAAATGAAGTGTCATCTCTCCGATTTCGTCTAGAAACAATGTTCCTCCATCGGCTAACTGGAATTTTCCTATCTTACCACCTTTTTTTGCTCCTGAAAAAGCGCCTTCTTCATATCCGAATAGTTCTGACTCAATCAGTTCTTCTGGAATTGCCGAACAGTTTATAGCGACAAAAGGTTCTTTGCTCCTTGAACTCAAGTTATGAATAAGCCGAGCCACTATTTCTTTCCCAGTGCCTGTTTCTCCATCAATCAAAACTGTAGACGAATGGGTGGCTAATTGTTTAATGCGTTCTTTGATTTCTTTGATAGCGATGCTGTCTCCGATTAAATCTTTTAACTCAATGTCCATGCTATGGGTATAGAGCTCATTCATTTCGTATGCGATGTCTTTTAACGATCTAAATATTAGAACCGCTCCTTGGCCTTTTTCACCGAGAATGACTGGTTTTGAACTCAAAATGAAATCTTTATTTTTGTTGACTTTAACTTCTTTGTACTTCATTTCTTCTTGGCTATATAGAAGTAGATCTACGATTTCCGGTTCTAAAAACGCACTTAGATGTGTTGGGATATTATTTCCAAAAATATTTTTAAAGTTCAAATTCGATTGAAGTATTTCCCCCTCTTCTGAAACCAATATGAGAAAGTGATCTATGGAGTCCAAGACCACTTCCAATCTCTTCTTCAGTAATGAAATTTCTTCAAATGCCTGTTCTTCTTTTAACTTATTAACTATCAGATCAATCATTCTATCAATGAACCGTAAGTAGTGCTCTTTATGGTTGACCATTTTATCCTTATCTTCTAAGGTATTTGCTATTATTCCTATACTGCCAATAATTTCACCTTCATAGAAAACTGGTATCCCAATAATCATTTGCACGACGCATTTGCCACGTTGGGCACATTTAAGACAACCTAAGTTGTCATCCTTAGAAACAAGTATTAAGTATTCTCTTGTTTCCATGACTCTAGCTAATATAGAATCTGTACGTATACACTCATCTTGTGATACCGAAGCCAAATCACTGTCTCCAATAATCAAAAGGTCGTTGTCTACAATCAACACGTCCAATTCCAGGACTCCGCCAATGATGTGTGCAGTTTGCGCTATGTACTCTGAGATTTTTCTTAGGGATGCCATTTTTTCACCTCTAGTGATTTACATATTTTAATATTTCCTCTTTACTCATACCTCTAAGGCCCATCTTCTCCAATGTACGACCATTTTCGAAATAATCAATCTCATTGTATGCAGAAGCAATTCGGATGCATGATTCAATTATAGGTACTTCCAGTTTGAGAAGCTTTGCAAATTCATAACAGGGAACCAAAATATTCGGAACATCTTCTGTGATATACCTGCTTTGTGCCGAATCAGGTGCTGAATGAATTTTTCCGTGGGTCACCGAAGTTTTATTAAATTCATACACTGATTTAGCATCACTCTTGTAGAGCGCATTCATCATATCTAACTCAGTTTGAAGATGTATACCTAATTCATTCCCAATCATCAAGCGCTCTTTTTCCATTTTTTCAGAGGCACGATCAGTCGAAGGTGAAACACAGTCTGAATAAAAGTTGAATTGACCTTTAAAATTTTCAAGCAGGCCCATATTCAAAGTAGTGATTAATGGATGTCCACCAAAATTGATATTTTCGAGTCCAGCTTCGATAACATTATCAAGATCCCTTACCGCAATCGGAAAAAAGTCGTTTATTCGTTTTAAGGTATCCGTTGTCCTTGATTTTGGCAAAACTCCTGCATAGATAAATTCTTTAATCCCCATAATGCTTACCACACCAGGCTCTACTAGTCTGCACGCCCAAGGGATTGTCATTGCATCTACAAATGTCATTTTTAAATCATGATGTCCAAGTTTATTAACCATATTTTTCATCACCAGGCTTCCATAATTCCCTGGCAATGAAAACAAAATATGTTCATCTCTTAAAAAAGGTAGCATTTTTTCAAACAGCTCTTCCTGAGCAAATGAAGGCACTATCATGACGAGCAAATCAGAATACTTTACCGCTGTTTCCATATCGGTTGTAATACAATCCACCTTCTCAAATCCTGATAATAATAAAGATACATCGTTGTAGTTTTCAAGTGCTTTTATTCCATTATTTGTATCAATTGCTTTCAAATGGGTTGCAAAATCCGGTTGGTCATATAAGCAAACCTGATGTCCTAATTTCGAAAAATGATAAGCAGCCGTTACGCCCCCATTTCCTGCTCCAATTACTGTAATTTTAGTCATTTTTTCAGCCTCCTCGCCAGTCTTAATAAACGCCAAAAACGTTAGTAAATAAAACAATCAACGGAAGAGCAATTAACGTTTTTTCTATAAATAAGATGGCCAAATGCTTAAAGTTCACAGGAATTCTAGAGCCAATGAGAACTGCTCCCATTTCTGACAGATAAACGATTTGAACAAGAGATAGAACTCCTATGATAAAACGCGTTTTTGCTGAAACAATAGCACTACCGACAATGGCCGGTAAAAACATATCTGCAAAGCCAATTATTGTTGCAGGAGCTGCTTCAAAAGCTTCGGGAACACCTAAGAGTTGTAAGTAGAAACCCATTGGGTATGAAATCCACGAGAATATAGGTGTATATTCCGAAAGCACTAATGATACTATAGCGATAGTCATAACTGAAGGTGCTAATGATAAAAACAAATCTACATAAGACTTGGTTCCAGAAATCAATACATCTTTGACACTCCCACCATCTCTTGCTATAACAACTGAACGCTTAAGAGCCCATGCATATTTATTGAGACCAACAGGTGCAATTTCATCAGTTTTGTACTGAATGTTGTTATATGTTGAATCATCAAATGTTGAAAGAGGCGGTATGCGAACCATTATGATGGTTGAAATGATTCCAACAAGGGTTAAAATCCCATAAAAGATCATAAATTTATCGCCTACGTTCAAAGTGTTAGCGATTACTAAACAAAATGGCAGCGATACCACTGAAAACATGGTTGAAATTACAACAGCTTCTCTGGCATTATAATGACCGCTAATGTATTGACGAATTGTAATTAATATACCTGTGCTGTTTCCGCCAATCCAAGATGTTACCAAGTCAACAGTTGAACGTCCTGGAAGTTTGAATAAAGGATATGTCAAGCCTCTAAAGATGGTTCCTGTAAAATTCATAATACCATAGTCCGAAATCAACGGAATTGTGTAACAGGTAATAAAAAACGTTACGAATATTGTGAACATTAAGTCCATCGCCAAGAAACCTGTGTTACCATTTGCCACCATGGCAAATAATGAGCCCTCTGGTTCTAAAATTAGAATAGCAGTAAATATGGCTGCTAACATTCGAATTGCGAAACTAATGGGACCTACTTCAAAAATAGCAGACCAAAACGAACTTTTTCTAATACCATCAAATTTGAAAATTTTGTGAGCTAATGTAATCAAGGCTGATAAAATGACAACGATATATATTAACTGCATTCCAAAAGGTTTGAATAGAGTCTTAAATGAATTGATTAAATACCCTAAAGGAATATTTACGGCACCATCTCTTACAATAGGAAATAGAAACAAGAAAACTCCTATTGCCGATGGTAAAAGAAACTTCATATAATCTTTTTTGGTAATTGTTTCCTCTGTTTGTTGGTTCTGTGCTGCAACTACTTTATTCATGATTAAACCTCCTCAATGATTTGCATTCATTTAAACAATCGCGACTGGTAAACACATGTATTTTACATAGTGCAATTTCTATGCCAACAGAATGAGGAGTTTTGCAATGGTTTCAAATGATTGAAACGCAACTTAATTCTCAATATGCGAAATAATTGTCATAATGAGAAATTTCTTATATCTTACCACATTTCACTTATATAGCCAACACATTGACTGCAACTTAAGAATATGATTTTTAAAATTGTTTGCGAAGTGTGGAGAGAAGAACAGAGAAACCGGTCTGAGAATTGGCAATCACAAGATGACTGACAACAACTTCACCTAAATCATTGAGAATAAAGCAGTCATGCTTGTACTTTGAAACATCGATACCGACAAAGTACATGGAAATACCTCCTTAGAAAATGGGATTGTAGCACTGTTGTTTTCCACAAGAAATTCGACCGTGTAATCTCGAAAATGAAACGTCAAAGCGTTAACTAACTGATTACCATTGAAGACGAAAAACTGTGGTCTGAGTCTCCTTATAACAGTCAAGGCTGTACAAAAACAGGTACAAATCCACAGTGCTTAACTTATTATACCGAAGTAAATGAGTTTCAAGATATAAAAAAACAAAGAAAAGTCAAGTCCATATTAGTGTGTAAATTCCTCGGGTATCATTTTGTGGTCAATCATCCAGCCTAATCGAGCGGTTTATGCCGCGAAAGCCTATTGATAGTGAGATATCGCCATGGTAGACTTTCCATTGCGGCATCATGGA
>JAHRFV010000291.1 GCA_019084435.1 Dethiosulfatibacter sp.
ATGCAATAGCTCGCAGTTCTAAAACCAGAGCTGAGGTATTGGCATTTCTTGAAAGTTAACAGAAGGTTCAACACTACCTATTTTGAGTAATCGCTGATGGCGTTCTTATGTTGAGTAGGAAAAATATGAGAAGTTAGCATTTATAGGACAAAAGGCTAGCATCAGCAAAACAATAACCGAATCCGACATCAACACATTTGCAGGGCTGATAGCGGATTTCAATCCTGTCCATGTCAATGCCGAGTATGCAAAGCAAACAAGATTTGGAGAAAGGATTGCTCATGGAATGCTGACAGCATCGTTTCTGTCAACAATAGTTGGCATGTGCATACCTGGAGCAGATGCCATATATCTTGGGCAGACACTCAAATTCGTTGCGCCTGTAAAAATAGGAGACACCATCACCGCAAGTGGAGAGGTTGTTAGAATCATCAAAGAGAAAAAAATCGCCTATCTTAAAACTACAATAGTCAACCAAAGAGGTGAAGTAGTGGTCGAGGGAGAAGGAACGGTAATGGCGACCAAACAGTCTAAAATTAAATAGATTAATAAATGAAAAGCCACACAAGTTAACCGTTGTTAGGGTCAACCTATGTGGCTTTTTTCATGATCATATTGCTTGTCTTGTGATTATCGTATCTCTTTAAAGGTGTCTATATTAAAAGCCCGTATATTGTCATCAAGGACATAGTATAGTATGTCTCCAATATAGATAACACGTTTGACATGGGATCCGTAAAGACCTTCATTTGAAATCTGCTGTAATACTTTTAAAGTGCCATCTTCTCTCGCTTCGATGATCATAGCGCCATAGAAGTAAGATTTCTGATAGTCACCGCTTATATTGCTAAGGCTTGCATCAAAAGCAATCATATTCCTATCCGGATGAAGCATCAATGCCTTGTGATTGTTTAAAACCTCAGCAAAGCTTCCACTGCTTCCGAGGACAAGATTGCTTATCTCTCTCGGTTTTCCCTGATCCGAAACATCAAACAACGACAGCTTAATGCCTAACTGGGTTCCAGTTTTTTCATCGACATTTTGTCCGATGCCAAGAAGGACATTTTGACTTATAGGATGCAGGTAGTTGGAAAAACCAGGAACTTTCAGTTCTCCAGTTATTTCAGGCGAAGTGGGGTCACTCAAATCCAAGACAAACAAAGGATCTATCTGCCTGAATGTTACGATGTAGCCTTTGTCTCCCATAAAACGAGTGGAGTAGATTCTCTCAGTCGGTGCAATGTTCTCAATACTTCCTATCTGATTCAAGCTTCCATCTAGAATATAGACTGCGTTTTTGCTGTCCTGTAACCAGTTTGTCGTGGCGACTCTGAGGTTGCCTTCAAACTCATCCATGGAGAATTGATTAAGGATTGAACCATCTACCATTCCACCGCCCGCAAAACCGATTTTAGTTCCAACCACGTTGAATTTGCTGACATTGGTTATGGTTCCCCATATAGTGTAGATATCATTGCCAGCCACGTATAAGGCATCATTACTCATGTAAACCAGATTACCGCTTCCGAGAAAAGCATTGATGCTTGCTGGTTCCTTGTCATCTGAGATGTCGATTGCTGATACAATCAAGTAGTTAGATGATAATCTATTTGGATAATACATGATTTTGTCTATTGGAATCTGTTTGTACTCGTTATTTTGTGTGCTATCTCTGAAAGTTGGTATGAAATTGTCCGAATTAGCGTTGTAGTACAAGTATTTATTGGTGACAAGATATACCACATTGTCTATTTTTCGACTCGATAACAGGGATCCTTCAATCTCCAGTTCCTTGATTAAGTGGCTCTTTCCGTTTTCGTCAATAGAGTAGACACCACAATAGGTGTAGCTCATATTTTCCCTATATGGCATAATTGATCTCTCGGTGCTTTCCATAGGCTCTGGAATAGGTCTAATCCAATCATAAAAGGTGTTGCGTGCACCTAAAATCACCAATCTGTCACCTTCCGTATACATCTCTGTTAGCTGGATGTATTGACCGGTATCGGGGTCCACTGACATTTCAATTTCATCAGTCAGTATCGGGTTGCCATTGTTCGCCAGATAGATTTTAATCGATTTTCCCAATGCCACGTAGATATACTTCCCATCAGTCTTGATGATATCAGCCTCGTTTACACCCGCAACCTGTTCATTTGTCGAGGAATAGTCGTCTCCAGCGGTCGGTGCAAGTGACTCGTTCTTAGAATCCCTTTCTGTTGCATAAAGGGTCATTCCAGACATGATTTTGTTCAGTTCCATCATTGAGCTGATCTTGATTGCCTGTCCGATTTTAGTTTTGATTTCATCAACCATGACAGTTTCAAGAACAATTGCTTGTGCACTCACTGTTATAACCTTTGAATCATATCCCACAACTTTTTCGAGCACATCTTCACAAATTATTCTTAAGGGTACCATAGTGCGATCCTGTATGATTAGGGATTCCGTGTCGAAAGTCACTGTTTTTTCGATCATGCCGGATTCCATTATAGTATAGTAATTTTTGTCTATTGGAAAAACAAATGTCCTACCATTGAATGAAATGGATGCCTCGCGAGCTGTCTCGTTGTATGATACCTCTGCTCCGAAATGTTCGCTGATAGCTCTTAAGGGTACTAGAGTTCTGTCCTTATGGATAACCGGCACTACATCAGGATTATCCGAATCGAGAGACTTCATGGTATCACCGACTAAAACCAGCGGACTTCCTATATGCAAGGCGATGGAATCATTCGGTAATATCTCCTCTGAAAATGCTGGTATAGGTTGTAATCCAATTATAAGTACAATTAATGTTAGGATTAAAAGCTTTTTCATTTCACTTCCTCCTTGGTTATTTATCGACTTAATTATATCACTTTCATGGATTAGTTGCTCTTTTTTCGATTACAGAAAATTAGATTCGTGGTATAATTAAAACGCAAAATTGTCTTTTAAACAAATCTAAACAAGGATGATAATTATGACATTATGGAATCCATGGCATGGATGCCAAAAAATAAGTACGGGTTGTAAAAACTGTTATGTCTTTAGGATGGATGCACGATTCAATAGAGATTCATCTGTTATTGCAAAGACGGGGAACTTTGATTTGCCTCTAAAAAAATCAAGAAATGGAGAGTATAAGTTGAAGTCCGATGAGACAATCTATACATGCCTCAGCTCTGATTTTTTTATTGAAGAAGCTGATGACTGGCGTATTGAAGCCTGGAAAATAATGCGTTTTAGAACCGATCTCGATTTTTATATCATCACAAAAAGAATCGAACGATTTAACGTGAATCTTCCAGAAGATTGGAATGAAGGGTACGAAAATGTAACAATCTGTGTCACTTGTGAAAATCAGGAAATGGCAGATTATAGGATGCCAATTCTATTGGAATTGCCGATCAGGCATAAGACAGTGATCTGCGAGCCACTTCTTGGCAGAATTGATATTTCAAATTGGCTTGATGAGTCAATTGAAGAGGTGACAGTAGGGGGAGAATCAGGTTCTGAAGCTAGAATATGTCAATATGATTGGGTTCTTGACATTAGAAGACAGTGTATTGGCAAAGGAGTTTCATTCAATTTCAAACAGACAGGCTCCAGGTTCGTCAAGGAAAATCGTCTATACAGAATTGAACGGAAAGACCAGCTTTCATTGGCAGCAAAAGCAAATATTAACTACATCCACAATGGATAAACTTGATGATGTCATAAAAAAACGTCCCTTTGTGTTGTTTGCTGTGTGCTTGTGAGTTGAGGTATAATTTGATATAATTATAAAATATTAGTTTACTTATATAGACATGTCGTTATTATTTGGAGGGTAGATATGGGACTAAAAGGAAAGGTTTTAATTGCTCAAAGTGGCGGTCCTACTGCTGTTATCAATCAGACACTGGTTGGAATCGTGATGGAGTCCAGAAAGTATACCCAGGTTGAAAGGGTATATGGGGCCATGCATGGTGTGGAGGGAATCATCAACGAAGAGTTCCTGGACCTTACACAAGAAACCTCACATAATCTGGAACAGGTAGCTTTAACACCAGCGTCGGCTTTGATGTCCACAAGAGTCAAGCCTGACAGTGAGTATTGCAAGGAGATATTTCGTGTGTTGCGCGCCCACGAGATCAGGTATTTTTTCTATATTGGAGGGAATGATTCTTCAGACACTGCGCGAATTGTCAATGAAGAAGCTAAAAATGCAAATTATGAACTAAGAGTGATTCACGTGCCTAAAACCATAGACAACGATTTGATGCTTAATGATCATACACCAGGGTTTGGATCTGCAGCTAGATTTGTCACTCAGGCATTTATGGGTGTTAATCTCGATGTCAGGGCTTTAAAAGGTGCATACATTGGTGTTGTTATGGGTCGCCATGCAGGTTTTTTGACCGCATCTTCTGCGATTGCAAAAAAATATGATGCCGATGGACCCCATCTGATTTATCTGCCTGAAAGAAAATTCATCATGGATCAGTTTCTTTCAGATGTCAAGTCGGTCCATGACAGACATGGCATGTGTGTAGTAGCTGTTTCAGAGGGTATAACAGATGAATACGGAACACCGATAGTCACCAAACTCGGGAAGGAAGTAGAGAAGGATGCTCACGGTAACATATTGCTGTCCGGAACAGGTGCCTTGGGGGATTTGCTATCAGCTGAGATAAAGGATAAACTCAAGCTTTCACGTGTTCGCAGCGATACATTTGGCTATCTGCAGAGGTCTTTCTTCGGTTGTGTGTCTGATGTGGATCAGCATGAGGCTCGTGAGGTTGGTGAGCGCGCTGTACAGATAGCGATGTGGAATGATGTCGATGGTTCGATAGCAATTAAAAGGACCGGGAATTACTCAGTTGATTATCGTCTTGAGTTATTTGATCAGATTGCCGGCAAAACAAAAACAATGCCTGATGAATTCATAAACAAGGCGGGGAACGATGTAACAGATGAGTTCAAATTTTACGTCAGACCACTTTTAGGCTCAGGACTACCACAGCCTTCATGGCTAAGAGCTCCTCAAGTGCCAAAATTACTGAATAAAGAATAACAAAAATAAATAAAAATGGGAGGTAATTATAATGCCGTTAGTAACATCAGCAGAACTTTTCAATAAAGCTTATGGTAAATATGCCATTGGTGCGTTTAATGTCAATAATATGGAAATCATTCAGGGTATTGTTGAAGCAGCAAAGGAAGAACAATCACCCCTAATTCTCCAGGTTTCCGCAGGTGCAAGAAAATATGCGAAGCACGTTTATTTGATGAAATTGGTGGAGGCTGCTCTAGAGGACACTGACTTACCTATTTGCCTTCATCTGGATCATGGTGAAGATTTTGAGATTGCGAAATCATGCATCGATGGTGGTTTCACCTCTGTTATGATAGATGGCTCAAAATTCCCTTTTGAAGAGAACATAGCCTTGACAAAAAAAGTAGTCGAGTATGCCCACGCAAAGGGTGTAGTAGTAGAGGCTGAACTGGGACGACTGGCTGGGGTTGAGGATGATGTAAAAGTTAGCTCTAAGGATTCTAGCTATACAGATCCAGACCAGGCTGCAGAATTTGTTCATAAAACAGGCTGCGATTCTCTAGCTATCGCTATTGGCACCAGCCACGGCGCTTATAAGTTCAAAGGAGATCCAAGCTTGGACTTTGCTCGTTTAGAGACAATTGCCAAGTTGCTTCCGGGGTTCCCACTGGTTTTACATGGTGCTTCTACAGTTTTACCGGAATTTGTTGCAAAATGCAACCAATTTGGTGGTGAAATAAAGGGTGCTCAAGGCGTTCCAGAAGAGATGCTTTTCAGAACCACTACGATGGGTATCTGCAAAATAAATATTGATACAGATCTTCGTCTTGCCATGACTGCATCAATCAGGGAATACATGGCTAATAACCCAGAGGATTTTGATCCGAGAAAATACTTGAGTCCAGCAAGAGAAGCGATAAAAAACATGGTAAAACATAAAATAAAAAGTGTTTTGAACTCCAGCAATCGGATATAAGAATTACTCAGATCAGTAAAAAAACGCTTGAACATAACTGTTCAAGCGTTTCAATGTATAGAATGCGACATTCCTAGGCGAGCATCACCAAACTGAAAGCCATAACAGCCATACCGGCAATCAGACCATATATGGCTATATGATGCTCTCCATATTTTTCTGCAGTTGGAAGCAATTCATCCAAAGAGATATAAACCATAATTCCAGCAACCCCTGCAAATACAATCCCAAACAACAAATCGCTGCTATATCGCATGAGTACGAAATACGCTACGATAGCACCCAAAGGTTCAGATAGACCTGAAAGAAAAGAGTATTTAAAAGCTTTTTTCTTGTCACCAGTAGCGAAGTAAATTGGAACCGACACAGCGATGCCTTCAGGAATATTGTGGATTGCTATAGCTATAGCAATACTGATTCCAAGAGCTGGATCTTCAAGAGCGGACATAAAAGTCGCCATACCTTCAGGGAAATTGTGAATAGCGATTGCCAAGGCTGAAAAAAGACCCATGCGCATTAATTCTTTATCCTCATTGCTTGTTTTTTTCGGAAGCTCATACCCTTCCGTTTCAACCAGATCCTTCAATTCCTTAACATCTGTTAAGTCGTGAATCTCATGAGGATTTTCATAGCTTGGGACAAACTTATCTATTAAAGCTATTAGTGCGATGCCACCAAAAAAAGCGATGGAAGTTGCCCAAAGTCCTTGTGACTCGCCCAATACAGCCTGAAGTGACTCTTTAGCTTTAGGAAATATCTCAATGAATGATACATAAATCATAACCCCTGCAGAAAAACCCAGTGCACCAGAAAGGAACTTCTTATTGGTCTGTTTGGTGTAAAAAGCCAATGCGCTTCCTATACCTGTTGATAATCCGGCAAATAGGGTCAAACCAAAGGCAAATAGTATAGCGCCTGTTGAGTATTGCATATTAAAACCCCCTGTAAATTCTATTCTTCAACATATTTTTTTATAGCAGATATAACGTAATCAATATCTTGCTTGCCGACATCATTGTTTGTGACAAACCTGAATTCATTAACACGTATGCCAGTCATCTTAACCCCTTTATCATACATGTAAGATACAAAATGATTGGAATCAAAAGACGGTATCTCAATCTTGAAAAAAACCATATTGATTTGAACCTTATCAAGATTGACGCTGATTTCGTCTAGTTCATTCAACTTATTTGCCAGATATATGGCGTTATCATGATCTTCATGCAGTCTTGAAACCATTTTTTCCAGCGATATGATGCCACATGCGGCTAGTATTCCAGCCTGACGCATGCCACCGCCTAAGATTTTTCGATTATATCGTGCTCTTTTTATGAACTCGGAAGAACCGCATAGTAAGGAACCGATAGGGGAACATAGCCCTTTAGAAATACAAAACATAACAGAATCAGAACAGTCTGCTATTTCTTTGGCATCGACTCCAAGAGAGGCTGCGGCATTAAACAGTCTAGCCCCGTCAAGGTGAGTTGGAACATTATGTTTTTTAGCCATTGCATAACTGTTTCGCATGACATCTAGTGGCACGACACTACCATCTGTTAAAGCGTTTTCTAGACACAGAAGAGATGTTCTTGGAAAATGAACGTTATCTGGTCTTATTAAGCGCTCAACATCGTCAGCATATATTCTGTTGTCAGAATTGTTAACCAAAGCATAATTGACTCCGGAAAGAATGGCTGGTGCGCCTGCTTCATAATGGACTATATGTGAGTTGACGCCGGCAATTATTTCATCTCCACGGTTGGTATGCGTCATAATGGCTATTTGGTTTCCCATTGTTCCAGAGGGAACAAACAGGGCTGCTTCCTTTCCTGTCATTGCAGCAGCCAATAACTCTAATCGATTTACAGTATTATCATCACCGTAAACATCATCACCTACTTCAGCAATTGACATTGCATATCTCATATCAGGTGTTGGTATAGTCACAGTATCGCTTCTCAAATCTATATAGCGCATAATTAGTACCTCCAAGTGTTATTATCAAAAATATCATTAAGATCGTTCAAAGTCAACA
>JAHRFV010000040.1 GCA_019084435.1 Dethiosulfatibacter sp.
GAGAATATTAAAATAGGCATAGAAAAAGTACTGAACGAAAAAGTATTTGTTACTCCTGATCTTGGAGGCACAGCATCTACCGATGAAATGGGAAAAGCTATCTGCGAAGCTATTCAAAATATTTAAAGGCAGCAGATCATTATAGAACAGATAATTTTATCCGATGACTAACAGTGCTAAGACTCCCACTTCTATAAGTGGGAGATAAGCACTGTAGAGTACCTGGATAACGGTCTCTAAGGTTCAGGTTGTGTTTCAAACACCATCTGAACGCAAGAACCCTGTTGATGAAAGGAGGGATTAAGATGGGTATGACTATAACTGAGAAAATCTTGTCTAGAAAGACAGGAATGGACACGGTAAAACCATGGCAAATAATAGAGGTTCCCATAGATGTGGCATACCCATCTTAATCCCTCCTTTCATAAAATTATCTGTTTTATAATCCTCTGCTGCTTTTAAATATTTCGGATAGCTTCGCAGATTGCTTTTCCCATTTCATCAGTAGATGCTGTACCTCCAAGATCGGGAGTCACATATAGCTTTTCATTCAGCACTTTTTCTATCCCTGTTTGAACATTTTCAGCTGCCTTTATTGCTGATTCATCATTCTTTTTATTTCCAACCCACGACAGCATCATCTGAGCAGACATAACCATTGCATATGGATTAGCAATATTTTTGCCTGATATATCGGGGGCGGAGCCATGAGTTGCTTGAGCCATAACATAGTCGGGTCCTACACATAGTCCAGGAGCCATACCTAGTCCACCGACAAGACCAGCAGCTTCATCAGATAAGATATCTCCAAACATATTGGTTGTGACGACTACATCGTATTTCTGAGGATTCATGACCATTTGCATAGCAAAAGTATCGACGACTGCAGTATCAAATGTAATATCAGGATACTCTTCAGAAACTCCTCTGCATGTATCTACAAACAAACCACATCCTAATTTGAAAACAGTATTTTTATGGATTGCAGTAACCTTTTTCTTGCCATTTCTTTGTCTGGCTAAATCCATAGCTACTCTGCAAACCATTTCAGAATTGCGTTTAGTAATTACCCTTACAGACATTGCAATATCAGGCGTAGGCATAAATTCACCTTTGCCTTTATGCATATTTCTATCTGGTTGAAATCCTTCATTATTTTCTCTGACAATCACAATATCCACATTTTGATGGATACTTTGTATGCTAGGATAGGACTTTGCTGGCCTTATATTGCTTACCAAGTCAAAATCTCTTCTTAGAATAGGATGAGGATTGATTGCTTTTGGATCGTCCTTTGGATAGGCCATGTGTCCTATAGGCCCTAATATCCATCCGTCTAGACTGTAAAGTGTTTTTAGTGTTTCCTCCGGTAGGGTTTCACCAGTTGATAAATACGATGGATATCCGATAGGTAAGTCAATCCAGTCTATAGTGATATCACTATATTTTTCAACAGCTGTCTTAATCACCTGTACTGCAACTGGAACAATCTCCAACCCGATGTCATCACCTTTGAGAACCCCGAAACGATAATTTGCCATAAAATAATTCCTCCTTAAGTTGAAAACGTTTACTTTGCTATTAATACAGCAAGGAGTGTGCCAAAAGTGAATACTACACTAAAAATATTTTAACTATTTTTTCTCGTTTTTAACGAATCATTGATTTCTGAACACTTATCAGCTCGATTCATCGATATTGACACTTTACTTAAAAGAAGATTCTCCTAGATTAGCACTAAATACGCATAAATTCTAGATAAGTATGACTAATTTTTATCAATTAGGCTTAATTTCTCAATTTTGATTTTATTTAGGTTGTATATAGGCGTAAAATAGGCCATATATGTTCCATATATGGCCTAAAAAAGAGAAATTATGAAGCTAAATTAATTCATTTATTAAAATTTCGAAGAATACTAAAACAATTCCTTATTGACATAAATTAGAAACCCCTCACCCTTTTTACTTATTCTACTTCCCTGTTTAGTTTTTCCAATGTCAACATATCCAAGATCTGCCAGAGTTTTTAACCACTTCTTGATTTTATGATCTGCAAATCCAATGTCAGAATTTTTAAGTTTCTTCATCAATGCCTGTCTTCCTATTCCATTATTCAAAACACCAGCATTGTGGATTTCAGCCAATATCATAACTATTGGTTTCAGTATTTGCTGTTTTTCAAAGTTCTGAATGACTTCATCAAACATAGTATATCCTGATTGTGAATTTGATATTTCATTTTTAACTTCTGGTTTTTTTTCCTCACTGCGCATCATATACAAAGGAAGGTGCCTGATAGTTACCGTATTATCTATTTCAACCATACTACATAGATATTTGACAACATTTTCCAACTCTCTTATATTACCTGGCCATAAGTAGCTCAAAAAAAAGTCTTTTAACGGGTTCTCCAATATTAAATTTCTGTTATATAGCTTATGTGAAAAGTAATCAATGAGTATTAATATGTCATTACCTCTTGATCTTAATTCTGGTACTATGATAGGCAAAGTGCATAATCTATAAAATAAATCGCCTCTAAACATTCCCGTTTTCATCAATGACTCAAGATTCTGGTTTGTAGCTGCAATAACTCTTACATCAACAGGCGTAAGTGTATTACCCCCGACTCGACGAACCTTGTGCTCTTCAAGTACCCTCAAAAGACTTTTTTGAACCTCAAGTGAAGCGTCACCGATTTCATCAAGAAAAATTGTACCCATATGCGCTTCTTCAAACAAGCCCGCTTTTCCTTCCTTTTTTGCACCTGTAAATGCCCCTCCTTCGTACCCAAACAATTCACTTTCTACGAGTGAATCAGGAAGTGCTGCAAAATTTATTGCTACAAATGGGTTGTTGTTTCGTTCAGAGTAATTGTGTATTGCTTGTGCAAAAATCTCTTTACCTGTACCACTTTCTCCTTCCAGAAGAATGGTTAGATTAGTTTTAGCAAACTTTTTAGCCATATTAACAGCCTTTACAATTTCTGCTGATTCACCCACTATATGACCAAACGTATAATTGGCTAAATTCCCTTTCGATTTTAGTTCTCTTCTGACTTTAGCCTCCAGTTCCTTGACTTCTCTTACTGGACGAAATATAGATACAATACCCGAAATTTCATTATCCTCGTCGAAAATGGGATTAGTACTTAAAACGAAATAGTTTCCATTTATATATCTTATCTCATTGACAATACTTTCACCTGTTTGAAGACAATATGAAAAATCAACCTGTGGAAGAATTTCACTTACATCTCTATTAGTCACTTGAATGTAATTGACACCTAGCAAATCTTCCGCTACGTGGTTGAAAACTACAATTTTGTTGTTTTTATCAACAGAAACAATAGCTTCATCAACTGTATTGAGAATAACCTCAAGATTCTTTTTCAATTCTTCATTTTTACAAGCAGTCTTATAATGTTTGAGCCCTAAATTCAAAATTTCCTCTACATAATTGTGCGAAATACCATTGATTATCTCTCTGGGCAAATTCATATATTCCACCAATTCGACGAAGGTGGATAACTCTAATCCCCGTGCACCAATATTCACAATGTTTTTGATGTTATTTGGTACAACATAGTTGACACCTGGAGAAATAGCTGTATCTATACCTTCTGGCAATTCAAGCCCGCAATTCAGATAATAGGGTATCATCTTAAAGTAATCAAATCCGTATTCTTTAAGTAAATTGATGGTTGTAACAGCAACTTCCTCCCAATACCCAACAACTATAACCTGTGAACCCTGTGGTATTTGAAACAGTTTATCAAGATTGTCTATACCTAATGTCCGAGACGCTGTTATGATAAGGCCTTTAGAAGGGAGCTGATGTTTCACTTTATCATATACGGTCTTGCTCCCAGCTATGTAAATGTCACATGTTGGATAGGGCAATCTTTCTTCATGCTCTAGTATCCAAACATGAACATTAATATACTCTCCCAAAAATTCTGTTAATTGAGCTTCAATGTGTCTGGCTGTAACCTCACTTCTCGATATGTAACAAACTGTTTTTTTATCCATAATTAACCTCTTCCCTATCCTAGATACTGCAAAATTTTGACAATTATTGGCATAACAACAACTATTGTGATAAGTCGCATCAAGTGAATTGTCGTCACTTTGATGATATCGACATCAAACTCGTCCGCTGTCATACCAATTTCCGATAATCCTGCCGGAAGAGAGCTTAGATAAGCCTCATGCAGCTCCCAATGGCATAATTTATACAACAAGAAAGTAATCAACAGTGACATCGAGATTACCCCTATTGTTACGATGATAGCCGCCAAGCCAATATCTCCCAATTGTTTAACACCTGCAAGAGTGATTCCAAGTCCTATATAGCACCCCATTGCTACACGTATTACGCGTTTTAAATATAAAGGAATCTGCAAATCAGTCTTGGTGATCATCTGTGATATTGCTGCACCAAGAATAGAGCCTACCATAGCACCTGCAGGAATGTTTAAAAAATTCAAA
>JAHRFV010000066.1 GCA_019084435.1 Dethiosulfatibacter sp.
AAACTGAAAGCCGTTATGTTATAATCAATATAATAATTTCAAACCTAAGGAGTATTTTATGAAGAAAAGGTTTTTAACATTAGTGTTTTTACTATCTGTGGTGCTGATACTGTCATCCTGCTCTTTTAATGATGACCAAACTACAGACATAGAAGACCCCACAGAAACAACCATAACTGAAGAACCAACCACCCCAACCGAACCGGAATTATCTGAAGAAGAGAAAACTCGTATCGAGCTGGAAAAGGCATTGAAAGAACGTGAAGCCTTGGAATTAATCAGAAAAGAAGAACTGGGAGAGTTTTATGTCCCATTGCCGGCTATTGGTGAAGAAGGAGAAGCCATAAGATTTACAGCAAAAGCTTTGTTCGTGACTGGCAGTACAGCCGGTAGACCAGTGGACAGAGAAAAGGTTCAAATATATATAGACTATATTGACGCTCTAAAAATTAATGATACGGCCACAATCAACAGGTTGAGCTCACGTCTGGGAGATTTGAATACATTTGAAAAAGTAATCGGTATCGCTGCAGCGACTGAGATCAATTCGGTTGTTATTGATGTAAAGGATGACAGCGGTCTGTTGACTTACGAAAGCTCAATAGAATTGGTTAAGGAAGTTGAAGCCGACAGATATGCAAGGATCAAAGATGTTGGAGAACTGATGGCTGTATTAGAAGAATATGATATTTATCCCATAGCAAGGATTGTTGCCTTTAAAGACATGAATTTTGCTTACGCAAGCCCGGAGCATTCTATACAGCTTAGCAGTGGAGGCGTTTGGCATGATTACAGCGGGACACCATGGGTCAATCCCTTTGATAAATACGTATGGGATTACAATATAGCCATAGCCAAAGAGGCAGCTTTGATGGGATTCAAAGAAATTCAATTCGATTATGTAAGATTTCCTGATAATGCAGTTGCTTACAATGCCATTACCACTTTTCCAGGTAGAGACGGGAAAGCAAAAGATGCCGCTATTGGCGAATTTCTGAAATACTCTCAAGAGGTATTGAAGGAATATGGTGTTACAACAGCTGCTGATGTCTTCGGCATTATAACAAGAACATGGGCGGACAGACCTGAAGATATAGGACAAACATGGCTTGAGATTTCACCTTACACCGACGTCATTTGTCCCATGGTGTATCCTAGTCACTACGGAGCCAATTGGTATGGATTTGAAGTACCGGATGCCCATCCCTACGGCGTTATAAGAGGTTCGATGATGGAGGCTATAGAAAAGAATGCAGCCATTGCCAATCCTGCGGATATTAGACCATGGCTTCAAGATTTCACAGCAACCTGGGTGCAAGGATACATCTATTATGGATACAACGAGGTTCGTCAACAGATTATTGCTGCCAAGGAATTAGGCATTGACGGCTATATGATATGGAATCCATCAAACGTTTATGATCCAAGAGCATACTTGCCTACTGAAAAGGAAAAGGCGACCAGTTACCCACTGGACACGGGCGAAAAGGATCTCAACGGGAGGACACCTTCAGATGCTATGCTGCAATACTTTAGAAGTGAAAGAAATGAAATATACAGCAGAATGTTTTTGCTGACACCATTAGCTGACAGATCAGATGATTTTGATGAATTTTACAATCAAATGACAAGCAACAACATGGAGTTGATTGATTATGATGTTAATAGTCACACAATAGTTTCGGAATCTGAGGCATTGGTATCGGTAAATTATATATACAGAAACACTGTAAATAACGAACCATCAGACATTGAGGCTACTGATGCAGAGTGGCGTGTCATTAAGGAAAAAGGTATTTGGAAGATAGTTAGGGATATTTCCGATAACTAACAGTGCTGAGACTCCCAATTCTATAAGTGGGAGATAAGCACTGTAGAGTCCCTGGATAACGGGTTCTAAGGTTCAGATGGCCTTTTAACACCATCTTAACCCAAGAACCTTGTTGATAATGAGTGTATTCATTAGGAAAACATTTGTCCGTATATCAAAGTAAAAAAATGTTTGCTTCTTCTTGCAATCATGTTATAATAGCTCTTGAATTAGGGAAAATTAACATATTGGAGGAGCAGATGAAACGTATAAATTTAGGAGTTCTGGGGGCTACCGGAGCAGTTGGCGAAGAGATGCTTAAAGTCTTGGAAGAAAGAAACTTCCAGGTTACACAATTAAAACTACTGGCAAGTGCCAAAAGCGCAGGTCAAATCATACAATGGCAAGGTAAGGATCACATAGTAGAAGAAGTCACCGAAAACTCTTTTGAGGGCTTAGATATATTGTTGGTCGCTGTCGGCAATGACATCAGCAAGAGATTCAGCCCAATAGCGGTTGAGCATGGGGCAGTGGTAATTGATAACAGCAGTGCTTATAGGCTTGATATCGACGTACCATTGGTCATACCTGAGGTAAATCCAAATGACATCAGAAATCATAAGGGAATTATAGCCAATCCGAATTGTTCAACTATTATAGCACTGACCGCAATCAATGAACTGAACAAATACAGCAGAGTAGACAGAATGACAGTATCTACATATCAAGCTGTATCAGGTGCTGGGTTGGAAGGCATAAGAGAACTGGATGACCAGATCAGCCAAATTATGCAAGGGAACAATGCAGTCGTCTCAACATTTCAGCATCAAATTGCCTTTAATCTGATACCCCACATAGGATCTTTTACCGAAAATGGCTATTCAGAAGAAGAGATGAAGATGCAGAATGAAGGTGCTAAGATACTACATAATCCAGATTTAAGGGTAAATTGCACATGTGTCAGAGTACCGGTTTACAGGAGCCATTCAGAGTCGATTACAATTGAGACAAAGGATGAGATCTCTGTCGAAAAAGCAAAAGAACTCCTTAAAAACGCAAATGGAGTGAAACTGGTAGACGATTTGGATAAAAACCAGTACCCAATGCCCCTCGATACATCTGATCAGGATCTGATTTTTGTTGGCAGGATCCGAAAAGACATCAGCAGAGACAATTCATTGTCTTTGTGGTGTTGTGGCGATCAAGTCAGAAAGGGTGCGGCTACAAATGCCATCCAAATAGCTGAGCTGCTGGTCGAGTATAGCTTGGTTTGAAATGATATAAACGAAAAATAAAGTATTGACAAAAAACAAAAAAAGGTCTAATATAATATCCAAGTGAATTAGTAGGGATTACAGTGAAAAAGTAGAGTAGCACAAAAATAAGCAATCAGAGAGGATATCATTGGTGAAAGATATTCAGTGGATTTTGTGTGAAGTGCGCTTTGGAGTATCGCTCTGAAATCAATTAGGAAGCGACGTACTCCCCACGTTATAGGGGTTAGGCATGGAAGTGCCCAAAAGAGGGTTTTTACCAATAAGAGTGGAACCGCGGATTAACTTCGTCTCTGATACAGGCGGAGTTTTTATTTTTTGCTAATTTACATGCTGAAAAACAGGAGAAAAAGATGATAATTGATAATCCATTAACTTTAATTGGCAATACACCATTATACAGACTAAAGGATTTGAATATATTCTTGAAGCTGGAAAAATTCAATCTTGGCGGAAGCATAAAGGATAGAGCAGCTTTAGGAATGATTGAGGATGCCGAAAATAAAGGTTTATTAAGAGAAGATAGCATAATAATTGAACCAACAAGTGGTAATACTGGAATTGGTCTCGCACTGATTGGCAGGATAAAAGGTTACAAGGTGGTAATTGTGATGCCGGAAACTATGAGCCAAGAAAGAAGAACTCTGATTGAGGCTTACGGAGCCGAGCTCATCCTCACAGAAGGCTCAGAAGGCATGAAAGGTGCTATAAAAAAGGCAAGGTTGATGGCAGAAAGCGATGACAGATACTATATGCCCGATCAGTTCTCAAACGAAGCAAATTGGCTACAACACTATAACACAACATCCTTGGAGATCATCCGAGACATACCTGATATTGAAGTGTTTGTTTCAGGTGTGGGAACAGGCGGCTCATTTACGGGTATATCCAAAAGACTAAAGGAGTACAATAAAGATATAATATGTGTTGCAGCAGAACCTTCTGCATCTCCTGTTCTTTCAGGAGGGAAAGCCGGCCCGCATAAGATACAGGGCATGGGACCCGGTTTTGTGACGGATATTTTCAAGTATGAATATACTGATCATATCATCCAGATAGATTATGAGGATGCAGAACGTGAAACATTGGAGTTTTCAGCACAAACAGGCATTATAATTGGATTGTCATCCGGTGCGAATATCTGGGCATCCAAGCTGATGTCAGAAAGATTAGGGAACAATAAAAAAATAGTAACCATTGCACCTGATGGAGGAGAAAAATATCTATCCATGGGGATTTATAAATGAGGAAATCAAAATGAAATTCATTAAAGAATTGATAGAAGATATAGACGTTGTAATCAAAAATGATCAAGCAGCGACGAATAGAATAGAAGTTTTTTTGCTTTATCCCCATATTAAGTCAATCATTTATCACCGTCTGGGACATTTGTTTTATGGCAAAAAAAGACACTTTATTTCTAGACTGATTTCCAATTTTGCCAGGTTTATCACTGGGATTGAGATACATCCGGGAGCAAAAATAGGAAAAGGACTGTTCATAGACCATGGTATGGGTGTTGTAATAGGTGAAACGGCTGAAATTGGCAATTATGTGCTCATGTATCATGGTTCTACTCTGGGTGGGACAGGAAAGGATAAGGGCAAGAGACATCCCACAGTAGGAGATCATGTCATTATTGGCGCAGGTGCGAAAGTGCTGGGGAATGTACACATAGCAGAAGGCACCAAAATTGGTGCCAATGCAGTTGTGTTGAAGGACACAAAACCCTATTCTACTGTTGTTGGTATACCAGCCAGGGAAGTATGATTATACTTCCCTGACATAATTGACTAAGGTTCCAATCCTTTCGATTTCACAGGTAACAACGTCACCGTCTTTTAACATTTTTGGAGGGTTAAAGCCCATTCCAACGCCAGATGGAGTTCCGGTCATGATAATGTCTCCGGGTATCAGGGTGACCCCTTGAGATAAGTCGGAAATTATATGGTCAATATCAAATATCATATTGGATGTTCTGGATGATTGTCTAGATTCTCCATTCACATAGCTTTTGATTGACAAATCAACTGGATAATTTATCAAGGACTTATGAATAATATATGGTCCTAAAGCTGTGAATGTATCCAATATCTTTCCTTTATGCCATTGAACATGCTTGAATTGCAAATCTCTTGCGGATAAATCATTACCGATGGTATAACCGAAAATATATTGAGAAGCATCTTTTTTGTCGATGTTCTTACCTTTTTTGCCAATTATTACCAGTAGTTCAACCTCATAATCTACTGATTGAGTAATATTACGATCTAAGAATATATCCT
>JAHRFV010000084.1 GCA_019084435.1 Dethiosulfatibacter sp.
AGTCAATAATCATGGACTTTCCAGCACCGGTTTCTCCCGTAAAAACGTTAAAACCATCTGTAAAGTCCAGAAATATTTTTTCGAAAATTATAAAGTTCAAGATGCTTAAATTAAGCAGCATAAAACCTCCGTTTAGTTAATCAGCGCATATAGGTTGTTGATGATTTCGTCAACTGATTCTAACTTTCTTACGGCTACAAAAACAGTGTCGTCACCGGCAATTGTTCCACCTACGTCAGTCATTTGAAGCGAATCAATGGCAGAACCGCAGATCTGTGCCGCACCCGGTATTGTTCTGATAACCACAATATTCATCGCAGCATCGATGGATATAATTGAATTTTTAAATATTCTGACAAGTCTGTCAGAAATGGAATTCTGGCTTTCTTCAATGGTGCCATATTTATATTTGCCAGTATTGGAGGTGACCTTAATCAACCTCAGTTCCTTTATATCCCTTGAAATGGTTGCTTGTGTAACGTCAATCCCCATACCCTTCAACGTGAGGGCCAGATCTTCCTGTGTCTCGATTTCCCTTTCGTTGATTAACTCCAAAATTTTTGATTGTCTCGCGTATTTTTTCATATTATCTCTCTCCCGATAGTTTACATACTATATTATTGCATATTTATACACTGTTTTCAATTGTTTAATTCAAAATTTGCTAAATTTACTATATTGCTTATTTTATCCTCATAATCAAAGGTGTTTTTTATACCTGTATAACGGAAAAAAGCTAGATATTCTATGTTTCCTTTTGCGCCCTTTATTGGAGAAAAACTCAAATCAGCCAGTTCAAATCCATTGTCGGCACCATATGCGATCGTATTTCGGATGACCTCCGTATGGGTCTTCTTGTCTTTGACCACACCATGTTTTCCAACTTTTTCTCGACCTGCCTCGAACTGTGGTTTTATCAGCGTCACAGCCTCTGCGTTTTCAGCGGCTAAAGCTGCCATATTCGGAAACATCAACTTCAGTGAGATAAAAGATACATCCACGCTGTAAAAATTGATTCTATCCTCTATAAGAGCGTGGTCCATATATCTGAAATTGGTTCTTTCAAGAACTCTGACTCTAGAATCATTTCGCAGTTTCCATTCCAGCTGTCCGTAGCCCACGTCAACAGCATAGACCTTTCTGGCTCCGTTTTGCAGCATACAGTCAGTGAATCCCCCGGTCGATGAACCTATGTCCATACAAACCTTATCATTTAAATCCAGAGAGAATGCTTCCTGAGCCTTCTCAAGCTTGTAGCCTCCCCTGCTGACATAGCGTTCCTTCTGCTTGATTTCTATATTGGATAATATGTCAATCTTTGTGCCTGCCTTGTCCACGATAGAACCATTTACCAGAACATCTCCGGCCATTATTGCCCTTCTTGCCTTTTCCCTGCTGTCAAAGTAATTATTCTCATGTAAGAATGTATCGATCCGTTGCTTTTCAGACATAATACACCTACACCTTAAACTTGAAGAATCGATGGATAAATTTTAGAAACCGTGCTGCAGATAATATGATCTTATTGGACTTGTTGATGGCCAGATCCTTACCGATCGCTTTTCCACCAACTGTAATGCCTGCTATCATGCTGCTCATAATTACCGTCAGTAAAAATCCTTCTCCCAAACCATAGTCCCTTATCAGATTAATGACGATAATCGTTCCCGCACCACCACTGATGATGCCCGAAATGTCGCCAATGACATCGCTGCAGAAGCTAGATACCTTAGCGGCATTCTTTGTGATAAACAATGCATAATAAGCGATCTCTATCTTTTTAGATGCCATGGCATGGAAATGCCTCTCATCCGCAACAGCAGCAGCAACACCAATAATATCAGCCAACACACCAATCATGATGATAACAATTAGTGTAATGAAAGCGAAGTATATATTGAGATTTTGCAATATTGTATCTGAGACAAAACTAAAAAAAGCGGCCAATACAACTGTAGAGACAGTTATAATAATGACCCATCGATTATTGAATTTACTTATTTTGTTTTTTTCCATAATATCTCCAAATGATTAAATGGCAGTACAACAAGTAAAATTTGCGGCATAGGTTCAGTTGGATTTCCCATAGGCCAACTGGTTGTCGCCAACCAGCGGTTTCCCTTGAATAGCCTCTCTGCATAGTCACCTAACACAGTACTGAATTACCACTTAGACCGCACTGCAATCCTTGCCCTACCTCCCGTAAAGGATCAGTCTAGGAGTTTTCCTCAACAGCTTTTCTAAACTCTAGCCTCTTTTGCAGTAAAAATTTCAGCAGCATGGTCCAGCAAAACATGAGCTCCTGTTCCGCCCTACTTTAATCTGCATCCCATTTTACCACTCAAGGCAGGCTACGCTGATGTCAGGTTCACTGCACATCAGGTTTTCCTAATACTAGGTCTCCACGATAGGGGGGTCTACGCCCACATGCCATTGTGGATCGCCCCAACTACCTTACTTCCAGAAAAGACCCTCGACTGGGCGTCGAAAGCCCCGACCAGAAACTTCATCGATTTGCCCTTCGACGGATTTTTAGGCCCGCCTTCAAGAATAGATAGACTGACTAGAATACTGAGCCATCTTATCAAACAAATTATAGCATAATCATTGATTTATTTCAAATTCTCATTAATTTCCTGGAATTTGTTAGACGCTTCGGCCAACAGTCCTTCACAATATTGATGAAGCTTGACTCCCTCTTCATAATTAGCGATAGCCTCATCCAATGTCAAGTCGTTCTTATTGAAAGATTGGATCAACTGGTCCAGTTTTTTGGCTGCCTCTTCAAAGGTTAGATTTTTCATTTTTATCTCCTACGTTGGTAATAATAGCATTTGCAATACTCTGCATATTCTCTAAGCTTACCTTATCATCCGGCTTTAAACTATTTAGATTCTTCACAAGATGACCTTCAGCATTCCTTATAAATATAAAGCCCTTATCACATATTTCTTTATAGTCATTCTGAATCAAATCCAGTTGTAGCTGGCTCAGTTCGTACTTTTTGTCATTGATATATTTAAGATAATGACTTGATATATTAGTGATTTTCGCCGTTACCTGATCCTGCCTTCGTTCAATAAAATGCCTTGTATTCAGAAATTTCAGTCTCTCTTTTTGTAGGTTCACATAATATAATTTACGTGAACTAAACTCCATAAATCTGTCATTCAGCTGTTCCCTATATGCTGGAAGTGCTCCAATAAGCGAATTATAGCCTCTAATAGTCAGTTCGGCAGCAGCTGTGGGAGTCTGCACTTCCCTGTCGGCCGTCATATCCGCTACGGAAAGGTCAGTGCCATGGCCTATACCTGTCAATATGGGAACTCGTGATTTGAATATGGTGTCTGCTAGAATCTCATCGTTAAAGGTTTCAAGATCTACCTTTGAGCCACCGCCCCTTGCTAGGATGATGATATCACATTGGTTTACCTCATTGAAGTATTTGATGCCCGATACGATGTTGAAAACGGCTGTTCTGCCCTGCACAAAAGCATTGTAAAATAGAATGTCCATCCCAACATTGCACTCATTGTAAACACGTTTAATGTCCTCTATAACCGCACCCTCGATGGAGGTTATGATACCTATCTTTTTAGGAAAAGTAGGTAAAGGCTTCTTCCTGCTTGGATCAAAATATCCCTTTTTCTCCAGCTTAGCCTTCAGCTCTTTAAGATACTTACTCTCCACACCCTCAGATATCTCTGATACCTCCTGAACGATGAGCTGATAGACACTACGCTTATCATAGGTCTCCACCTTTCCTTTAACGATAGTGATTTTATCTTCAGGAATTTCTACATCAGGGTCAAAACAGACACAATTAATAATACTGTTCTCATCTGAAAGAGAAAAGTATTGGTAGCCAAATTTTGATTTTCTGAGATCCCTTACCTCACCCATTACAGTCACATTGTTGAGGATTGGATTACTGTATAGGATCTTTCGTATGTAATTATTCAATTCGCTGACTTTAAGAGGTTTTATAATCATAATCCACCATTTTTCCTGATAAACAAACATAGACAGCCATAGCTGCCTATTATTTATCTAATAAATCTAAACCTCGGATCTTCTGCTGATGTTACCCAATATGCCATTGATAAACTTATGGGCATCCGAGCTTGAATACTTCTTGCTGATTTCTACAGCCTCATTGATTGAAACACTGACAGGTATGGAATCATCAAATTCCATTTCGCATACTGCAAGTCTGAGTATGGCAAAATCTATTCTAGCAATCCTGTTCAGTTTCCAGTCGTTGGAGTAGATATCAATCAGTCTGTCGATTTCCAGAACATATCGGCGAAAATTCTCAGCTGTTCTTCTGAAATAATCCACATCTACCATAATCTCCAGATACTCCAGATATTTTTCCAAATCAAAATCACTGATCGTATCATTGATGTCTACCATATAAAACAGCTTCATCAACTCTTCTCTGGTATCTTTTCTGCTCATTTAGTCTTTTTTTCCTCTTTTACTTCCACTGGAGCCTCTATGACAGACTCTTCCTTAGGAATAACGACATTTTGAACATTGACGCTGACGTTGGTGACGTTCAGTCCAGTCATGTTCTCAACCTCTGTCTTAACCTTCTGCTGTACCTTAGTTGCAACATCTTGAATCTTATAGCCATAATCAACAGTGATACTTAAATCTATCGATGCATCATTTTCTTTCATTTCCACTTTAATGCCTTTAGTGTAATTCTTTTTGGTGAAAAGGCTCGATATCCCCTCCACAAATCCGCTTGCCGCAGCATTTACGCCGTCAATCTCAGCAGCCGCAATACTGGCTATGATGCTGATCACTTCCACAGATATCTTTACCTGACCGTTTTTAAGTGTCTCTTGCTTTGCAGTCATTGTGATTACCTCCTTCATTCTGATTTAAAATCAGAATAAAAAACGGGAGAAGATCTCCCCGTTTTTATTCCTCGTCGTATGCTACTTCTTCGAGATCTTCGTCGTCTTCGTCTTCAAAATCATCAATATCGAATTCGCCAAACAATTCGTCTTCTACATTTGAAAGATCTTCATCCATCAACTCGACGTATTCTTCCATTTCAGCTTGATCTTCATCAATCTCTTCCAACGCTTCTACGATGTCTTCCAAAATCTCAGCTATTACGATTAAAGCTTTGCCTTCTTTGGTGCTCTCATCTAATTCCATGCCGTCAATAAGACCATTAAGATAAGCTACTTTTTCATACAAATAATCCATGTTATCCTCCTTTAAACCCTTGATAAATATTCACCGTTTCGGGTGTCTATTTTTATTTTATCGCCAATTTCGACGAATAAAGGCACTTGTACCACTGCTCCGGTCTCTGTTGTTGCAGGCTTGTATACACCTTGTGATGTGTCACCCTTGAAACCTGGTTCAGTGTGTATTATTTCCAATTCCACAAAATTTGGTGCTTGAACCTCGAAAGCTTTGCCCTGGAAAAACCTCATGACCGCTACATCATTTTCCTTTAGAAACTTGATGGCTTCCTCCACCTCATCGAAGTTAAGAGGAATCTGCTCATAAGACTCAATATCCATGAAGTAATAGAGCTCTCCGTCATTGTAAAGATACTGCATTTCCTTTGTTTCTATGTGGGCTTTCGGGAATTTCTCCGATGGATTGAAGGTTTCCTCCCTGATTGCTCCGGACATTACATTCTTAAGCTTCGTCCGAACAAAAGCAGCACCCTTGCCTGGCTTTACATGTTGAAAATCCAGTATAACCCATACGCCATTATTCCATTGTATCGTAATCCCTTTTTTAATATCTCCTGCTGAAACCATGTACTCCTCCTGTTATTAACTCATTCATAAAGTAGAATCCTTCCGGTGTTGACATTGATTGTGATTTCTCTGAATTTACCGGTTTTGTTGTTGAAAATCGTGATTGTCTGGGCACGTCTGGGAGTGCCGTTTGCATTGAACCAGACCGAGTTTTCATAGAAGCTGATTGAGTATTGATCTCTCAAATCGACTACCTTATGAAAGGCAGGCATGGGATTAGCATATCGCACTTGATAGCCATCCGCCAGCAAGACCATATTATATGACTTGACCGGTTCAGTCATGTTCATATTTTTGACAAAACGGATGTCATATAGCAGCTGTCTGGCAAAATTATTCAAATAAGTATCATTTATGTTGGATATTGTCGGCATCGATATGAGTAAAATAATACCTAATATAGCCAAAACCAAAATAAGCTCTATTAAAGTATACCCTTTTTTATTCAATTTGTCACCATACTTTATCTTCCAAAATGCATTACAATTATATAATATAGATTTACTAAAAGCAACCATTTAATTTTGAATATTCCTCATAAAAACAGTGTTTTCAATAAGATAGGTTTCGTTACCTTTGCCGAACAGAAGCGAATAATGCACTGAATTATTGACCTCATCTCTTTCGAAAACCATATCATCCATATAATTTGCCATCTCATTATAGTTCTCAATCAGATCGCCATTAGGTTTAAGCTTGATATCATATCGGTCATATCGATAATCAAACTCATTGTAGGTCAGCAATACCAAAGTTTTAGTATTCTTATCGAAACCGAAATAGTCGCATTGTGATATCCGTCTATTCAGATGGTTGTTCACAATCTGAGCCTGATAATGCAGTTCGTTAAGATCGTTTATTTTTGTGTTTTGTTTCACCTGATAAATGAAAAATGAAAATACCATCGTTGTCACAATTCCTATGATAGCCAGTGAAACAAGAAGCTCTATAAGCGTCAATCCTTGCCTATTGCGCATATATGACCCGCCAGTTGTTTCTTGACACTGAATCGTCCTGATGGACAATCTCAAAATTATTGTCATCGTGAAAAGAAATATGGGGATAAGTGATTATCAGATTCACTCCATTCTTTCTGGTGATTCCTTTTTCACTGTAAGTAGATTCAATATGATAGACACACTTCCCCGATGCACTAGAAGTTCCGCTTATAGCAACATTTATGCTTCCATCTATACGGGATTCGAAATCATGGATACTACCCGTGAAACCATTGCGAAATAGTTGAATGAAATGTCTTTCAAACTCATTCTTGACTTCATTTCTCTTAAGCGTTAAATGGAGTGGGTGGATATATTGTCGATAAGGACTCAGGATATAACTCTGTTCACCTGTTTTGATTCTCTCAATGCTAAGAATGGAGCCTTCAACAATCTCAGTGATATAATCCACTGTATCTGAACTGGTTTCTTCATAAGAAAGGATTGCCAGAGCATTGGCCTCATCCAGTCCCCCATCACTCATATAAGCGTTGGACATATAGGTACAATTGCTTAGCCTCATCTTATAGCTCATGACAGTATTTGCCATAACCGTGACGCTGAGAAGTAACACAATGACTATCACATATACCAGCAATATCAAAATACCGCCGTCATTTTTCTTGATAACTCTCATATAAAACCTCTCTCATTCTGTGATTGTCGTACCCGTCATATTCAGTATAATCTCATCATCCATAATCTTGAACAATTGGATCTGATACAGTAATGTGACATGGTCCATATCATAAAAAGAGACAGGCTCAATAGCATATCTAATGCTATTGTCTGTCGGAAGAAAGCGTTCATTCCCGTCCTTATGCAGTCCAAGCAAGTCATCACAGCCCTTGATTCCCTCCATGACCCTCTGAAGGTCTATAGATGCATCCAGTGCCGCTTGTGCGGCTAAGTTCGTAGTTGCAGAAAAGTAAATCATATTTAGAGCTGGTACGATGATAATCAACAAAATGGCTATCGTTATGATTAATTCCATTAATGTAAAGCCTTGTAAATTTCTCATAAAAACAGTATAGCATACATTGAACCGGGATTAAAGTAATAAGCGAAAAAAGATTCCTCTTTTATGGAGAAATCCTTTTCTATCATTATTATATGTATTATCAATAATTTAATTCATCTGTACGACAACATTTTCAGTAGTTTGCAGATTCAACCTTGGTCTAATAGGATCATCACCAAATACATTGATGTAGAACAACATGTCTGTCTCGTTGACAATTGTCAGACTGACGCCTGACTGATCATCGGCGGATTCCCTTGCCATAGATCTAACTTCCATGCTTAGAAAATCGTTGGCTGGCTTAAACTCAACCCAGTTTTGGTAATTTGCTGGATAAGTCCCCAATGGTGTGCTGTACTTATAAGAGTATATGCCATCCTCAAGCTTGATGGATATCTCTACAGTCTCCTGAATATTGCTGTCAGCATAAACATAACTCTGATAAGTGTCATCTCTGAATTTTCCTAAGTTAACAGTTGGAATATCTTGTGTCATCGGCCCAAGGACCATTGAAAGGTCATATTTGGTAGTAAAATATGGATCTAATACCACATCATCTAGTAAGAACGGATTTGATCTTCCGAATTCTATAACATCTGACCATATCCAATCCATATGCTCATGATCATGAAGCTTCGGTATGGAGAATAGCGAAACGGCTGTATTACCCGTGACTGTTGAATCCTCTAGACTAGAACTCATTGATAAGTCAGACATAACAAACTCCACCTGATTCTGTTGTAAGAAATCAATAAAATTCAACAAATTATAATAGTCAGCTGTAAAATCAAAAGTAAGAGTCATGTTTTCAGCTGAGGCAGTTACTGTTTCCTTTAGTTCACCTTGTTCTGCACTAGGAGGTACTCCCAGATATATGTCTTTTAAATCCTGAAGTGGATATTCAGGTATATTAGGTAAAACTGGATTTGGATCATAAACAAGATTGGTCAATCCAACCTCTGTAAAACTGTAATTATTGACAAGAAACTCAAACTCATCGAAGTATCTGGTGAAGAAAATAATAGCATTCTCTTGATCGATACTAGCCAAATAACTTTCAGTCATGTTTGAAATCTCGAAATTCAAAGATTGCATTTCAAAATTAAGCTCTTTCTCTAGTCTTAATGCATCAAGTATTCTCTCGACTTCTGCTCTTTTCTGTTCAATTAGAATCTCTTTTTCTGAGATTCTTTCTAGATTAGTCAAATAAACAAAATTATAAAACAGATATGAACCTATAGCTATAAGCAATATCAACAATAATACTTTTTCCCTCTTCTGCATCCTCATATCAATTCACATCCTTTGTAATGATATTGACAGTGAAATTGTAAATGTCTACACCCTCGGCTTCACTACGAACGATGCTTGGTACATGTACATTGTCAGTGATTTCGAGATCCTTGAGGTTTTTAGTTAACTGCGCAACAGACTCCCTAACCAATGAGGTTCCCTGTATCGCAATATTATTGCCATTAATTGACATGTTGCTGATATTGGTATCCACAGGGACTGTTGAGGATAAGGCAATCAGAAGATCTGTCTGTATAACATCTGTTTTGCCCAGTTGAGTGTTGAGAGCAACCACAATGTTCTTGTAATCCCTTAATACCCCAATCCTGGTTTCTAATTGCTGAACTTCTTGATATTTGGCTTGATACACCGGGTTGTCGATAATGCTGTCAAAATAATCAATTTCATTGTTTAAAGAATAAATCTTCAAAGAATAGTCAAGGAAATAGAAAACCATTGCTAGAGCAATTAATCCTAAAACAAGTGTTCCTGTTGCAACGTTCTTTAACCGTTTCTGCTTAGTTTTTATGATATCAGACAATAGATTCATGTCTGATTTTGTTTTTAGAAGACCTGCTACAGAATTCAGGTATTCAGAAAGATCTAAATCCTTATCACCTTTACTTTTCAAGTCAAGTGAGAATCCATTAATTTTTTCTATAATTAATGTGTCAATATTTAAGCTTTCCTTAAAGTACTTATCAATATTCTTAATGCTGGAAGATCCTCCATAAAGGAAGAGTTTTCCGGCTTCCATCTCTTTGTTCCTTGAAGTGAAATACTGTATTACTCTTCTGACTTCATTGGTCCACTCGCCAACAGTCGTACTAATAATGTTGTTGACAGAGGTGTCTTCAGGTGTTTCTAATTGATAAAGCTCAAGGTTGGATACCTTATGCTTTAGCTTGGTGGCATTTTCAGGATTGGTATCGAAAAGATTTCCGATACTGACGTCTATGTCAGCACCACCTAGATTGATGATTCTGGTAAAAAGGTTCTTATCATTGCTCATTACATTGAAAATCAGTGATTTATGTCCCATTTCAAGGACGTAATAAGCCTTATCCTTTAGTATTTTTTCGTCATTGATAGTTCTTCCTACGCTGAAGACTTTTTCGAGTGAATTGAAGGAAAGATCCATAGATATCAATCTAAGACCTATAACGTCAGCTAAATGTATATAGTCATTAATCAGTTTTGTGGGTACAGCATATATCAAATAGCTGCCTTTTTTTATACCATCTTCGGTATATGTCTTGACCACTCTAAAAACAATCTTATACTCATCTAAGACAACGGGTAGGAACTGCTCCAATTCAAACCTAATCATCTGAATAGTCTCATTATGTTTCTTTAATATAGGTAATTCAACTGTTCTGGTGATTAAAGAAGTTGTATTGATATTAAACACTGCATTTTTAGTTTTAATGCCATTGGATGTAAGTGTCTGCTTCAATACATTACGGACACTTTCGAAGTCTTTGATATACCCTTCCTGAATGGAATCTATCGGCGTACTGATCTTTACTGCCTTTTTAACGGTTAGATTCTTTTTATCCGAGATTCCTTCAACTATTTTGATGCTCTTGCTACCAATATCGATAGAAACAAGTTTTGCCATATTACCCCTTCTTTCATAAGAAAATATTAAAATATATAGATAAAAGCTCATTGCCATAGAGCATATACGTTAGAGCCGCAATGGCTATAAAAGGACCGAATGGAATGTAATCCTTTCTTGTAGCCTTTTTAGTGGCAATTAGCATTATTGATATGATTGCGCCGTAGATAAAACTCATTATGGTAACAAAAATAATCCCAGTTAAACCAAATAGCAATCCCAGAACGCCCATGAGTTTGATGTCTCCCCCACCCATGGCATTTGTTATCATCGCTATCAGTAGAAATAAAACAAATCCAAATAAAAAACCAAATAAGTGTGTTAAATAATTATCCCTAAATAAGTATATACCCAAAAAAACTATAAATATAACCCCAAAGAGGTTCAATCCATCAGGAATTGTCTGTGTTTTTAAATCGATTATACTGATTACAATCAGCAAGCTGCTGATTATGCCATAAAGCAAAAGATACATCGTAAAACCATACCGTAGATATAACAATACGTAAATAATTCCGTTTAATAATTCAATCATAGGATATTGAATTGAGTAGCTGGCTTTGCAGTACCGGCATTTGCCTCTGAAAATAAAATAGCCTATAAAGGGTATCATATCGATGAAATTGAGCTTATGACCACAGCTACCACAACTGGATGGAGGAAAAACGACTGATTTCCCTACAGGAATTCGAAAAATGCAAACATTTAAAAATGATCCTATGAATAATCCTAAAATAAAAATCAATAATATCATCTTTTGTCCTTGTAAAATGTCATTGTATTTGTATTCATTATAGCATATAACAAAATTTGTTAATAGTTTTTTAAGAAAAAGGGGACAAATTTTTGTCCCCTTTTGAGTTAAAGTTTAATTATCTTCTTTTCTTTTTCAGAAGACCTAACAGTGATAGCATAGCACCTGCTCCATAGGCGAACATTGAACTGCTGCCTCCTGTATCAGGAATTGCTAATGGAACTTCGTCAACGGTTACTTCAATCAATTTCTCAACGTCAACGGTTGCGGTATCTTCAACTGTACCTACTCTATTATGTGAAGCTGTTGCAAAATTTGTGAATGAATCCTGATCGAAATCTTCATCAATTGACACAGCTACTATATATTGAACAGATTGTAAAGCATCTAATGATATAGTCGTTTCGAATCCTGCTAAATCATCTTTAATCGTTATGTCTTCAAGTCTTTCATCGCTTTGATTGGTAACTACGATTAAAAATTCAACATCATCTCCAGGATTGAACACTTGTTTTGAGCCATCAACTACTGTTTTACTGATGATCAATTCTGGCACGCCTAGAGATACATCATCAACAAATACTATTACTGTAGCCTCTACGTCTGGTGACTCATTGCTTGTTGCGGTAGCTATATTTTCAAGTTCTCCAATTTCAGTTGTCAGGTATGTGCGAGTGAATGTTATGCTTGCTCCTACATTAAGAGTATCGATTACTTCGTCTAGATCTACCATCTCATCTACAACTGTTATATCTGTTAAAGTTCTATTTCCTGTGTTTGTAACAGTGATGGTGTAAGTAATGCTATTACCTACTACGACATCGGCATTATCAGCCTCTTTCGTAATCGACATCTCATATCTTGGTGATGGTGGTGTGCTATTTTGTCGCCACTGAGCTGTATAGGTTGCATCACCTGTTACTGTCTGTGCTACTGCAGGATCCCAACCAGTGAAAGTGTATCCACTTTGCCCAGGTGTAGCCGGAGGTGTAGGTGTTGGTTCACCATACTCTAAATTTTCACGCAATACTGGTGTGAAAGTTCCTTGGGATCCCGGTGCAAAAGTGACTGTGTAGTAGGTTGTAGCTGGAACTTCTTCCCATATTGCATATACTCTAATGTCTGAGTTTACCACGGTAGTTTCATCAAAGTTTGGTTCTGTAGCATCATTTGTCGTTGCCCAACCTTCAAATGTGTAATCTGTTTTAGTTGGCGC
>JAHRFV010000176.1 GCA_019084435.1 Dethiosulfatibacter sp.
TCCACAGTGTGTATCATAGCTGGGTTCACAGACTCCTTAACACAAATGACCGCACATTTCGGATTTGCCAAACCCAACGAATGAGCAAAATCAACGGCATTTTCAAGTATTTCTTTTTTCTTGTTCAAATCCGGGGCTATATTGATCGCCGCATCTGTTACCAAGAGCATTTTATGATAGGTCTCTAAAAAGAATACTGCGACATGACTCAGTGTTTTACCTGTTCTCAGGCCGACTTCCTTATCTAAGGCTGCGCTGAGAACAACAGAAGTATCGACCATGCCTTTCATGAATATATGTGCTCTTCCTGAGCTGACAAGCTCCACTGCTTTGAATGTCGCTTCCCTCAAGTCCAAAACATCTATTATTTCAATATCTTCCAGTGAAAAGCCAATTTCTTGAGCTATTTGAGTTATCTTGCTCTTTTCACCAACCAAGATTGGTTTAACTATTCCATTGTCCACAGCGGCTTTGACAGCTTTCAAAACGTCCTCGTCCTGAGCGACAGCAACTGATAAAATTTTAGGTCCGGCTTTTCTTGCGGCTTCTATGACTTCCTTGAAATTTCTCATACTCACCTCTCCTTTATCCTTTACTAATTAACTAGCAATTAACGTGCCAATTAAGAATAAAAAAAGAGCCGCTCCAATGTGTTGAAACGACTCTGTTTTAAAAAAACATCCATTTGATTTTGTCACAAAATGCATAATTTGGCATGCAATATTTTGCATTTTATATGATTTTTGCAATAACTTGCACTAGCTTATATTGTATTTCTCCATCTTATAATAGAGATTTCTGATTGAAATACCCAATCTGTTGGCTGTTGTTGTTTTGTTTTTTTGACATAGATCGTACACCTGGTTGATATAATTCTTTTCAAATTCATCGGTCACTTCTGAAAGCTTACTTATTATATCCATATCCGGTTTTTGGGTTGGATTGGCAGTTTCTTCCTTATCGGAGTAAACTAATATGGGAAGATGCTCTTTTTTGATGATTGTTTCATTGATGTTCATATTGATCATAGCTCTACCGATTACATTCTCCAATTCCCTTACATTGCCGGGCCAGTCATAGTTTTTTAAAACCTTAATGGCTTCCTCGGATATTGCAGTAACATTTCTGCCATACTCTATATCCAGTTTTTCAATAAATCTTTTAACAAGAATATCCACATCTTCAAGTCTGTCTCTCAGAGGTGGTATTTCAATGGGAAAAACATTAAGCCTATAATACAAGTCATCCCTGAAATGACCACTGTCAACTCGTTCCTTCAGGTTCACATTAGTGGCAGAAATTACTCTGACATTGACATGAATGGGATTGACACCGCCAACTCTTGTTATCTCCTTCTCTTGAAGAACTCTAAGCAACTTAACCTGTGTGCTGTTGCTTACTTCGGAAATTTCATCCAGAAAAATGGTTCCGTTGTTGGCTTCTTCAAAAAGACCCTTTTTGCCGCCTTTTTTTGCACCAGTGAAAGCCCCTTCATCATATCCAAAAAGCTCACTCTCCAGTAAGGTTTCTGGTATGGCCGCGCAATTAACTCTTATGAACTGTTCATTTTTTCTACTGCTCTGGTTGTGGATAGCATGTGCAAACAATTCCTTGCCGGTTCCACTTTCACCCTTTAGTATAACTGTAGCTGGAACATTTGATGCCTTAATCAGCTGTTGTTTTGCCTGCACTATTATTTCACTATCACCGACTATATCTTCCAGGGTATACTTGGCAGATAATTCTCGGATTCTTTTTTGCGCTTCAATCAGCTTTTCAGTCAACTGTTTAATCTCACTGATATCGTGAAGAATCACAACACTGCCTTTCACCTGGTTTCCAACTAGCATAGGTGCACCTCTTGCGATAACCATTTTACCACTTGGCCTTATAACCATTTTTGTGTTTCCAACAGGCCTTTTGGTATTTAGAACCTTAAGATGAATGCTTGGACCTTCTACAATATCATAGCCTGCCGGTTTCCCATATATCTCATCGGCTGTTATTCCCGTGATTCTGGTATATGCCGGATTGACCATGATATGGTTCCCGTTTTCATCCACAACACTAATGGCGTCCTGCACCGCAGCAAAAACCGCTTGCAATAAACTTTTATATCCATTTAAGGAAGACAGTTGTTTGTCTAGGTTATATGTATCAGTCACATTTCGGAATACGGCCATCGCTCCAATGATTTTTCCGCTCTGGTCTTTTATAGGAATTCTGCTAGTGATGATTTCGTAATCCCTAAGTTGCTGGTGCCATTCCAGCTCGTGTTCTCCTGTTTCAAGTACGTAAGGAAGTCTTGTGTTGATGACGATTTCTCTGATGTTCTTGCCCAAAGCAGCTTCCTTTGGAACTCCCACCAGTTTCTCCGCCTGTTTATTATACAACGTGATGATACAATTGCCATCAATGGCTATGACCCCATCATTGGTCGAAGTCAGGAAAATCTCCAGCTCTTTTCTCAAGTCATAACCTCCCTATCATCCGAAAAATTTCAATTCGTAGGTTCAGCATTCTCTGTGGTTGGTTCTGTCGTTGGTTCTGTTGCTGTTAGAATCACTTCAACATTTTCAAATTCTATGTTGATCTCTCTTAGCTCTTTGGCGGACTCATAATAAATTGGAATCAATCCAATTTCTCCTTCGAGCAGCCCCACATCTGCTTTCAATTTGATATCCTCTTTTACGAGTGCGTCTATAAAGCTCGACAATCCAGTCACCTCAACTTGGATTGGCTGATCCTCAGCAGTAAAAGAGACTGTATAGCCTTCCGGAATATTGACAAATTCTATTTCGGATAAGTTAAATGTCAATATTTTTGACGTTATTCTTTCGATATTGATTGTAATCACCGGACTTACATCTTCAACAAGTATAAAGTTTCCAGCAATGATGTCAGCTGTTACATATATATTGTTTATAACATCGTCATAGTCCACTGCTTCAGTCAATATATGCGTCATATTAGCCAGAATATTTGGTTCTGCTGCAACTAAAACGTCTCTAGGTTCGATTGTGATGGTTGTTACTTCGTAGCCATCTCTTGGTGTGACTGATATGGGCACTGAGAATTCGACTCTCTTTGTCGGATAAATCGGCACCGTTATTTCAGCTATTTCCGGTGTTATTCTAACGTCTAGTTCCAATCCCTTGTCACTATAGACATCGATTGGTATTCTTTTTTCGAGGCTATCTGTTGCTTCGTTTACATTAAACAGGGCAACAGCTTTGACTGCTGAGTTGACTACACTTCTGGGTCCTCGGATAATGACAGAATTCACGCTGGAAACGGATCTGCCAACATAATAACCATCCTCAACCAATCCATCGATTTCTACAGACAGATCGATGGTTCTATTAACAACAGCCTCCAACTCCACCAAGACCTGTTTAGGCGAGTAATCAACAATATTTACACCATCGGGAAGTTCAATCTCAACAGGCATTTTATTGAGTCCTTCCTTATACCCTTGGACTTCTATATAGGCATTAATATCATTTCGTGTTATGTTTAATATATCATTCATATAACCTTCAACAGTCACTCTGATCTCAGCAACATCTAGGCCAGCGACAACCAGTCCCGTTTCTTCTAGGGCTTCTGCGTTTCTGACTATAATTGGTATGGATGCCACATCCTTGCCTGTGATTGGATTGACCTCGTTAACCACAAATAGCCAGGTGGCTAAAGCGGCAACAACACACAAAATTTGAATGATAATCTTATCTTTACTTTTTAACATCTTTATGCCACCATCTTTCTAAGAATGAATGCTTCTCTTCATGCTTATAGACGCTCTTAAGAAGCTCTCTAAGCTCATTGATTTCAATGTTTCTATACAATCTGCCTTCAAGGGCAAGGATGTCGCAGCTATTCCGATTATAGTCA
>JAHRFV010000036.1 GCA_019084435.1 Dethiosulfatibacter sp.
AATCAACTCTATTGTACTATTTTTACACACAGTTTGCACTGATTATGTGAATGAAAAATCCACCAATCTCCTTATGTCTAACGATTTTCAGATTAGTGGATTTTACTTTTTCAATGTGGAAATTACTTTTTCAATTGACCTGTAAAATTGATAATTCTTAACTTATGTATTGTATACCCATCTATTTTTAATATATAATGTAATTTATAAATGAATTTGCATAATGTCTAGCAACTATGTGGGAGATATGATGAATAGAGAATTTTCTATAAGCTTAATTTATAATTTGTCTCTGTTGTTGGTATTGTCCATGATTTTCTCAATAGCCAACACAAGAATTGACAAAACTAAGAAGTGGCGGGATTGGCTGGCAGGTTTTCTCATTGGTGTTATCGGTATTGCCATTATGAGCAATCCCGTTCTTTTAGTAGAAGGTGTATTTTTTGATGGCAGGTCTATACTCTTGAGTATGACTGGCTTGTTTTTTGGAATCATACCGACAATGATTGCCGTTCTGATGACCGGTGTTTATAGGTTGTTAGTAGGAGGCGATGGTGCTTTTGCCGGTTTGGCAGTTATTCTAACTAGTACTTTCATCGGTTTTATATGGCGGAAGTACCGTCTCCAAAAGTATATTCTGGATAAAATGTATTTTCCTGCAGTTGAACTATATGTCTTCGGCGTTGTTGTACATTTAGTCATGTTGGTTAGCCTGATTCTATTTTTACCTCAGCAAGAAGAGGTGCTTCGAGTTGTGGGACTGCCTATCATTACGCTTTATCCTATTGCTAGCGTTTTTTTGGGTCTGGTCATCAAGAGTCAGATTGATAGATCCAAAATAGTTCAGAAAATGGAGGAAAGCGAGGAGAGATACAGGACTATTTTTGAAAACACCTACGCTGCCATGCTGCTCCTCGATCCCGAAAATGGAAATATTCTAGATGCCAATAAATTCGCTTCTCAGTTCTATGGCTACAGCATCGACAAGCTAAAGACCATGCACATGACTGACATTAACGGCTTAAGTCATAGCGAGCTAAAATCAGAGATGGAAAAAGCGATACATCACATGAAAAATACATTTATTTTCACGCATAAATTGTCCGATGACGAAGAGCGAACAGTGGAAATCCATTCCGGTCCATTAACAGTCAATGGCAAGAAGGTCCTCTATTCTATCATTCATGATGTGACTGATAGAATCAATAGAGAAAAAGAAATCGAGTACTTAAGCTTTCATGATCAGTTGACCGGTCTCTACAATAGGAGATACTATGAGGCTGAATTGAATAGACTCGACACATCAAGAAATCTACCTATATCCATCATTATGGCTGATGTCAACGGGCTTAAACTCGTAAACGATGCTTTTGGCCATCAGGAAGGAGATAAGCTATTGATGATTGTCAGCGATATCCTTAAAAATGTCTGTCGAGTAGATGACATTATCTCCAGAGTTGGCGGTGACGAATTTGTAGTCCTATTGCCAAAAACAAGCTATAATGATGCCTACGCAATCATTCAGAGAATGAAAGAAAACGAAGCAAATCACAACCTTAATGGCATGGACATATCCATATCTTACGGTGTCTCCACTAAAGAAAAGGTAGACATGTCGATATCCAGTGTTTATCGAAGTGCTGAAGACAATATGTATAAGAATAAGTTTTTTGAGAGCAGAAAGCTTAAGGGCAACATGATTGACACGATTATGAAGACACTCTATGAAAAAAACCCCCGAGAAAAGAATCACTCTGAGAGAGTATCGATTCTATGCCAGGAGATGGCAATCGCTTTGGGTTTCAACCATGAATTGATGAACGAAATCGGTGTTGCAGGTTTGCTGCATGATATCGGTAAGATTACCCTTGATGAGACTATCCTCAATAAAAGAGGTCTGTTGGATGATGATGAATGGTTTCAAATGAAAAAACACCCTGAGACGAGCTACAAGATCCTGAGCTCAGTCAATGGCTTGGCAACTACTGCCGAATATGTCCTCTCTCACCACGAGAGATGGGATGGTGAAGGCTATCCCAATAAAATCGGTGGAGATAGTATACCATATTTTTCCAGAATCATAGCTTTGGCTGATGCCTTTGATGCCATGGTCAGTGAGAGAACCTATCGCAAAACATTGACCTTTGATGAGGCTATTGAAGAGATAGAAAAAAATGCTGGGACGCAATTCGATCCACACCTAACAGAAGTTTTTATCAGAACGTTAAGAAGTCAGTCAAGCTAGCTTGACTGACTTCTTTTTTATTTCATATTTTTTCTAGAAAGTTGTCTAATTAGAATCTTCTTTTCATGAATACTCCCAGAAGTGACAACAAGGCTCCTGCTCCATACATGAACATCGTTGGA
>JAHRFV010000271.1 GCA_019084435.1 Dethiosulfatibacter sp.
GGATCTTTCTCCGAGTAAATCTTGAACTCTTTTCCTTCTACGATAATCTTATCGTCTTTAAACGAGATGTTGTCTGTCTTGTAATTACCCTGAGATGTATCGTATTTCAATAAATACGCCAATGATTCAGCATCTGTCAGATCATTGATAGCTGTTATTTCAAAGCTCTCATCATCAAACATCTTTCTGAATGCCAACCTTCCAATTCTTCCAAATCCATTAATTGCTACTTTAATACCCATAATAACACTCCTTATTTTATATTTAATATTTCTTTTGCAGTTACTTCATCTGTAACTAATGTATAATCTTTATGATACTTTGAAAACGAATAGATTGCCTCTGCTTTACTAGCTCCCGCCGCAACACATATCGCATGTCTGATGTTTTTTAAATCACTAAGATCTATTCCCACCGAATCGGTATGAAGAACCGGTGCTCCATCTTTATTGAAATAGTACCCTAAAGCTTCTGCAAAAGCTTTTTTCATTTTTAGCTCATCTTTTTTGATTTCGCTTAAACCTCTTCTTCTCGTCATTTCTTCTGCAGTTCCAATACCAAAAATAATCATATCTATTTTTTTAATCTCGTCCAAGACATTTTTTATTTGAGTATTGGTTTGTAACGCTTTCAAAACATCAGGTCCAATATTATCAGGAACATGAAGCAGTTTGTATTCAGCTCCTAGATTATGAGCCATTTTAGCCGCTATAGAGTTAGCTTGAATCTCAAGATTTTCGCCCAATCCACCTCTACCAGGCACTATAAGAAGGTTGGTGAACTTCTTGCTAGCACGAATCTCATTAGCAATCAAAGCCATGGTTGTGCCTCCCATAATACCAATGCGCATATTGTCTGTTAGCAATGAAACAATGATTTCTGCAGCTTTTCTGCCCACGTCCTTCTTTACAATATTGTTCTGTTCGTAATCACCTTCGACAATGCAAACTTTCTTGATACCAAGTCTTTCCTGAATTGCATTTTCCACCTCAGACAAACCTTTTACTCTATGAATCAACATTTCTGTATCGTTAATGAGTCGTTCCCCTAATTCAGATAAACTCATCCCTGTGGACTCTATGTTGACAAGTCCTAATTCTCTCAGTCTGTCAGTTTCGGATCTCAGCACTCTCTCTGTCACACCGAAGTTGATAGCTAGAAGCCTTCTACCTATTGGTTGACAGTTCTTTATTGTTCGCAAGACATTATACCTTTTTAATATCAAATCAGTTGCTTCAGGAACCAATAAGTTAAGTACTGTCAATGCTTTATCTAATTCCATTAGCACCTCCGGGTCTTTTTTTATCCCTACTATAAATTAAACGTCCCAATGAGAGTATACTACTTTTCTTCGAAATTTACAAGATGTGTTTCTGTTTTATTGAAAATAGAATTAAACGATTCTAAACTATTAGAGATTAGTTTAGAATCGTTTTCTCATTGATGAAGCAGATATACCCATCTCATCTCTATATTTGGCAATCGTTCTACGAGAAATATCTATACCTTTTTTGTTAAGTTCATCTGCAATTTTCTGGTCACTTAAAGGTTTCTTTTCGTTCTCATTATTTACCAAGTCTTGTATTAATGATTTGATGCTGGTTGAGGCCATTCCATCTTCATCGCCTTCTTTAGAGATAGAGCTGGAGAAAAAGTATTTCAGTTCAAACAATCCCCTCGGTGTTTGAACATATTTGCCATTAGTTGCCCTGCTTACAGTGGATTCATGAACACTGATATCCTCTGCTACATCCTTTAAAACTAATGGTTTAAGATACTGTTCCCCTTTTTCAAAAAAGTCAATTTGATATTTAAGAATGGATTCAGCTACTTTATACATTGTGTTTCTGCGTTGCTCTATGCTTTTTATCAACCACATGGATGCATTGAATTTATCATAAAGAAATTTGTTAGTATCCTTATCATCCACATTTTTCATAATTTCTTTGTAATAGGTGCTGATTCTCAGCAATGGGATGTCCGAATCATTGACGATTATCACGTATTCGTCTCCTACTTTTGTGATTGTAACATCAGCAGATATATATTTTATGTTATCTGTGTCCTGCACAAATCCTCTTGAAGGTTTGGGCTCGAGAAATCTTATCATGTCACATATTTCCTGCACTTTCTTTACAGAGATGTTTAGCTCTTTAGCAATGCATTGAATTTTGTTACAGGCAAGGTTCTCTATATGGTTGTCAATTATGTTAAATATTTTTTCGTCATTGACACCTCTTTCCTTCAATTGAATCTTAAGGCACTCATTCAGATTTCTGGCTGCAATACCTGTTGGGTCAAAGGTATGAAAGATTTCTAAAACTTTCTCAACTTCCTGAGTTTTGACCTTTAACTGTTCAGCAATCTCAGAAACAGGGACTGCCAAATAACCCTTTTTATCCAAAGAATCGATAATTCTCTCACCGATCATTCTATCTTTTTTAGAATTGACAGAAAGACCCAATTGAAACCTCAGATGATCATTCAATGATTGTGCTTTAGATGTATAGGATTCAAAGGTTTGCTTGTTCTCTGAATAATCATAATTATATGATTTATAGCTGATGTCGTCATATCTTTCGACAACTTCCTGCCAATCTATCTCATCTTTTTTGGCTTCAGGTTTTTCCTGTAACTTATCAATTTGCTTTTCTTGGATAACATCTGACGGTTTCTCTCCAACTTCCAAGAAAGGGTTAGACTCAATCTGTTTTTCTATATACTCTCTCAGCTCAATATTGTTATATTGAAGCACTTGAATAGCCTGTCTGAGTTCAGGTGTCATTATCAACTTTTGTGTTTGCTGTAGATTTAGTTCGAAACCTATTTTCATATTATCATAACCCTACATTCAAGATTCATACCAACTTTTTAGATTTGGTACGTTACTTCTCTAATTTTACCAAAAAAATACAAAAAAATAAAGCTAATTTTAAAATATTCCACTATTTCAAGCTTATCAACTCAAAAAAGACTTCAGTTTGACTGATAAACTGAAGTCTTTTGCTATCAATGAATTATCTTTGCGATTTATCGTATGGTATACCCTCCGCTTTGGGTGCTCTGGATTTCTTTGAGGTGAATCCCAGCACAACCATGGTGGCGAGATAGGGCAGCATTTTATAATAGGTCTGATTAATACCTAGATTGTAAAGAAACGGGATAAGTGAGACTGAGTATGCCAACGTCCGGAGAAAAGCAAAGAATAGGGCTGCAAATAGGATTCTAATTGGCTTCCATTGTCCAAAAATCATAACCGCCAATGCTAAAAATCCAAAGCCCGCCACTCCCGAGTGCCCGCTTACATTCCCGTCTGTAATACCAACAGCGTAGAAAAATCCTCCTATACCTGCCAATATACCGGATAAGCTGACACCTGCATATCTCATGACATAGACATTAATACCCACTGAATCTGCAGCATGAGGATGCTCGCCACATGCTCGAAGCCTTAGTCCGAACTTTGTTTTGTAAAGAACAATTGTAGCTATAATCAAAAAAACAAATCCGATAATGACTGTCAGATAGGTTCTCTGAAAAAACAGCTCTCCTAAAACCGGAATTCTACTGAGATAAGGTATCTCGCGAATATAAAAGCTTTTATTGGTTGTGATTCCGTCACTATTGAAGGTCATTTTAGAGAACAAAAGAATAACTGCAGGAATCAATAGGTTCAACGCAGTTCCTACAATAACCTGATTTGCTTTCATCGTGACTGACGCAAAGGATAACAGCAATGAATAAATCCATCCGGATAGTGCCGCGATTACCATTCCCAAAAGAAGTATAGTTTGGGCATTCATTGTCGAGTTCTGCACTGAGAGTACAAATAATGCACCAAAGAAAGCACCAAAAAGCATAATGCCTTCTAAAGCGATATTGACAACTCCGCTTCTTTCACTGAACATTCCTCCAAGAGCAACCAGGAGCAAAGGCATAGCCACCGGTAGCATGTTTTGAACCAAATAATATACCGTACCCATTACACTACCTCCTTATCTTCTGGCTCTGATTCTTTGGAATCCGTATTTTTTTTCAACAACCGATTCTTTACAAATCCCGATAAAGCAGAATTCATGATCATAGCGAAAGCTGAGAAATAGATAATAACTGCTATAACAACATCAATAATCTCCGGTTTATAGCCTACCAGACTTGTCAAGGTGCCACCTCTTTGAATATAAGAGATAAATATTGATGAGAAAATAATCCCGATGGGATGAGAATGCCCTAATAAAGCAACAGCAATACCATTAAACCCATTTGCTGCAATGATGTTGATTGGCTCATAGGTCATGCTGCTGCCAGTTATAACTGATGGAGCAAGGATCGCAAATGCCCCTCCAATTCCTGCCAAGCCGCCTGCTATTGCCATTGTCAAAATTATATTTCGCTTTCCTTGCATACCGGCATAATCGCTGGCATGTTTGTTATAGCCAGTTGCTTTCAACTCATAGCCAAAAGTTGTTTTTTGAAGAACAATGTAGAGTATAACGCCAATCAGAACCGCAAGTATTATTCCTAGATTAACATTGGAACCCGTAATTCCAAGCGAAGGTATCTGTGCATCCATAGGTATGTATCTGGTACGTGAGGTAGGCGATGAATACATGATTGCATTACCCTGAATAAGCATATCAACAAGGTACATACCGATATAGTTGAACATAATTGAGGTTATAACTTCATTTACATTCAGCAGTGCTTTAAAAATACCCGGTATCAAACCAAACAGCATACCACCTAGCATGCCGGCAAGTATAGCTGCTATCCAATGTAGTCCTCCTGGCAGATCCCACATAAAACCAACATAGAGTGCAAAATACATTCCCATCGTGTATTGTCCCGAAGCACCTATATTGAAGAGTCCCATCTTAAACGCAAACCCAACTGCCAATCCTGTCATCAAAATTGGGGTGGCAAAATAAAAAACATCACCGATACGACTAAGACCTCCGAAAATAATATAGCTGAATCCGGCAAAAGCATTATCAGGTGTCGCGACTATCATAACAATAAACCCGACAATCAGACCGAGAATAATCGCCATTAGTGCTGATGTAAATGCAGAAAAGCCATTACTATGGGTTATGTTTTTGATACTGAATCTGGATTGTCGATTTGAACTATTCTTATTCTGCATTGTGGCCCTCCTGTTCAGTATTTCTTTTAGCACCAGACATATACAGACCGAGTTCCTGCATATTAGTTTCTTTTGGGTCAAGCTCTCCGACAATCTCGCCTTCATATATGACTAAGATACGGTCGCTGACGTTCATTACCTCTTCTAGTTCCAGGGATACCAAGAATACAGCTTTTCCCGCATCACGTCTGTCAACAAGCTGCTTATGAACATATTCTATAGCACCAACATCGAGCCCTCGAGTAGGTTGGACGGCTACAAGCAACTCATGTTTCTTATCAATTTCACGGGCAATGATGGCCTTCTGCTGATTCCCTCCAGACATGCTTCTTACTGTTGATATAGGTCCCTGACTGCTCCGTACATCATATTTTTCAATTAAATCTTCAGCATAATTTCTTACTTCATTAAACCTTATAAAACCATTCTTTTGAAAATCCGATTGCCAATATCTCTGAAGGACCAAATTTTCCTCTAAAGAGTAGTCAAGAATAAGTCCGTGTTTGTGCCTGTCCTCAGGTATATGGCTCATTCCAATGATTGAACGTTGTCTGATTGAGGCCTTTGTTATATCTTGTCCACATAGAAGCATAGTACCCTCATTTATCTTTTCCAATCCTGTCAAAGCTGAGACGAACTCAGTCTGTCCATTGCCATCAATACCTGCAAGACAAACTATCTCTCCAGCTCTCACATCAAAGGAAACATTCTTTACTGCATTATTTTTATGAATTTTAGACGCAACCGTCACATTTCTTACTGACAACACCACATCACCAGCTTCTATCTTTTCCTTTTCAATACTGAAGCTGATATCACGTCCTACCATCATTTTTGAAAGTTCTTCTTTTGTTGTGTCTTTCACATCAACCGTTCCAATGCATTTGCCCTTTCTCAGGACTGTGCATCTATCGGCCACTGCCATTATTTCATTCAACTTATGAGTTATAAACAATATAGATTTGCCTTCTTCTGCTAATCCTCTCATAATCTGTAACAAATCCTTGATTTCCTGAGGTGTCAAAACTGCAGTAGGCTCATCGAAAATTAGGATTTCGTTTTCTCGGTAAAGCATTTTAATAATCTCAACCCTCTGTTGCATGCCGACGGAAATATCCTCAATGAAAGAATCTGGATCCACTTTCAACCCATATCTTTCACTAAGTTCTACAATTTTCTTTCTAGCTTGAGACTTGTCAAGAAATCCCTTGCTGATTGGTTCAACACCAAGGATGATATTCTCAAGTACTGTGAAAACCTCTACAAGCTTGAAGTGTTGATGAACCATTCCAATTCCTGATGCATTTGCATCATTAGGGTTATTGATATTGACAGCTTTACCATTAATTCTGATTTCGCCTTTCTCAGCTTTATACAATCCAAACAACACACTCATCAGGGTTGACTTCCCCGCACCATTCTCACCTAATAACGCGTGGACCTCTCCCTTTTTAAGGTTTAAGGTGATATTGTCATTGGCAATAATGCCGGGAAATTCTTTTGTGATATTTTTCATTTCAACAATATAGTTTTCCACTTTGACCTCTTCAAATTGATTTGATATTTATGATTTGAACTTAGCTTTAAACATATGACAAAATGAGGAAAAGCTTACGCCTTCCCTCATCCTTTGTTCATACATGCATAAGGCTAAGGCCAGTATGTCAGGTAATGATTTTTACAAGATTATCTTGTGGTTACTGATACTTTTACCAATCCCAACTGAGATGTAAGTTCTTCAGCAGTTGCGTTACCTGTTGCATCAGCCACTGTGATATTTCTTAGAATTGATATACTTCCACCTGCAACTTTTGCAAACAGTGTATCATATGCTGCTTTGTCGAAAGTATCAAATCTATCGAATGCATCGCCATCAGCTTCTCCTAAAACAACTGTTGGAAGTCCAACACCATCATTGGCTGCATTGAAGTATGTTGTGGTACCACCATAAGTGTCAAAGCTGTCTGTGTTGTATATTGAATCAAGGACATCTATAACTGATGTTCCAAGGCCCTTCATAGCAGAAGTGATAACTGTTTCACTGTCATATCTCTGGTCAACGTCAACACCGATTACCTTTGCATCCGCTTCAGCTGCTGCTGACATGACACTTTTACCTACTGAGCCGCCGGCAGCGAATATAACCTCTACGCCCTCTTGATACATGGTCCTTGCAGTAGCTTTATTAGTGTCATTTTCCTCGAAGTTTCCTGTATAGTGGTATGTGACTTTAACAGCTCCATCGGCAAGACCAAGCTCTGCAGCCGCATCTTCTGCACCTTGCAGGAATCCGTATCCGAAAGCCTGAACAGCTGGAACAGCCATACCGCCCATAAAACCAAGATTAGTCATGCCATCCATAATAGCTGCATAACCAGCTAAGTAAGCAGACTCTTCTTCTGCATACATGATGCTCGCCACATTTTCCTTAGTTTCAAATGTCATCCAGTCAGCTGTATGAGGAGAACCATCAAGAAGTATAAACTTGATCTCAGGGTATTTGGTTTGTGCTTCATACACAGCAACTTCAAACAAGAATCCCGGTGTAACTAAGACCTTTGCTCCAGCTGTAACCGCTAGATCAATAGCAGCCAGATAACCAGCATCAGAAGCCTCTTCCGGCTTGATATAAGTATGTGTCAAATTATTGGCTGTAGCAAACTCTACAACGCCTTCCCATGAACCCTGATTAAATGACTTGTCGTCGATATTTCCTTTATCGGTAATCAAAATAATCTCGGACTCGGTCTCTGTTGGAGCTGGAGCTTGTGTACATCCCACAAACATCATACTCAGTAACATAATTGTTAAAACAATCGCTATAACTTTTTTCATCATAAAACCCCCAAATTTAATTCATTCGACTAATGTCGTTGAGTTCATTATATCTTTTTACCATTTAAAATACAACAGATATATAGTGACAAAAAAGTCAAACTTATGAAATTTTTAAGACATATGCCTCTATCGAAAAAAGCCCAGAAAATATTCTGAGCTTTTAGCTTGTATAAATGAATCATTTTTATTATATGCCTTCAACATATTTTTCTGCTTGAACCGCTGCAATCGCACCATCAGCAGTAGCTGTCACCACTTGTCTCAAGGATTTTTTTCTGACATCACCGGCAGCAAAAACGCCTGGCAAATTCGTTTTCATGTCAACATCTGTGATGATATAATTATTTTCCATCTTTATGACACCTTGAAATAGCTCTGTGATCGGATCATAACCAACAAATACGAAAACTCCCATGATACCGTCTTCTTCGCTTGCTTGTTTGTTTGTGATTTCCCCAGTTTTTATGTTTCTGATAGAAATTTCACTAACCAAACCCTGTCCTTTTATTTCTATTACTTCGGAGTCCCAAATAAAATCTATCTTCTTATTCGCAAAAGCTTTCTCTTGAATAGATTTGGCTGCTCTTAACTCGTCTCTTCTGTGAACTATGTGTACTGCTCTTGCAAATTTTGATACAAATAGTGCTTCTTCCACTGCTGTATCACCACCACCTACTACAAAGACCTCAAGACCTTCGAAAAAAGCGGCATCACATGTAGCACAATAGGATACACCTTTGCCCATGAACTCTTTTTCCCCTGGACAACCTATCAATCTGGGTCTAGCCCCAGTGGTTATAATGACAGATTTGGCTTGATAAACTTCTTTTTTTCCCTTAAGCGTTTTTATTTCTGACGTGAGGTTAACCTCGCTGATGGTATCAATAACTCTTTCTGTCTTGAATCTATCAACTTGTGCTATCATTTTTTCGATTAATGAAGGTCCTGTCTCACCTTCTATAGCTCCAGGATAATTGTCAACCTCTTCTGTCTGGATAATCATTCCGCCTTCTTTTTCTTTTTCAATTATCAGCGTCTCCAATCTAGCTCTACCCGCATAAAGGCCAGCTGCTAGACCTGCAGGTCCACCTCCAAGTATGATAACATCATATAATTTACTCATATCTCTTTCCCACCTTTTCATTTTCATTTATTTTATAGACTGATGAATCTAATGATCCCCTTTGATATCAATTAGAACTTTTCCTTTGTTGATTACCTCTATTATTGACTCTGCCATATTAGTCGAATGGTCGCCAATTCTTTCCAGATTGCTGAGGGTGTCAAGGAATACTATGCCTGTGCTGGTTGAACATAATCCATCATTTAAACGATCCATATGATTCTTTCTGTATTTTTTCTCCATGTTATTGATTGCCTTTTCTTTTTCGAAAACTGCTATACCCAACTCACTGTCAGCAGTTTTGAAGGTTAAAATAGCCAGCTTATAGGCCTCGTGAACTGTATCCATCATCTGATTTAGTTCTTCAATTGCCTGTTCTGAAAAATCAGAACCGTTTTCTATATTATACAATGCCAACTCCGCAATATTATCGGAATGATCCCCAATTCTTTCTACATCATTAATTGTATTCATCAGCGTAGTAATCTTATCTCTTTGCGCACTAGTCAAAGGATATTTAGATAAATCAACAATGTAATCCAATAGATTTTTTTCCATTGTGTTAACAATTTTCTCTTTCTCGAAAACCGAATAAACCATATCCTCATCACTGTTAAGCAGCGCCAAACGGGCGTCAACAAATTCTTCCTCAACCATTTTTGCCATTCTTAACACCTCTCTGGAAAACTGATCCAATGCAATTGAAGGTGTGGCAAGTAGCCTTTTATCCAAATACTTAAATGCATCTTCTTTATCAACATCTTCGCCTTTAATGAGTTTTTCTGATAGCTTAACGATTTGATTGGCAAATGGGAACATAATGATTACGGATATAATATTAAACAATGTGTGTGCATTGGCTATCTGTCTCTCTATGTGGGTCGGAGAGATGATTTGAACGAGATACTGAACCGGCAGTCTCAAGAATATCATAAATATTATTGTCCCGACCACATTAAAAACCAAATGCATCAAGGCTGCTCTTTTTGCAGTTTTATGAGCACCGATACTGGCTAGCATTGCTGTAACACAGGTTCCGATATTCTCTCCAAAAAGTATCGGATATGCCATCTCTATTGTCAAGTGGCCACTACCTGCAACCGCTATCAACAAGGCTGTAGTAGCAGAAGAACTCTGGAGCACTGCCGTGATCACGAATCCTGTGATGATGCCGATGATCGGGTTTCTGAAATTCATCAGTGCATCCATGAATATTGGCGATTCTTTCAATGGTTCAATGGCACTTCTCATATAAGCCATTCCAAGAAATAGAATGCCAAATCCGATAAAAATCTCTGCAATTTCCTTTACTCTCTTTTTTTTGGATCCGTAATAAAAAGCGACCCCCAGACCTACGACCAATGGTGCGATATCTGTCAGATTAAAGGCTACCATCTGTGCTGTTATTGTTGTTCCAATATTTGCACCCATGATGACGCCTATAGCCTGGCTGAGATTCATCAATCCGGCATTTACAAAGCCAACGGTCATAACAGTCGTAGCTGATGAGCTTTGTACAACAATGGTGACCACACATCCCACCAGTACACCAATGATTCTATTGTTTGTCAAGGCAGCCAGGATACCTCTCATCTTCGATCCGGCGGCCTTCTGTAAAGCGGTACCCATAAAGCTCATTCCAAAAAGAAATAACCCAAGACCACCAATTAATTCTATTGCAACCCTCATTGCTCCTCCTTAATAACTAAAAATTACACACTTAATCTTGCTACAGATTGGACTATGTTTTTAGAATGGTTGCTTATTCTTTCCAAATTACCTAAAGCATCCAAAAAAACTATTTCTGATTGTGTGCTGCTGATTTGATTTCTTACTCTGTTGACATGGCTTATCTGAAAGTCTTCTGACAAACTATCAATATCATTATGCATTGATAGTACCAAATCTTTTTCTGACAAATCCTCTGTCTCAAATATATTTCTAGTCATAAGATAGATCTCGATGACTTTATCAAATAATATCTCCAGTTCTTTCCTGGCATCTTCAGAAAAATCCATTTTATTATCATGCGTTACCATAGAGAGCTCAGTCAAATTTTCTGCCAGATCTGCAACTCTTTCCAAATCTGTCAGCGTTTTGGACATAGTTGCTACTTTATCTATTTGAACGCCGCTTAAACTTTGTCCTGTCAATTTAATGATATATTCAAACAACCCTGCTTCAATTTTGTTGATTACGATCTCATTTTCCAAGACATACAGGCACAGTTTCTTATCATAATCAAGAAGCGTTTTCTTAGAAAGAACCAATTGCTTCTCAACAATATTGAATACTCTAATAATCTCTTTTTTTAATTGGACAACAGCCAAATCAGGAGTCTGTATAAGCCCATCATTGACATATCTCAGATCTTCTCTTCTAAGTTCATCTGAGCCTTTAACGAATTTATATGACATATCGACAATTTTATGTGACACTGGATAAACCATCAAAACTGTTATTACATTGAAAATAGTGTTTGCATTGGCTATCTGTCTTTCGATTCTAAATGGATCTATCATCGCCACAAAATTTTGCACCGGAAATCTGAGGTATGCCAGAAAAGCGGCAGCGCCTATCACCTTGATGATTACATGAATCATTGCTGCTCTCTTAGCTGTCTTATTAGTTCCTATGCTAGATAATAGCGCAGTAACACAAGTTCCTATGTTGGATCCAAGGAGTACAGGGAACGCCATTCCAATATCCATGAAGCCGCTTCCTGCTACAGCAATCAGTATTCCTGCAGTCGCAGCTGAGCTTTGAAGGATAGCGGTGATGACCAGTCCAATCATAAGCCCGAACAACGGATTGTTAAATCTTACAATTGTTTCTGCAAAAGCTTGTGAATCTCTTAATGGCGCTATCGCATCTTTCATCAAACCCATACCCATAAGCAGGATTCCAAAACCTATCAGTATGTTTGCAGTGTTTTTTAGCTTTTTATCCTTGAAAACAAGGAACAAAGCAACACTGACTGCAATTATTAATGGTGCGAAAATTTCAAAGTTAAATGATATCAGTTGAGTCACAACTGTTGTACCTATATTGGAGCCCATTATTATTCCAATAGCCTGATTGAGATTCAATAGTCCGGCGTTGACAAATCCAACAGTCATAACTGTTGTAGCTGAGGAACTCTGAAGAACAATGGTTACAATGATTCCTATTATTACAGCATAGAATTTTTTTTTGGTAAGTGCTGCCAGGAGACTTTTTAATTGAGATCCTGCTACACGTTGTAAGGCATCGCTCATGAATATCATTCCAAAAAGAAATAACCCCAGTCCACCAACAACACCAATAACTTGAATCATCCTTTAACCCTCATATCAAGTAAGATTTTTAAACCCTTCTTGTCGCAATGCCTCATATAGGACTATGCATACAGAATTTGACAAATTCAAAGATCTAGCATGCGGATCTTCTACCATTGGTATCTTGATTCTTTGATCAGAATACAAATTGTGAATCGTTTCAGGTAATCCTGCAGTCTCTTTTCCAAACACAAAAAAACAACCATCGGAATATGTATTACTACTATAACACTTTTTCCCTTTAGTAGTCACAAAGTAAAAACGATCACTTCCTTTTTCATCAATTAAGTCATCCAAGCTGTCATAATAATATATATTGGCTAATTTCCAATAATCCAATCCTGCTCTTTTCAGATACTTATCTGAAACAGAAAAGCCAAGAGGTCTGATAAGATACAAATCCGTGCCTGTGGCTGCGCACGTTCTGACTATATTTCCTGTGTTTTGTGGTATTTCAGGTTCAAATAAAACAATATTAAACGGCATTTCCCCTCCACAACTATTAATTATATCATATACCGATTTTTTTGCATTCTTTATTTATAATACAATTTTCGCAATCAGGATTTCTTGCCTTACAAGTCCTTCTTCCATGAAAGATAAAAAGATGGTGAGCTATTATCCATTTGTTTTTATTGATCTTGGCCATGAGATCATCTGCTACCTTGTCCGGTGTGTCCTGTTTGGTCAATCCAATCCGCCTCGTCACGCGAAATACATGTGTGTCGACAGCCAGTGCAGGGATGCCAAATGCCACTGACAATACTACTGAGGCTGTTTTTTTACCCACTCCCGGCAAAGTAACTAGCTCTTCAAAGGTTTCGGGTACTTTACCTTTATAGTCGTCTATTAATATCCGACAAAGCCTGTAAATGTTCTTTGACTTACTCTTATATAATCCTATTTCTCTTATTTTATCACTTATTTCCATTTCAGATAATTCTAAAAAGGCTTTAAGATCAGGATAATCATTAAACAAGGTTCTGGTCAGTTTATTGACGCTTTTATCAGTAGCCTGTGCGCTGAGAATTGTTGCAATCAAGAGTTGAAACGGTGACTGATAATCGAGTTCGCATCGAGCATCTGGGTAGCTTTCTTTTAGTTTTTCTAAAATAAGATCAATTTCAATCAATAGACATATCTCTCCACGCTAATTATTTCTATTCTTGTATCATTGTTAACAAATCCTACTATTTTGTCTATTACTTGTTCTCCAAAGACAAAAGAATTCGATACCGTTACAGCTGCTATTTTTGATCTGTTCCATTTATCCAGATAATCCGTCTCACTGACCGATACATTGTATCGTTCCCTCAATCTATTGATGATGCTTTTTATCACCTGTCTTTTGTCCTTCAAGGAATTGCTCTCATAAATTAGTAGTTCTATTTCGCAAGCTGTAACTATCATTTGATCCTCCTTGAGGTTCGCTTTGGTCAATATGTAAAAGAACTCCTCAAAGAGTTCTTATTCTAGTTCGACGTCATATAGTTCATCAATCATATCGCTTACCAACCGAGGATCATGTACATAATATGAAAGTCCATCAATCATCGTAGCGTAACCTGGAATCATAGCCGTATCCAACTTATCTACTGAGAAATTAACAGCATCTCCAGCCAGCAAAATCATATCTGCCAAATTCAGATCTGTTTTAATATAAGGATAGATTTCTCTTATAACGACCGGCAACCGAAAACTCAAAGTCTTTTTAAGCGCATTTTTTATGAATATTTGTTGTGCTTCAATTCTACCTAAATCTCCGTTAGGATAACCTACCGTCCAGTCATTATTATGTCTAAATCTTAAGTACTCAAGTGATTTTTGTCCATTAAGCACTTGAAGTCCTTTGGGTATGTTGATCGATAGAGGTGGTTTATCATATGGGTCCTCATATTCCATATGAAACGGAACGTCAACTTCCACGCCGCCAATTACATCAACCGATTTCCTGACGCCTTCATAGTCTACAGTTATGTAATTATGGATTGGCATCTTCAATATGTTTTCAAACACTCTCATGACACCTTGCGCTCCTGATGCTGAATAGACTGCGTTGACCTTTTTCTGTCCCTGAGCTTCATAGCCTTCCCTGTAAAAATAAGTGTCCCTTGGTATGGCTATTATATTAGCATTAGCTGTCGCTCTGTCAAAGCTTACAACCATCATTGTATCACTTCTCGGTCCTTCAAGACCCAACACCAGAATATTTATCCGTTTAGAATCTCTGATTGCTTTTTCAAGGGGTGTCAAATCATCTTCCTCAATTTCGTCAAAATTCTTATCCCAAGCGGGATTCTCCACGTATGTGTAATCCTGTCCGTCATTTGGATTAAAAAATCTGATATAAGTATAGATACCGGCACCTATAGTCAAGACAAAACACAAAAGGGATATTAGAAAAACCTTAATAAAATGCCCCATGTTAACTCCTCTCATCGCTCTGAAAACTCTAGCATTATAACATTTTTTTTGATCAGAATCAACTCAAAAGTTTCTCGCGAAGTTCTTCATATCCTGGTTTACCCAACAAAGCAAACATGTTCTCTTTGTATGTCTCCACACCTGGCTGGTTAAAGGGATTAACCCCAAGCATATATCCACTGATACCACAGCTGACCATGAAAAAATACATGAGCTTTCCTAAATTGAAACTATCAATAGTGTCAATCGATATGATGCAATTTGGAACACCGCCTTCAACATGTGCTAGAAATGTACCCTCGAGTGCCTTTTCATTAATATATGCCAGGCTCTTACCACTTAGATAGTTCAGACCATCTAAGTCTGTTTCATCTTCAGGCACTAAAATTTCTTGATTTTGATCGGCAATTTTGATAACAGTTTCAAAAATATGCCTTTCACCGTCTTGAATATATTGCCCCATTGAGTGCAAATCAGATGTGAAATTTACTGAAGATGGATAGATTCCCTTATGATCCTTACCCTCGCTTTCACCAAATAGTTGTTTCCACCACTCGGAAAAGTTGGTTAATGATGGTTCGTAATTCGCTAAGATTTCAATTTTTTTTCCTTTAGAATACATGATATTTCTATAGGCGGCATACTTAAAGCACGGATTATCATCTATGTTTGATATTTTATAACTTTCGTAACCAGACGCTGCTCCAAGCATGAAGTTTCTGATGTCGATGCCTGCAACAGCCATAGGGAGTAATCCTACCGGTGTTATTACCGAATATCTACCACCTATGTCATCTCCTATCTCAAAGGTTTCATAATTTTCTTTTTTTGCCAATTCAAGCAAAGCACCCCTGTTTTTATCGGTTGTTGCAAAAATTCTTCTCGCTGATTCAGCTCTGCCATACTTTTCTTCCATCATTTTTTTTATTATTCTAAAAGCAACAGCAGGTTCGGTTGTTGTTCCTGATTTAGAAATCACATTGACACAAATCTCTTTATCTTTAATAATCTCTAAAATATCCATCAGGTATCTGCTGCTAATATTATTACCGACAAAAAAAATATCAGGTGTGTCTTTTATTATTTGATTGTAAAAATTACCCTTGATAGCTTCCAAAGCAGCTTTTGATCCCAAATATGAACCACCTATCCCAACCACTAGAAAAACCTGGCTCTTTTCCCTGATTTTCTCGCTTGCGATGATGATTCGCTCAAATTCCTGCTTATCGTATGTGATAGGCCAATCTACCCAGCCTAAAAAATCACTGCCTTCACCTGTTCGATCATAAAGCTTTTGATGGGCTTTTTTAACCTCAATTTCGAACTCCTTCAAAAGCTTGAAATTGATTCCTGATCCTTTTAAATCAACAGAAACACTCATGGGTACCTCCCAATTAAATTACTTTTATATCCAACAATGCCAAGTCATCACTGTTTAATCCATCAAATATGTCTATCTCTTCTCGAATTCTTTTTATGATATTTTGCTCATTCTGAAATAAGTCGATTAACTTCATTTCTCCAAAGTATTCACCAGTTGGATTTTTCATTTCAGTTATTCCATCCGTGTAGAATAAAATATTGTCACCAACCTGCAAATTGATTTTTTTAACTTCATAGCTGACACTTTCGAAAATATTGCAGATTGGATATCCTTTCGCTTTCAGCTTTGATACTTGACCGTTGCGTTTCATTAATGGCTCGCAGTTATGACCTGCATTTATATATTTGAGCTCCAGGGTGTTTTTATCAAACAGACTGAAAAATATCGAAAAATACTTGTCGTCTTCAAAATTCAATGCCAAGAATGTTCTGTGCAGCTCACTCATAATGGCATTGATATCTGTTGTTTTTTTGCTTATAGCTCGCATCGTCTGTTTAACATACATACTGATCATTGAAGATGAAATTCCATGTCCAACAACATCACAAATATAAAAGCCCGTGCAATCCTTATCTATCTTAAAGACATCAAACATGTCTCCGCTCAGCAGTTCTGAGGGTTTATAAAAGTAGTCTATCTGCAGGTCATTATAGATACCCTTGATTGGAAGCATATTGATTTGCATTCTCTGGGCGAACTCTATATCGTTTCGCATCTTTTCGTTTTTAATGATCAATGATTCTTCCAATTCTTTTTCTTTTGTTATGTCCCTGAAGACTTCCACAACAGCGCTAATGTTATTGTACCTATCATAGACAGGCGAACTTATCACAAGATAATGTCTATCATTAATCACTTCATGCTTCCTGAATGTTTCTCCTGAAACAAACGTCTCTTCAGAAATGCACTTCTGACACGCTTCTCTTTTGCCAATTCCCTCATAACATTTTTTGCCAATTGTGTGGGATATGATGTTTTGTTCAAGATATAGATTGGTATGAATGACTGTGTTGAATTTATTGAGTAGTCTGACACCATCTATCATACTGTCTAGGATCTTGAACTGTGGAGAATTGATTGATACTTTGAAATCATTGTTACTCATAAGACTGATTCACCCTTCAACTATAGACTTAAACTTTTGTTACTTATGTCCTTCTTTTGGAACGATACAGATAAACTCCAGACCAGAATCTTCTGTGGATTTCCATTGATGTTGTTTGTTTGCAGGAACAA
>JAHRFV010000138.1 GCA_019084435.1 Dethiosulfatibacter sp.
ACAAATGCTCCAAAGGGAGTGATACGCGCCACTTTGCCCTGAACGATAGAGTTCACTGGATAGTTGACACCCGCTTGAGCCCATGGGCTCTGTTTAAGTTGTTTAAGACCTAGCGCTAATTTATTCGTTCGAGGATCTAATTTTAATACTTGAACTTCGACCTCGTCCCCAATCGCGAGCACTTCTGATGGATGTTTAATCCGTGTGTACGAGATTTCTGAGATATGAATCAACCCATCCATCCCACCGATATCGACGAAAACGCCAAAATCAGCTATCCGTCTGACGACGCCTGAGACTATATCACCCTCTTTGAGAGTTTCTAGTAATTGTTGACGTTTGCCCGCTTGTTCTTCATTTAAAATTACTTTCTGGGAGAGAACCACTTTCCGTTTCGAGGCATCAAATTCAATGAGTCGCAAGCGTAATGTTTGCCCTAAAAACTGATTTAGATCTTCTACATAACCCAACTGGATTTGAGAGGCTGGAACAAACCCACGTAGTCCAACATCAACGACTAACCCGCCCTTGACATAACTTTTGATTTCATTTGGTACCACCTTTAAGTCAGATGGTTGGTACACAAGCCGTTTTCAATGTTATAACAGGTGCAAGATACAAAATGGTACCAAATGAAATCAAAACTTATGTCAAGTTATTCTATGTTAAATCACCAGTGCCTATATCAGATGATATCAAAAAATTGATTATACGAGATGATGAAGTCATCACTATAAGACCTGCAGACTTATTAGAGGATGAACTGGAAAAAGCAAAAGCTGAAATTCCTGAGTTATATGAATCTATGGAAGATGTGTTGTCTTATGTGCTGTTTCCACAAATTGCAAAGGAATTCCTTGAAAATAGAAAATTTAATAGCTATGATATGGCTGAAGGATATATCGGTTAAGGAACAATTCAAAAAAGCTGCAGAAATGCAGCTTTTTTTCAAAGAAATTTTTCTTTGATGACCTTCCAATAGTTAAAAGTTCCCATGGAAATCATATTAATGAACTTTTTAGCGACGAAAAAATTAGCATGTGTGACTTTCTCAAAATTCATCTGTTCACCATCAAGGCTGAACACAACCTTCTCAATATACTTGTATTCAGGTACGATAATGATGTGCAAGTCAGGAGGGACTATCACACTTGAAGCTAGACATCTATAGGCATTTGAATTCAGAGGTGCTATTGGTGTCACCTGGAGAGTGTTGAGTGCTGGGTATACCAGACTGCCTCCAGCGGAGTAATTGTATGCAGAGCTTCCCATCGGTGTTGATATGATGACCCCATCGCCACTTATGGTTTGCAGATGGTTATAATCTATAAAGACATCAAGATGAATCGTCTTTGTTTGATCACCCTTGATTGCAATATCATTCAGAGCATAGACAGTATAGATAACCTCCTCTGAACAAATCTCACACTGTAACAGTTGTAGTTTATTGACAATATAATTTCCATTGCAGTAGTCATTTGCAAAATTCTCTATATCTTTGGGTGATAGCTCAGGATAAAAACCAAGGTTTCCGGTGTTGATGCCTATAATTGGAATTTCAGGAAAATCATTGTGTCTCAGGCTTCTTAGAAAAGAACCATCGCCGCCGACCGAAATATTGAGCTCTGCATCGGGATTATAATTTTCAGGGATGATATAATCATACTGAACCAATTGCTTCTTAATCTGAGAGGCAATTTCTATAGAATAGTTGTTATCATTGTTAATTATGTTGATAATTCTGCTAGTTTTCATATTTTCTCCAAATAGATTCTTTCTTATAGATGTTATTATACATTTATATGATATATGAAATCCATGTAAATATCAATTAGAGGATATTGACCTAAGTTCTATTTTTATCCCAGTATACTTTGTGAATTCAATATCTTTCACGTGAAAGCATCTTGAATAAGTATTTGATAACGCTTATCAATTAGTGCTTGCGTCATATAACCCTTCATGGTATACTAACCTTAGACAATGATAACGATTATCAATTATCAATTGATTATATAGGAGGAATTCAATATGAAATTTAATTTACCACAGTTGCCATATGCTTACGATGCTTTAGAACCTCATTTTGACGCTTTAACAATGGAAATCCATCATAGCAAGCATCATGCGGCCTACACCAATAATTTAAATGTCGCTTTAGAAGGCAAAGGCATTGAAAAAACAATAGAAGAGCTTCTATCGGACTTAAGTGCCTTACCGTCAGATATTCAAGGAGCTGTTAGAAACAACGGTGGTGGTTTCTATAATCATGATATTTTCTGGAAAGGCTTGTCACCTGAAGGAGGCGGTGAACCCCAAGGACTGTTGGCAGAGGCCATAGTTTCTCATTTTGGCAGTTTTGAAGATTTTAAGGAAGTCTTTAACAAAGCAGCAGCAACAAGATTTGGCTCAGGATGGGCTTGGCTCGTCAAGCATAGCGATGGTAGCCTGGAGGTATTGTCAACACCAAATCAAGACAGCCCTATCAGTGAGGGTAAAGCGGTTATCCTAGGCCTTGATGCCTACTACTTGAAATTCCAAAATCGCCGACCTGATTATATACAGACCTTTTGGAATATCGTGAACTGGGAAGAAGCAAATCGCAGATTCGAAACTATTTAATTGTGCTCTTCAATCCACTGAATTTTACAGTAGTAAAAAAATCACCCGCCTGCCCGATGATTTAAGTGCTGGCGGGTTTTTGCTTTTCCGAATTCTTGAGTCTAGAATTACCTTAATATTGTTTTCTATAGATTTTGAACAGTGATTTTGACATTTTACACAAATAAATTCTTTATAATGGTTGCTATTATCTATTTATATAATATATGATATTCATATCAACAGAGTTTCTTGGGTTCAGGTTGCGTTTGAAACGCCATCTGAACCTTAGAAACCGTTATCCAGGGACTCTACAGTACTTATCTCCCACATATTAACAGGGTTCTTGGTTTCAGGTGGTGTATAAAACACCATCTGAACCTTAGAAACCGTTATCCAGGGACTCTACAGTGCTTATCTCCCACTTATAGCAGTGGGAGTATTAGAACTGTTAGTCATCGGATAGAAGTGGGAGTCTTAGCACTGTTAGTCATCGGATAAATATCAATTAGAGGTTAAAATGAAGAATGATACGATGGAATTAACATGTCACTGGGACAGCGTCAAAGCACGAAAATTGTTGGAAGATCATTATGGTTTTTCATCAAAACTAATCAACAAACTGGAGTTGGAAGGTTTAATAAGACTTGAGGGCAGAAAGATCAAACTAAATAAAAGCTTGTATAAGGATGATGTTATCACTATTGATTTTCTTGATGAGGAAGATGAATACGAAAAGGTTAAAATGAGACTTGACATTATTCATGAAGATGATGATTTGTTGATTTTAAACAAACAACCATTTGTTGTGGTACATCCAACCAGAAGACATCAGGATGATACAATAGCCAACGGTGTGTCATATTATTTTATCGAGAATCAAATCAAAAGAAAGGTTAGATTTGTAAACCGTTTGGATATGAATACAACAGGTGTTTTAATCATTGCGAAAAATCCTTATGCTCATAATATGATTTCTCAAGCAATGAGAAAAAACAAGGTAATAAAAACATATCTAGCGGTTTTAGATGGAATATTGGAAGTTAAGGAAGGTACCATCAATCAGAATATAGGCAGGATTGGCGATAATATTAAGAGGGAAGTGCACGAATCAGGAAAGGAATGCATTACACATTACAAAGTCTTAGAGGAAAATAACGGTCTGTCATTAGTGGAGATTTTATTGGAAACCGGCAGGACCCATCAGATCAGGGTGCATTTCGACTTTCTAGGTACACCTGTATTAGGTGACAATCTCTATGGTGAAACCAGCAGTCTGATTAACCGACAAGCCCTTCATTGCAAGTCAATTGAAATGGTTCATCCAAGGAATAAAGAACTTATTAGGTTTGAGGCTGACATGCATGAAGATATGAGATCACTGTTGAAGTGAGAAGGAGGACCGATGAAAAAACTGTTGCTTATTTCAACTGGGGGAACCATTGCAAGCACCGTTACAGAGGAAGGGCTTGCACCTAGTATCCCACCAAAAGAGATGCTAACATACCTTAATGATATAGGTGGAATATGTCTGATTGACACCCACGAATTAATCAATATAGACAGCACCAATATTCAACCGGAGCACTGGCTTGAGATTTCTTCATTTATAGAAAAAAAATATGATGATTATGATGCTTTCATTATAACCCATGGTACGGATACTATGGCTTATACCTCCGCTGCTTTGTCTTATCTGATGCAAAATGTTAGAAAGCCCATTATCATAACAGGCTCCCAGAAACCCATAAACGTTGACACGACGGATGCAAGAAAGAATCTGAAGGATGCTATCACTTATGCTATGTGTGACGATGTATCAGGTGTTTATATCGTATTTGACGGCAAGGCTATATTGGGGACAAGAGCAAGAAAAACAAAAACAAAAAGCTTCGACGCCTTTGAGAGTATAAACTATCCCGTTGCGGCATTCATTGACGGTCAACGGGTAGCACGTTACGTGAACCAGGAAAAAACTGACAAAAAACCTGTGTTTTATAATGAAATCTATCCTAATGTATTTTTACTAAAATTAGCCCCTGGAATGCAACCCGATGTGTTGGACTATATCGGAGAGAAGTACGAAGGGATAGTCATCGAAAGCTATGGAGCAGGTGGTTTGCCTTTTGAGGACAGAAGAAATTTTCTTCAGAAAATGGAATCTTTGACTTCTGGAGGTAAAATAATCGTGATTGCATCCCAAGTCATGAGCGAGGGAAGTGATATGGCCTTGTATGAAGTTGGAATGAAAACACTAAAAAAATATAATGTTATTGAATCTCTGGACATGACACTGGAGAGTGTTTTGACGAAATTAATGTGGATTATGGGGCAGACAAAAGACTATGCTAAAGTCAAAGAACTGTTTTATACAAGGATCAGTAATGATATAATGTTCTACAGTTAGATTAATATCTTAGGTGAAAGAGGTTGATTAATTGAAAAGAACTGATTTACATATGCACACGTGGTCTTCTGACGGTACTTGGAGTCCAATTATTCTCCTTGAAAAATTGAAGGCCAAGAAAATTGATATATTTTCTATAACCGATCATGATGTCATAGAATCCTCTGAAGCAATGAAATCCTTGGTAATTGATGAAAATTTGATTTTTATACCTGGAGTGGAGGTTTCCTCTACTTTCAACGGAAGAGAATATCACTTGACAGCTTACCATTACGATAACCAAAATAAAGAATTCAATGATTTGATTCGTAAAAATGAAGAGCTGAGATTGCAATACAATTACGAGTTCATAGATCTAAAATCAAAGCTGTATGAAAATGTGAGTCTGGATGACTATTTTAATAATTATCAGGAGGACCCTACCAAGGGTGGATGGAAGGCATTGAATTATTTTCTGGATAAGGGAATATACAATACCATGTACGATTATTTTGAGGCATTAGTTCAAACTCAGCTAAGATTGACTTTTAGGAATCCTGAAGAAGTAATTGATATACTAAAAAGATCTGGGGCTTTTGTATTTCTTGCCCATCCTTCTTATTATTATCAAAATTCAGTGATGCCTGATTTTGAACTGAAACAGTGGAAGAGTATGGGTGTGGACGGCATAGAATGCTACACTCCCTATGCCAGTAAAAACGATCAAATAGGTTATTATAAAAATTTCTGCATAGCTAATGACTTGTTGGTTTCGGGTGGATCTGACTCCCATGGGGATTTTCTTCATAGATTACTTGGCTATCCTGAAATAAATATTGAAGATCTTCGTATCGACCCTTTGTTGGACGTTTTGGGCAAAGGGACTAAAACATTCTGCAGTGACTGCAGATAGAAGGAGGAAGTCGTGAATATTAAAATAGATACTCATGTTCACACTTTTGCTAGTGGACATGCATATAGCACTTTTGCAGAATACCTTGAAATAGCAAAGAAAAAAGGAATGGAAATGTTTGCCTTGACTGATCATGGCCCTGAGATGCCAGGTGCTTGTCATATCTATCATCTCGCCAATCAAAAAGAAATCCCTTCACTTATTGATGGAATCGAGGTTTTAAGAGGTGTTGAAGCTAATATAATGAGTATTGAAGGAGATATAGACATACCAGACAGGATACTGAAAAAATTGGACCTGGTCATAGGCAGTCTACATCCTCCTTGTATCAGACCTATGTCAAAAAATGATAATACATTAACATTGATCAATACAATTAAAAGTGGCAACGTTGACATCATAGGTCATTCAGGTAATATAGCTTATGAGATCCATCAGTATGAATTCGTAAAGGCTGCTAAAGAGTATGGTGTTGCCATCGAGATTAATAGCGGTTCATTTATAGGAAACAGAAAGGGCAGTTGGGACAACTGTGTATCTATTGCTAGAATTGCCAAGGAACTGGGAGCCTATGTAACTACTGGTAGTGATTCGCATATACATTACAGACTGGGAGATTTCGAGAAAATCTATAAGATATTTGATACCGTCGGATTTCCGATAGAACTAGTCATTACAGAATCAAAGGATAAATTGAAAAGCTTCTTAAAACAAAGAAGATGAATAAAAATATAGAATATGGGAGGAACCAATGACATTCAAGAGTGATATTGAAATCGCACAAGAGGCAACACCTTTACACATTATGAAAATAGCCGAGAAACTGGGAATCGAAGAGGAATATGTAGACTTCTATGGCAAGTACAAGGCAAAGATCGACTACAATGTCCTGAAAAAAACTGATAGCAAGCAAGCTAAGATGGTTTTAGTGACAGCAATTACACCAACACCGGCAGGAGAAGGTAAAACAACGACAACAATAGGTACTGCAGATGCTTTGTCAAGATTAGGCAAAAAAACCATTGTCGCATTAAGAGAACCCTCTTTAGGACCTGTGTTTGGGGTTAAAGGTGGAGCAGCAGGCGGAGGCTATGCTCAGGTTATACCAATGGAGGATATCAATCTTCACTTTACTGGCGACCTGCATGCTGTTGGCGCCGCCAACAACTTATTGGCTGCGATGCTGGATAACCATATACAACAGGGAAATCTTCTGGATATCGACGTCAGAAGAATTGTCTGGAGAAGAGCCTTGGATATGAATGACAGACAATTGAGAAAAATCACATCAGGTCTTGGTGGGACAGGTAACGGTGTGCCAAGGGAAGATGGATTTGACATAACAGTAGCTAGTGAGGTTATGGCCGCATTCTGTTTGTCATCTGACATCATGGATCTCAAGAATAAACTAGCAAATATCATAGTGGCATACAATAGAAGTAAGCAACCTGTGACCGCAGGGCAGTTAAATGCACAAGGCGCCATGGCAGCACTTTTAAAAGATGCCCTAAAACCCAATCTTGTTCAGACATTGGAAGGTACGCCTGCATTTATTCACGGGGGACCGTTTGCAAACATAGCACATGGTTGTAATTCTCTAATGGCAACCAATATGGCTAGACATTTTGCCGAATATGTGGTGACTGAGGCTGGATTTGGAGCAGACTTGGGAGCGGAGAAATTCATAGATATCAAATGCAGACAGGCAGGATTCAAACCGGATGCCGTTATTATCGTAGCAACCGTCAGAGCTTTAAAGCATCATGGTGGCGTAGCAAAGGCCGATTACAACAAGGAAAACCTTGAAGCACTGGAAAAAGGATTGCCAAATCTTCTTAAACACGTTGAGAATATAACGCAAAAATTTGGATTACCAGCAGTTGTCGCTATCAACAAATTCCCAATGGACACAGACGCAGAGTTAAAACTCGTCGAGGAGAAATGCAAAGAACTGGGTGTCAATGTCGCACTTTCTGAGGTTTGGGAAAAAGGTGGAGAAGGTGGAGAGGCACTGGCAAGAGAAGTTATAAGACTGGTCGAGGCAGGAAAAAGCAACTTCAAATTCACCTATGAGGATGGGGCAAGCATTAAAGAGAAGATAGAAGCAATATCTAAAAAAATCTACGGAGCTGATGGTGTTGTCTATAGTGGTAAAGCTGAGAGTGAAATCGATAATCTGGAAAAGCTTGGATTTGGGAAATTGCCGATTTGCATGGCAAAGACACAGTATTCACTATCTGATGACCCCAAGTTGTTTGGAAAGCCTGAAGGGTTCAAGATTACTGTGAGTACGGCGAGTGTTTCAGCAGGCGCTGGATTTATTGTCGTATCGACAGGAGATATCATGAAGATGCCTGGATTGCCCAAAGTTCCTTCAGCAGAAAAAATCGACGTGGATGAAAATGGTGTAATTTCAGGATTGTTTTAAAAACAATATAGCAAAAAGCTGACAAAAATTGTCAGCTTTTTTAACACTTAGCTCTACAAGTGTTACTTCTCAGTCACATTTTCCCAGTCCTTTAAAAACTTCTCTATTCCAATGTCAGTCAAAGGATGTTTGACCATCTGTTTAAACACATTGTAAGGTACAGTTGCTATATGGGCACCCATTTTAGCAGAATCAATAACATGCATTGGATGTCGTACGCTTGCAGCTATGATCTCAGTCTCAATACCATACATGGTAAAAATCTGTGCTATGTCACCCACAACATCCATGCCCGGATTGCTGATATCATCCAGTCTGCCAATGAAAGGGCTGACAAACGAAGCACCTGCTTTGGCTGCCAGAAGAGCCTGATTGGCAGAAAAAACCAAAGTGACATTAGTTTTTATTCCTTTAGCGGACAGCATCTTGACAGCCTTTAATCCCTCATCTGTCATAGGAACCTTGATAACGATATTTTCGTGAATCGGCACCAAATCTTCAGCCTCTGTTACCATTCCGATATGGTCCATACTTACCACTTCAGCACTGATAGGTCCATTGACAATGCTGGATATTTCCTTGATGACCTCCTTAAAATCTCTACCCTCTTTTGCAATCAGAGATGGGTTGGTTGTCACGCCATCTAATACACCCCAATCGTTAATTTCCTTTATTTCTGCCACATTGGCAGTATCAATAAAAAATTTCATGAAAAACCTCCAAAATTAGTAGTCTGTTGTTTGCATGGTTCATAGAAAATTATTGCATCGGTATGAAACCAACACGCCAAATCCCATTATCATCCATCGTGAGACGGAAGTCATATTGCCATGAATCTTCATTATAAGCCTCGCTATCGTGGTTGCTATACCAGGATACAATAGCCTCACCTTCGTTGATTGTAATAGTTCTTCTGGTAGCTGTTTCAAAAATACCGAAATCCTTGACTCTGTCACTCTCTGGTATGCTCAGATGTTCTTCTTTTGTCCACATTACCTGGTCCTCATCGCGTGTATATAGCTCATATTGTGTATCATAATCCTTGATTTTTTCAGCATGCAGATATAGTTTCATAATGCTTAGTGGAGATAACCCTGTTAAAGCCATATCATTATAATCCTCTTTAAAACTATTATACGAATTAAGCTCATTATCGGTCAAATCCATGAAGGATTCAGCAGGCTCAACTTGGTCTAGATAATCGTTAAAAAACTTATCCATTGCACGCTTAACATATTCTCGAGCTTCACTGTCAAGGTCAAGAGACTCCATTTCAGACTGCAGGGAGCTTAAATCGCTTTCAAGTTCGGCAATTTTAACCTTATTTCCTTCAATTTCTTGAACAAGAGTTTGTTTTTCTGTTTCCAGTTGGCTAATTGTCTGATCTTTCATATTGAGTTCAGCATTTAATCCCTCAATTTTCTGGTTTTGGAGATAAAACATATAAACCAATGCTGCAACTACTAAAATGACTATAATCATAGATAAAAATGATATTAATTTGTTGTCTTTCATATAGAACCCCTTCATAATTTATTTAGTTTACTTTATTTAGATAATCGTATTATTCTGAGTCTTTTTTAGCATATATCTATTATAACAAAAAAACCTGAGTTTGGTGATATAAATAACACATAATCTATACAACAAGTGTACAGTATTTGAATTAGAACACCATTAGAATTTACGATAAGTAAATAAATTAGTTTTTTTTAGGATTGTCTTTGTCTTAAAGGGCTATAATGGTTATAATGTTATTATAAGAATATTTAAAATAAAATTTAAGAAACAATAAAAATGTCTTAACAAATAATATATATGTGTTATACTATATAAGGAAAAAACCTATATAGTATAACATAAATAGGGAGTTAATATGGATAATGCAAAAAAAGTTGAAATATTCGTGGTGTCTGATTCAATTGGCGAGACAGCAGAACTGGTAGCCCAAGCTGCTAAGATACAATTTGCTGATGCAGTCACAGGGATTCGAAAGTTTTCCTTTGTATTGGATAAAGATCAGATGGATGACATAATCAGTTTGGCAAAAGAGACAAACTGTCTTGTTCTTTACACTCTCGTTATGAGTGAAGAAAAGCTATACTTCAAACAACAAACGAAGGAAAACAACATTAGGGCAATAGATTTGCTTGGACCTATCATCAATACTCTGGAGAAACTGACCGGCATTGAGCCAAAACGCGAGGCAGGCTTGAACCGAAGATTGACATCTCATTACTTTGATAAAATCGAGGCGATAGAGTTCGCTGTAAAATATGATGACGGAAAAGATCCGAGAGGATTTAAGAAAGCTGATGTGGTGCTGATAGGGGTGTCTCGAACATCTAAAACGCCACTGAGCCTTTATCTAGCCAATAAAAGCTTGAAAGTGGCTAATCTTCCATTGGTACCAGAAGTCAAACCAGCTGAAGAACTATTTGAGATACCACCTAGGAGAATTATTGGTTTGACCAATAGTCCTGAGCTACTAAACAATATTCGTAGGGAAAGATTAAAGGATATGGGCGTGACCAAGTATTCAACCTACGCTGATCTTGACAGAATTCTCGAAGAGCTTGATTATGCTGACAAGATATTTCAAAGGCTGAAATGTCCTGTGATAGATGTATCCCAGAGGGCGATAGAGGAAACTGCAAGTATTATTATGTCAATAATATCAAAAAATAATAAACAATAAACTAAAAGGGAGGATATTTCATATGAGCAAGTGGGTATATTTATTCAAAGAAGGTAATGCTTCAATGAAAAAAACATTGGGGGGTAAAGGAGCCAATCTGTCGGAAATGACAAACATCGGATTGCCTGTGCCTCCTGGAATGACAATCACGACTGAAGCGTGTCTGGAGTTCTACAAAAACGGAAAGAAACTGACGCAAGAGATTATTGATCAGTTACATGATAATCTGAAAGTTGTTGAAGAAACCATGGGCAAGAGATTCGGTGATTCAGAGAATCCATTATTGGTTTCTGTCAGGTCTGGTGCAGCAATTTCAATGCCTGGAATGATGGATACAATTCTAAACCTAGGCCTGAATGACATCGCAGTAATTGGATTGGCAAAAAAAACAGGCAATGAAAGATTTGCCTATGATAGCTATAGAAGGTTTATACAAATGTTTAGTGACGTTGTTTTATCGGTTCCTAAATATTTGTTTGAGACTGTCTTGGAAGATGTAAAGGAAGACAATGGATTTGCCAATGATACGGATTTGGATATCGACCATTTAAAAGAAATTGTAGAAAGTTATAAGACAATCTACAAAAATGAAGTTGGTGAAGAATTCCCGCAAGATCCTTACATTCAGCTTAATATGGCTGTGGATGCGGTTTTTAGATCATGGAACAATGCAAGAGCCATTACATACAGAAATATCCATGGCATACCTCACAGTATGGGTACGGCTGTCAGCGTACAGTCAATGGTTTTTGGAAATATGGGCAATGACTCCGGAACTGGCGTAGCTTTCAGCAGAAATCCAGCCACTGGAGAAAAGAGATTATATGGTGAGTTTTTGATTAACGCACAGGGTGAGGACGTGGTTGCTGGTATTAGAACACCACAATCCATTGAAGATCTTGGACAGGTTATGCCGGCTATATATCAACAGTTCAAGGATATCACAGAGAAACTCGAACATCACTACCGTGACATGCAAGACATAGAGTTTACAATAGAAAAAGGTGTATTGTACATACTTCAGACAAGAACAGGTAAGAGAACAGCAGAAGCTTCTTTAAGGTCTGCCGTAGAGATGGCAAAAGAAAGCCTTATAACAAAAGATGAAGCAATTATGAGAATACCGCCATCATCACTTGATCAGTTGCTTCACCCAACCTTTGATGCCAAAACTATGGAAGAAGCAGTTCCACTGACGCAAGGATTACCTGCCTCTCCTGGAGCAGCCACTGGAAAAGTGTACTTCACAGCAGCTGATGCCGTTCTTGCGGCAGCAAAAGGTGAACCAGTTATACTTGTCAGGAAAGAGACATCACCAGAGGATATTGAAGGAATGAATGTCGCCAAAGGTATACTGACAGCGAGAGGTGGGATGACTTCACACGCAGCTGTTGTTGCCAGAGGCATGGGTAAATGCTGCATAGCTGGATGTGATCAGGTCAAAGTGGATGAGGAAATGAAAGTATTCACTGTAAACGGTGAAAAATTTCATGAGGGAGACTATATTTCCCTAGATGGCAGCACAGGAAAATTATATAAGGGAAGTATCAAGACTGTTGATCCTACTCTATCAGGTAGTTTTGGAGAGCTGATGGAATGGGCCGATCAAACTAGAAAGCTCGGAGTAAGAACCAATGCTGACACACCAAAGGACTCAGAGATTGCTGTAAGGTTTGGAGCCGAAGGTATAGGATTATGCCGAACTGAGCATATGTTTTTTGATGAAAATAGGATCCCTGTCGTTAGAAGAATGATTCTGGCGGATACTAAAGAACGTAGACAGGTTGAACTAGATAAACTTCTTCAGTTTCAGAAAGAGGACTTTAAAGGAATCTACAGAGCTTTGGGTGACAGACCGGTAACTGTGAGATTACTTGACCCTCCATTACATGAATTTTTACCTAGTGAAGAAGAAGATATTATAAAGCTTGCATCGCAGATGGACATCTCAGTTGCCAATCTGAAAGAAACAATCAACTCTTTACATGAGTTCAATCCTATGCTGGGACATAGAGGCTGTAGATTGGCTATCACATATCCTGAAATAGCAGTCATGCAGACAAGAGCGATTATTGAAGCTGCTATCGAAGTCAACAAAGAGGACAATGTCAATATCAAGCCTGAAATCATGATTCCTCTTGTAGGAATTAAAAAAGAGTTTGAATATCTTAAGGATATTGTCGTCAATACAGTTAATGAAATATTTGAAGAAAAAGACCATAAACTGGATTACCTTGTCGGAACTATGATTGAAGTGCCAAGAGCTGCTCTGATAGCTGATGAGATAGGTGAAATATCTGAATTCTTCTCATTTGGGACCAATGATTTGACTCAGATGGGTTTTGGCTTTTCTAGAGATGATGCGGGTAAATTTATTGGTGAATATCTTGAAAAAGAGATTCTTACCAGCGATCCTTTCCAGAGCATTGATCAGGAAGGTATAGGGAAATTAGTAGAGATGGGTGTCAGACTGGGTAGAAAAGCGAATCCGGGATTAAAAATAGGTATATGTGGCGAGCATGGGGGCGATCCTGAATCCATTGATTTTTTCCATAGAGCAGGACTCGATTATGTAAGCTGCTCACCATATAGAGTTCCAATAGCCAGACTAGCGGCAGCACAGGCAGCATTGAGAAACAAATAATGTGAGTCATGTAAATCCAATGTTTAAAATATATCTTTATGGGTATATTTAAGACTAGAGGTAGATGGCATGAATCTAAAATATGAGGTCGAGTTTAAGAGCGATATCGACACAAGTCAGAAAATTATAAATGAAGTATTGCTGAAGTTTGATGGCTATTTGAGTAGCGATGACATATTTGATTTGCGTCTGATACTTAATGAGCTAATTTCAAATAGCATTATACATGGCAATAAAAGCGATCCATGTAAGCATGTACGACTGAAGCTATCGGTAATGGAAAATATGCTTGAGTTGGCAGTTTCTGACGAAGGAGAAGGGATTAGAGTTAGGAACCGGAAAATCCCTGACACCAGAAGCATTAGAGGAAGAGGTTTGGTTTTGGTGAAAGGCTTGACTGATACCTTTGAAATAGTTGGTAACTCGGTTAGAGTCACTAGAAGAATTTGACAGATAGTAAAATATAGATAACCCCATGTTGTTGAAAAGATAACAACATGGGGTTATCTTCGAATTTACTTGTTTACTTAGCAATTTAACAGTATTATAATGTAGTAGTATTTTGACTAACGATTGATTGAAAAGAAAAAGTAGGAGTTAATATGAGAGAAAGCAAATACGAAGAAGGATTACTCAACGGTAGCTTTAATGATATCGCAGAGATTCACACTCTTTTAGAAACGGATATAGAAAAAGTCTATGAGGTAATTAGGATTATCGACGGTAAGCCTTTGTTTTTAGAGGATCACATAGCAAGAATGAACAATAGCATCAAACTGGTTGATATTGATTTTTCTGTTTCATTGCGAGATATTCGGGAACAAATCTATATGTTGCTGGATAAATTCAAGGAAAAAAACATTAATGTTAAGATAACCTTTTTTAAAAACAGTGTTGAAAACCTAATTATTTATCTTATGAAATCTCAGTATCCTACTGTTGAGAAAATCCAAAAAGGCTATAATACGATACTGATTTATGAGGAAAGAGAAAATCCTAATGCCAAAATATTGAACAATGAGTTCAGAGGCCTCATCAATGAAATATTGACAGGAGAAGACGCAGATGAATGTATTTACGTTTCAGAGAAAGGAGAGGTGCTTGAAGGAAGCAGATCAAACCTTTTCTTTGTAAAGGGAAATACAATCGTAACAGCATCAGATAATGGTGTGCTTCTTGGGACAACAAGAAATAAGATAGTAGAGATTTGCCAAGAGAAAAGAATAGGTATCCAGAAAAGAGTTATACGAATTGAAGAGTTGGCGTTTTTTGATGCTGCATTCATAACAGGAACATCAATAGATGTGATGCCGGTTAATGCTATTGGAACAGTCAAATACAAATCAACATCCAACCGATTGGTTGAGAGAATAAGAAAAGAGTATGAAAAAGAGAAGCACAAATACCTGTCAAACATAATAAAGATCAATAAATAGAACAAAACGACCCGGGTAGGTCGTTTTGTTCTAAGCATAAATGCTTAAAAGGGGTATTGGGAATATATTTTGGCTATCGGGGGGATAACCATTCTCATTATAGCACAGCCATTAAATGTTGGCAATAAAAAACGTAAGAATTAACATTTAAAAATGATTAATCAGGTGGAGAAAATCATGATTTATCTCGATAACGCTGCAACATCAAGGATTCATCCAGATGCTCTTAATAAGATGAATGAAGTATACAATGATTTTTATGGCAATCCCTCTTCTTTACATAGCTTCGGATATGAATGCGAAAAGTTATTAAAAAGTTCAAGGGAAAGGATAGCTAGCTTCATTAATGCTTCAAATAACGAGATATTTTTTACATCAGGTGGAACTGAAAGCAATAATTTAGCTATTCTAGGCCACTTGGCTTCATGTCGTCCCAAAAGTCAAGTTCTCACGACACACATAGAGCATCCATCTGTTTTGGAAACACTCAACCACCTACCACAAAAAGACATCCAAGTGGTATTTATCAAAACTGATGAGTATGGTAATGTAGATATTGAAGATATTGAGAAGAAAGCGAATGACAAAACAGCTCTAGCTATCTTTACACACGTTAACAGTGAACTTGGAAGTATCCAGAATCTAAAAAAGATTTCAGAAGCTATCAGACTCAAAAATAGAAGTGCCAGAATCCATATTGACTGTGCTCAGTCGTTAGGTAAGATACTAATAGATGCAAAGGAAATAAATGTTGACACCATGACATTATCTGGTCATAAGATTCATGGTCCAAGAGGAGTTGGTGGGCTGTATATCAATAAAAACTCAAAAATTGAGCCTGTTTACTGGGGCGGGAATCAGGAGATGGGTATGAGACCGGGAACTGAAGACCTACCATCTATTGTTAGTTTTGCTACAGCAATTGATATCAGAAAGAGCGTGATGATGCAGGAATTTGATCGTATTAGCCATCTGAAGTACATGATGGAAGAAATGTTGTGCAATGGAATTGATGACATACGATTAAACAGCGGAAAAGAATCCTCACCCTATATACTCAATATATCTATCAGAGACATCAGAGGTGAGATCTTGGTTCATTTTCTCGAGAGAGATAACATATATATATCTACGGGATCAGCCTGTTCCTCAAAAAGTTCATCAAAAAATAATGTTATTAATTATATATTAAATGATGAGAGTTTGGTTGAAGGCACAATAAGAATCAGTTTTGGGATGTTTAATAGTGAGGATGAGATAATCCAAACATCAGAAAAAATCATAGCTTACACTCAAGAAATCAGAAAAACAACAAGAGGTAGATAATATGTACAATTCAATCAACATAAGTTTAGGTGAAATGGTTCTAAAAGGAAAGAACAGAGGAGTATTTGAGCAGAAGCTTAACAATCAGATGTCAAAAGTGATCAAAGAGAAGGGATTACATTTTTATAGAGACAGGGGAAAGGTTTTTATTGACACAGGCGTTTATATGAAGGATGTAATTGACGATATCAGCAACATATTTGGTATTGTCAACATATCGCCATCAATTAAGGTTGAGGCAACTATAGAAGCCATTGAAACAAAGCTTGTTGAATATGTCGCGTATCTGATTGATAATAAAAACATCAAGACATTTAAAATATCCTGCAAGCGTGCAGATAAGAAATTTCCTATTGATTCGATGGCACTTAATAAACAACTTGGAGGCGTCGTATTAGACAACTTCAACGAGTTGACCGTGGACGTCCATAATCCGGATGTAATCATTTATTTTGATATCAGAACATACTGCTATATTTTCACTGAGAGAATAAAAGGTGCAGGAGGGTTGCCTGTCGGCTCTAACGGAGAAGGTCTTGTCTTGATATCTGGTGGTATTGACAGCCCTGTTGCAGCTTATATGATGGCTAAAAGGGGTGTCAAGATAAGGTGCGTGACCTTTCATGCCTATCCATTCACCAGCTTGAGAGCCAATGAGAAAGTTGAGGCACTGGTAGATAGACTATCTATTTTTTGCGGAAGCATAGATCTGTACTCAATCAATTTGCTTGAAATCTATAAAGAGATAAAACAAAAATGCCCTGATGATGAATCAACCATCATAGCTAGAAGATTCATGATGCGGATAGCAGAGAGAATCGCAGGATGGAAGGGCATGGAAATGCTAGTGACTGGAGAGAGTCTGGGTCAGGTTGCAAGCCAGACATCAAAGTCTTTAGGTGTAGTGGATGCGTCAGTGGACGCTCTTGTTTTAAGACCACTGATTGGAATGGACAAGACTGACATCATTGATATCGCTCAAAAAATCGGGACTTTCGATATTTCTATTCTGCCTTTTGATGACTGCTGCTCAGTTTTTTCGCCAGCTCACCCTCAGACAAGACCTAGATTAGAAAAAATCGAAGCATCAGAGAGCAAACTTGATATTGAGGCATTGATTGAAGAAGCTTTGAAAAACAAAGAGTTTAAAAAGATTCTTTAAAGACAGATGATTATCTGACACTATCAATACCTTTATTGGCCAGTTCATCTGCTTTTTCATTCAAAGCGATGCCGGAATGGCCTTTTACCTTAATAATCTTTATATTTTCAAAAGATTCAATCAGAGCAATTAATTCTTCCCACAATTCCTTGTTCTTGACTGGGTCTTTTTTTGAGTTTTTCCAGTTGTTTAACTTCCATTTTTCATACCATTTGAGATTGATACAATTCACAATGTAAGCTGAGTCTGAGTACACTTCTGTTTCAATATTTTTGTTTTTTATAAGCTTCAGAGCTTCAATCATGGCTGTCAGCTCCATTATGTTGTTAGTGGTATTGATTCTACCTCCAAACACTTCTTTCGTATGCTCCTTATAGGTAAGAACAGCACCATATCCGCCAATATTCTCAGTGCTCTGATTATTTGAACATGCACCATCTGTATAGATTATTATTTTATCGTTATCCATTATGGCCTCATTAGTATATTAATAATTTCAGAGTAGATTTTATCCGGATTCTTTTTCCATTTGGCAACGATATCTTTTGCCAATTTTTCTGTAGGGACATTAAGTGAAAAGTTAAAAATGGTGACGGATTCCTCGATGGCCTGCAGGATTACTGTGAAATCCTTATCTTTTCGTTGATAATAATGAGCGAAAAGGTCTTTATTTCTTTTTACTTCCTTTTGAAGCGTTTTTAGCATCTCTGCAATTTCAATCTTAAAGCCTTTTGGGATACGATCACTGAACATTTCTATGGCTTCTTGACCTGTTTCGGTTATGGTATAAGACTCCTTGCCCTCAGTTTGACCTGAAAGCACGAATCCATCCTTTTGTAGCTCTAAAACGACTTCTTGCAAAGTAAAATAATCCATATAGTTGTTTTCCAATATGAATTTGGTTAGATCCATGTTGGTAATCGGAAGATTCAGAGTGTTAATGATAAACAAAACCTTTAATTTGATCTGGGCTAATTTGTTTCCGCTTTCTAGCAAAATATCACCACCTGAAAAGTATTATAACATCATTTATAAACCTTTTCTATGATAAAATAATTGTAAGTATGGATAATCAGACCATCATATGTTATATTTATCTGATATAATATAATGGACAAGCTAAGACAGAATGAACATAAGGAGATTAGATGGCTATGTTTAAATCAAGTATATTGGTGATAGCAATAGTGCTTTTGCTATCTGGCTGCAATTCTACAAACACCAATACAACACCAGAAAGCACATTAAATACAACTGTTATAGAGATAGAGACCACAACAGCAAATAATCCAACTGAGGAAACAACAGCAGATATGGATGGATTAGAAGACAAGGACAAGGTGGATCTGTCATTAATGCCAAATGAAGCTGGTCGAGTTATGGTACTGATGTACCACAGCATAGGTGAAACAGACAGCGCGTGGGAGATCACCGCAGATTCCTTTAGAGCAGATTTGGAATACATGTACCAAAATGGTTATAGGCCCATATCACTCTCGAAATATGTTAAGGGTCAGATAGACACAGCTGCAGGTTACACACCTATTATCTTGACATTTGATGATGCCAACCAGAATAATTTCAATCTGATTGAAGAAAATGGAAACCTTGTGCTAGATCCGGATTCCGCACTCGGGATAATGGAGGAGTTCAATGAAAAATATGACGATTTCAATATCACAGCTTCCTTTTATATTTATGGTACAAATGCTTTCAGACAGCAACAATACGTTGAATACAAACTGAAGTATCTAGTGGAAAATGGGTATGATATCGGCAATCACACATACGGTCATGCAAGACTAATTGAGTCGGACACATCTGAAGAGGTCCAGTATGAGATTGGTATGTTGGTCTCATATTTAAATGGCATTTTACCGGACTACGACATGAATACTTTTGTCATACCTTATGGGCAGAGACCTGCAGGAGATTTGAACAATTATTTGGTAAGCGGAGAATACAAAGATATTTCTTATAATCATATTGCAGTTTTGGAGGTAGGTTCACATCCTTCATACTCAGTGTTTGACGCTCGGTTTGATTATACTTCCATTCCAAGAATCAGAGCCAGCAACACAGAAGAATTTCAAGAATCAGCAGACTGGTTTGAATATTTTGAAAAAAACCCGCATTTAAGATTTGTCAGTGACGGCTTTGAGGATGTGGTGACGGTAACCGAGGATATGCTTGAATTGATAGATACCGATGGCTTGGGAGATAAAGTGTTATTGGTGTACTAAAAGGAGGCAGACATGGATTTAAGAATGATTCTAATTGTGATTTTTTTCATCATTATGGTCAGCATACAATTCACACTAAACAAAATTTTGATTGAGTTAAAGGATTTAAAGAAAATCTTAAAAACCAACAGACCATATTTCAAGGAGTAACCATGAGTTATTTGGAGTTTGCAGAAATATATGATAGCTTGATGACAGATATTCCATATGATAATTGGGTGGATTTCATCAAGAGAAAAATAGGTGCAAGAAAAGACATACTTGAAATAGCTTGTGGAACAGGCAATATAACCCGACTATTGGCAGACGATAATTATAAGATTACAGCATTCGACTTATCAGAAGAAATGCTGGTAAAAGCTTATGAAAAACTACGACGATATAGCAATGTGTCAATTTTCAATATGAACATGCTTGATTTTAGAATCGATAAATACTTCGATGCCGCTATATGTTGCTGTGATGGCATCAACTATCTCCTGAATGAGGAAGAGGTCGAGGGGTTTTTTAGTCGTGTTTATGAACACCTTTCAACCGACAGCGTTTTTCTTTTTGACTATAGCACCATACACAAGCTACAAAATCAACTGGGCAGAAATACAATTGTTACAGAAGAGGATGATATCTTTATGGTTTGGGAGAATCTCTATGATGAGGAAGACCATACCTGCGAGATGACTCTCAATTTTTTTGTATGCGACAGTAATGGATTATACAGAAGAATAGAGGAATATCAAAAGCAAAAATCATATGAATGCCAAATTATCTGTTTGATGCTAAAACAAGTTGGATTTTCTTCCATTGAGGTCTTCGATGGATACCATGAGGAATCCTGCCACTTGACGTCAGACAGAGCCGTGTTCGTGTGTAAAAAGGAGAATTGAGTGAGATATATAATAAGAGGAATTGATAAGAATATTACCTTCAGGTTCTTTGCCGTTGATACAAAAGAAGTTGTGGAGCAGGCGAGAATCTATCATAACACGACCCCTGTTGCGTCCGCAGCTCTAGGCAGGGTATTGACAGCATCTTTAATGATGGGTTATGCATTAAAGAATAAAGAGGATAAGCTGACGGTTAAAATAAATGGAGGAGGTCCTCTGGGCACTATTCTGGTCACTGCTGACAGTATGGGTCATGTAAAGGGCTATGTTGATAATCCACAGGTAGATCTTGATACGACAGATTCTGGAAAATTAAATGTTGGCGAGGCAGTTGGAAAAGAAGGTTACATCCAGGTTACAAAAGATATGGGCCTTAAAGAGCCTTACTCAGGCAGTTCTATGCTGGTTTCAGGCGAAATTGGTGAAGATGTGGCCGCTTATTTTTTCAACTCAGAGCAACAACCAACGGTCGTCGGATTGGGAGTACTAGTTGATACTGATCATACCATTAAAAGTGCAGGGGGTTTTATGCTTCAGATGATGCCTGGATTGAAAGAAGAAGAGATTACAGCTGTGGAAGCCTCCATAGCAAAGATTAAGAATGTGTCTTCGTTTTTCGAGAAAGAACAGGATATTGAAAAAATTATGGAAGCCTTACTACCCGATTTTGAATTGAATATCACTGAAAAAGCTCAAGTAAGCTACAGATGTGACTGTTCTCTTGAAAGAATGACAGAAGTCCTCATATCACTGGGTGAGAAAGAAATCGAAGATATTATTGAAGAGGACAAGAAAGCAGAGATTCACTGCCACTTTTGCAATAAAAGATATCATTTCGATGAAAATGATTTGAAGAAAATCCTCAATACGATTACCATAGGTGGTCATTTGAATGGCAATCAGGATATGCTATAATAGTTGAATGGACAAAAATAATAAGATTGCTATAGTTGATTATCGTATGGATGAGAAAATTATAAAACAACTGAATCATTATTGCTCTAAGATTATCATGACACGTCCACATCCAAATCTGATGGAACCTGTCAATGGACATCCTGACATGGTGATGATGCAATATGATAATTGGACATTGGTTGTCTGTCCTGAAGAATATGAGTACTATCTTGGAAAGTTTGCTGGCAAAGGCATCAGGGTTATTAAAGGCACCAATCGACTAAATCGGGTTTATCCCTTGGACATCCCATACAATGCAGTTCGAGTAGAGAATGCAATTATTCATCATGGAGCCTATACTGATGGAATGGTTGTCAAAAGAGCCACTATGGACAAGCTTGTACGCCTCGATGTCAAGCAGGGTTATACCAAGTGTTCTGTTATTAATATGCAGAACCATGGTATAATAACGGCCGACAAACAGATAGCGAAGATTGCAAAGGATTATGGCATTGACACGCTTCTAATCAGTGCAGGCAATGTCGGACTAAATGGTTTTGATTACGGCTTTATAGGTGGCGCATCAGGTTATCACAATGGACGCCTGTTTCTTACCGGTACACTTGATCATCACCCGGATTGTAACAACATTAAAGATTTTATTAGATCTAAAGGATTACAAGTGGTCCATCTATCAAATAATCCAATATATGATTACGGAACATTAATCATTCTAAATGGGAGGGAAAATGAAGAAAGTATTTATTAGCAGTTTGTCAGAAGGTGACAAGGTTGAAGATTTTTTTATGATAAAAAGCACAGACACAAAAACAGATAAGAATGGCAATTATTATCTGGATATGGTTGTGGGTGATAATACAGGTGAAATGATCTGCAGAAAATTCAGAGCAACTTCTGAAGAGATAGAGAAAATTGGTGTGGGTGACATTTTTAGGATAAAAGGCATTGTTAAGGAATACAACAGTAATAAAAACCTGAATGCAACAGCCATTGAGAGTGTTATGGATTCTGATGAGGTTAATATTTTTGATTACGTATCAGCCGCACCTGTGAATCCCGAAGAAATGCTTGAAATAATTAAAGGGTATATAAAGAAGATCAACAATAAAGAAATCAAGAATATAATTATTGAAATATATAAGCTGCATAAGGAGAAGCTGATGTATTATCCTGCGGCAAAGTCTAACCATCATTCAATTAAGAGTGGGCTTTTGTATCATATGCTGAGAATGCTCAAATCAGCAGAGGCATTGGGTACTGTCTATCAGAATGTCAATATGGACCTTTTGTACGCTGGGATATTGCTGCATGATATTTGTAAAATAGAGGAGATGGAATCCAATAATTTTGGAATAGTATCGGACTACACCATGGAAGGCAAGCTTTTGGGACATATTATAATGGGAATCAAGCTGATTGAAAAAACAGCTGATAAAATGGGTATAGACCCAGAGATTTCTATTATGCTTGAACATATGCTATTGTCACATCACTATTATGCGGATTTTGGCAGCCCCAAAAAACCTATGTTTCTAGAAGCTGAATTATTACACTATATTGATATGATTGATGCTCGTGTCTATGACTTCGAAAATGCGTCTGAGAACGTAAAACCAGGAGAATTTTCAGATAAGATATGGGTATTGGATAATAGAAATGTATATAATTCGATATTTGATAAAAATTCCCGACCAATTAGTAATGGAATTGAAAAAAAGCAGGAACAACTAAAGCTGGAATAGGGGGTAAAAATGAGCTTTGAACTGATTACGGGGGGGCATAATTCTGGAAAAACCAGCTATGTTTATGATAGAATTAAAATACATTCTGAAGACATTGAGCAGGAATGCATTCTTATCGTTCCAGACCAGATGACCTTTCAAAAGGAAAAGGAATTGATTAATTACCTGGATAATAATGGTATTTTGAATATTCAGGTGCTGTCATTCAATAGGTTGGCTTATATAGTTCTTGAAGAGGCCGGGGGTCTCAAAACCGAGAGTATAAACGACTATGGAAAGATGATGCTCCTTAGAAAAATCATATATGAAAACAGAGACAGGCTTATACTTTTCAAAGACCAGCACAGTCAACAGGGAGTTTTGAAAGAGATGAACAGCTTGATCAATGAGTTCAAGAACCGTAATGTATCAGTTGAGTTCTTGTCTTCTGTGAATAAAACGCTTAAGGAAGATGATAGCTTTAGAAGTAAGTTGATGGATATCGAACTGATTTACAAGAATCTATGCGAGTTTATGGAAAACACTTATCTGGATGATTTAGATCTGATTAAGCTATGTGCCAGTAAGATAGGTGAATCGTCTTTGGTAAAAAATGCAGCAATTTTCATAGATGAGTTTTTGGATTTCAATGCCGGTGAGTTGGAATTGATAAAACAGATTGCTGCTGTTTCAAAAAACATATATGTTGCTTTGTATGATTACAACGATGATCTTTTTGATTCAGAGGATGAGTATAGCATTGTTAAGAATAATTTACGAAAAATAATTGAGGTTGCTAATGACTCACAGCACAGTATCAACAGAATCGAGCTAGCAGACACTTCTCGATTAGGAACAGATATCGATTATTTAAGCTGCAATTTCTTTGCAAATACTAATGAGTTATACACAGATATACCAAATCACATCAATTTGTTTTATGCCTTGAATCCTCATGAGGAAATCGTGGAAATTGCTGAAAAAATTGTTGTGGAAGTAAGAGATAATGATTACAGATGGCGAGATCTGGCAATAATCATTGGTGACGAAGAAGTTTATAAAAAAACGATAGAAAAGGTATTTTCAATCTATGAAATACCATATTTTTTTGACATGAAAAGGGATATACTATCCCATCCTTTGGTCACTTCCATTTTGGCTATGCTGGACATTTCTCTATATAACCAACAGGCGAAAGATGTATTTAGGTTCTTGAAATGTGGTTATATCGATTTATCGAGAGATCAAATCGAGGAGTTGGAGAATTATGTTATTAAACATGGTGTTTATGGATATAAATGGAAAAGGGAATTCAAGTATAATGACTCTAAAACTGAATGTTTAGAAAAGATACGACAAAGTATTGGAAAAACCATTGTCTCACTTGACGGATTAAAGAAAAAAAGCAACGTTGTACACAAAATCAAGATTCTGACAACTATACTTGAAGACATGAATGTCTACCAAAAGACAAAAGAGATTACGCTAGACTTAAAAGAAAGCGAAATGTATGAAAAAGCGTTTGAGAATGCTCAAGTATGGAATGCAGTCATGTCTGTATTCGAGCAAATCGTCAATATATCAGAGGATGCTGTGATTGACGTGGAAGAGTTTAAAAATCTCCTCAAAACCGGGTTCGAGGAATACCGTTTAAGCATTATTCCTCCCTCTGAGGATAGCGTGATTGTAGGTACACTCAACAAATCTACAATCAACCAAGTCAAGAATATCTACTTGGTTGGAATGAATGAAGGGATGATACCTTCATTCATAGCAGATAAAGGAATCCTGTACAATGATGAACGAATCATGTTAAATAGTCTGGGAGCGCACATTGACCTAGATTTATACAGTATTGAAGTCGAAAGACATCGTTTCAATAATCTCTTAAATGAATACTCAGAAAAGATATCCTTCTCCTATTCCTTGAGTGATATAGAAGGAAAATCGCTAAGACCTTCTATTCATGTCAGTAGATTGAAGCAAATGTTTCCTAGACTCAGAATTGAAGGTGGAGTTATTGAAAAACGTCAGATTGGGGAAGCTGTTAAGCCATCAATCAATCATTTGTCTGAAATGATTAGAATGAGAAAAAGTGGTGGTGATCTGCAGGGAGTTGAAAAGCAGTTTTACTTATGGTTAAGAGAGAACAAACCGGATCTTTTCCAATTGATAGATGAATGTATGCTATATAACAATAAAGCAGAAATCGAAGACAAATCTTTAATTGGCCTTTTGTACGAACGACCGTTGAAACTGTCATCATATGCGATAGAGAGCTATAATAGCTGCCGCTTCAAATACTTTACTGAAAGATGCCTACGCCCGGTTCCCAGACAGGAGTACAAGATTGATTATAGGGATATTGGCAGTATCTATCATAAAACGATGGAGGTTGTCACAGAGTGCATAATCAATGATCAGCGTTTCCTCTTAGAAGATGAAGGCACTATCAAACTAGCAATAGCAAAAATCGCACAGGAATCATTTGATGAGTTGGAAACCCAAAATGATATTCTGAATGACAGCTTCAGAAATCAATATATTAAAGGTAAGATTCAAAAAACTGCAGAAATTTCGGCTTCTTATCTTGTTAAACAATTACAAAAAAGCAAATTTAGACCAGTTATAATTGAAGCTGGATTTGGGTCTGAGAACGCAACCCTGGAACCTATACGAATAGAATTCGGAGAAGATGAGTACGCTGTCATTAATGGCAGAATTGATAGGATAGACTTGTATAGCTCTGAAGAAGCCAACTATGTGACAGTTCTGGATTACAAATCATCCGGTAAAACCATAGATCTCAACGAAGTATTAAATGGGATAGGTTTACAGTTGTTTGTCTATCTGGATGCTGTTTTGGTTCACAACAAAGATATTATTGCTGAAAACCTATCGTTTGGGGGACTGTTTTACTTTAAGATAATCGATCCCTTGATAGATGGAGATAAAATTGAAGACGTTGCTATCGAAGATGAAATGTTTAAAAGATTTTCTTTGCAGGGTTATGTCATAGATGACTTGGATATTATTAAAAACATGGATACTGATTTGATTGCTGGAGAATCCTCGAAAATTCTTGACTCAATCAAGCTTAAGCAGAAAGAAGGATTAAGTAGCACTTCAAAGACATTGAGTGAATCGCACATCTTATCGATAATAGCAGCTATAGAGGACATTGTAAGAGAAACAGCTCAAGGGATTTCTTCAGGCAGTATTGACATCAATCCTTATCAATATAAGGATAGAAAGCCATGCACGTATTGTGATTATCTGGCCATCTGTCAATTTGATCAGTCTTTGCCAGGTAACCAATACAGACGAATCAAGCAAAAAAGTGAGAAAGAGATTATTGATTCCTTGGAGAAAGGAGATGATGAAACCCATGAAATGGACTGATGAACAGAGAATGGCTATTGACAGTAGAAATAAGAATCTGCTGATTTCTGCCGCTGCAGGATCAGGAAAGACTGCAGTACTGGTTGAGAGAATCATTCAGACGGTTATACATGAAAAAGTCAATATTGATAGACTCCTAGTTGTAACCTTTACAAATGCAGCCGCTGGCAGCATGAAAGAAAAGATTCAAAGCAAAATAAACGAAGCCATTTTTAATCAAGATACTCATTATTCTTTCTTGAAAAAACAGATACGTTTGATACATAAAAGCCATATTTCTACTATACATTCATTCTGTTTCAATGTTTTGAGAAAATATTTTTACTTGATTGATATTGATCCCGGATTCAGGGTAATGGATACTAATGATTCCAATATGATGCTCAATGAAATTATAGGAGAAGCACTGGAAAAACATTACGAAAAAAAAGATCCGGATTTCATGAGGTTTGTAGATTCATACGCTGAAAACAGAGGAGATTCATCGGTTACGAACATTGTCTACAAGACTTATAAAATTCTGATGAGCTATCCGGATCCCTTCAGCTGGTTTGATGATGCTATAGCTTCACTTGGTATAGGAGAAAATGGATTAGAGGATACAATATGGATAGATATCATAAAAAGAGAAGTAAGGAAATATATTGAATTTGCATATCAGGAAATTCAGTTCGCAATAAATATTTGTCCGCATGACATGCCTTATAATGAAGCACTTATGAAGGACAATGAAAACATAACCGGATTGATAAACGATCTGGACATTGATTTTGAAAGATTCCGCGGAAATCTATCCAATATTTGTCATGAAAGATTAAAAGCAGTAAGTGCTAAAAATAAGGAAATCTATGGGACTGAATTGATTGATAATATCAAATCAAAAAGACAACTCTACAAGGATGTGCTAGATAAGACCAAGGGAATCATCCCCCAGAAAAGCTTCCAGCAACTGACGAATGAGATTAATGAAATGCATCCCATCATGAAGGTGTTGTCTCAGATCATTAGAGAAGTCAGTTCAGAGTTCCATCATAAAAAGCTTTCAAAAAAATGCCTTGATTTCAATGATGCCGAACATCTCACATTAAAAGTCCTTAAATATGAAGAGGCAGCCAATTATTATAGGGATAAGTTTAACTATATTTACATAGATGAATACCAGGATAGCAATGGTGTTCAGGAAGAAATCATAAATAGAATCAAGCGCAACAACAATGTTTTCATGGTAGGGGATGTCAAGCAGAGCATATATCGGTTTAGACAGGCAGATCCAACATTGTTTATAGACAAATACAACCAATACAGATCTGAAAATGATGTCAATGACAACAAGATAGTGCTTTTAAATAGAAATTTCAGAAGCAGACCTGAAATCCTCGATTTCATAAATGATATTTTCCAGAACATAATGAACGAGGATTGTGGAGAAATAGATTATGATACAGATGCTTTCTTGCTGAGTGGAGGCATCTACGAGGAAAAGGAAGACAGTGTAGAGATCAATATTCTGGAAAAAAGACCTGATGATGAGCTTGACGAGAAGCTTCAGGAACTGAAAACAAATCAGATAGAAGCCACCTTTATCGTTAATAGAATAAAGGAACTGGTAGGACAAAGCACATCAGAATTCAAATACAAGGATATAGTCATTCTATTGCGATCCGCTGTCAGATGGTCAAGCGTCTTTGAAGAAGTTTTTCATGAAAATGATATTCCTTTGTACTCCGATATTTCCAGCAGCTACTTTGATTCAATGGAGATTAAAGTAATGATAAATCTGCTGCACTTGTTAGATAATACAAAACAAGATATTCCGCTTCTAAGCGTTATGAAATCGAATATAGGCGGTTTCACCATCGATGAAATGATAAGAATAAGAGTGGTTAATCCCAAATGCGATTATCATGAGGCGATAAATCATTACATCAATAAGTATGATGATTACTTAAGTGAGAAAAGTAAAAAATTTCTTAGCAAGATAGATGATTGGAAATGGAGAAGCAGACATACCAAACTAGGGTCACTGATTTGGGAGATATTGACAGAAACTAATTACTACTATTTCAATGGGATGCTCCCGAATGGAAATATGAGACAGGGAAATTTGCGGCTATTATCAGATCGGGCCAGCATATTCGAAGCTGAAGGTAACACGGGCATCTATGATTTTATCACCTATTTGGAAAGAATAGGTCAATCCTATGGAGATATGTCAACAGCTAAATTGTTGGGCGAGAACGATAATGTGGTGCGGTTGATGACTATTCACAAGAGCAAGGGCCTTGAATTCCCAGTTGTCATATGTGCGGGCTTAAGCAAAAGATTCAACATGACAGATTTGAACGACCAGATTATTATTAGTAAAAAATGTCTTGTTGCGCCAAAATTCATAGATCCGGAAAAGCGAATTTTTCGTGAAACGCTACCCAGATACGCTTCAAAAATACAGATGAGAAAAGAGAGCATTTCCGAAGAGATGAGAGTGCTTTATGTGGCATTGACAAGAGCCATAGACAAATTGATTCTTGTCGGCACTGTAAACAACTACGAAAAATGGGTTCAAAAATGCAAGGAGGAATCCTGCGACTATTACCATATAATTACAAAAAGAAACTATCTTGACTGGATAGGTATTGTTCTAATGAACCATTATACTGACAGATACATCTTGAATAGAATCAGTATAACGGATCTTGAAACCACAAACATCGCAAACAAATCGGATGATTATTCTTCTATAAAGAAAGAGTTGGAGAAAACTTTAGTCAATACTGAAGTCTTTTCCTTATTTGATAAGCGATTCAATTGGGAATATCAGTATAGAGCCAAGCATTCTCTACCAGGCAAAATAACGGTTACTGATATCAAGAATATCAATTTAAGGAATCAAAATGAGTTCAGATATAAAATCCCATTCATGCAGGAAGTACCATTATTTAAGAGCAAGGTGAGCGGGTTCACTCCTGCAGAGGTTGGAACAATAACACACGCTGTTTTACAGCTTATAAAGCTAAAGGAGCAAATTAGCATAGACTACATCAATCGATTTGTAGAGGATATGGTCGAAAGAAAACAGCTGACTGAAGAGGAAGCCAAGGTAGTCGAGACAGACAAGATTTTCAATTTCTACTGTTCAGACTTAGGATCTAGAATGCTCAAATCTAATACAATAAAAAGAGAGCAACCATTTATATTAAAGAAGAATGTTGGTGATATAATTAAAACAAAGAACGGTAATTTAGATGAAGCAGTTTATGTTCAAGGTATAATTGACTGCTACTTTTATGAGAACGACGAAATTATTTTGATTGACTACAAAACAGACAGAACCAATGAAGAACGAGTCGGAGAAGTGATCGAAAGCTATGGGACACAGATTCGCACCTATAGAGAAGCGTTGGATGCGTTGACAGGCAAGAGAGTCAAAGAGTCCTATCTGTATTTGTTGAATATTTCTAAAGCAGTCAGAATTGATTAGAGTGTACTTAAATGAACATTGTATGCAATATACATTTGATTGATGGTTTGATAATTCTATGAAATTAGATTATAATAGGATTAAGAAAATAGCCTGCGATGTGCGAGGAACCATTTAATTCAACCGACATGATTTATTCGGGAGTTTGGAGTTTGTGCAAGGATGACGAACCTGCTAGTCAGGATATCAGAGATGCATGACAGGACACCCACCTGCTAATGAGCGGGGATGAATTACTTGGACCTCGGCAAAGCGGGTTTTAATTGTTAGGAGATAGACTATGTATGACTTCCATGTTCACTCTATATACTCTGCAGATTGCAAATATAGTATAGAGAGAATGGCTACAGAAGCAATAAAACGAAAAATAAAACTGATATATATTGCTGATCATTTCGAATTAAATGAGATTCCAGGTCATGATATGACCTTTGGTTTGAATGAATATAGGAAAGAAATCCAAACAGTCAACAGGAAGCTACAGGAGATTGAAGTGTTGTCAGCTTTGGAATTAGGCTGTGACAAAAGCCAGTTTTCCAGATTTGATGAAATAATTAAACAAGATCCATTGGACATGATAATCCTGTCGACTCACAAAGTCAGAGGAATCTATTTGAGTAACGAAAAATTTTATTCTGAAAAACATACCCTGAACATCTATGAAGAGTACTATTCAGAAATCCTCGATAATATTAAATCCTTTGATAATTTTGATGTTCTTGGTCATCTGGATCTTATAGATAAATTTAAGGACAGGTATTACATGGATCTTGAGTTTAGCAAGTACAAAAATCTGGTCTCCGATATCCTTAAAGAGCTGATAAAACGGGATAAGGCACTAGAAATCAATACTGCTGGTTATCACACTATTTTAGGAAGACCATATCCCAAGATGGAGGTACTCACCATGTATAAAAAAATGGGCGGAGAGAAACTCATCATCGGATCGGATGCACATCTGCCAGATATGATAGGATTTAAACATAAAGCACTAATCAATACCATAAAAAAATTAGGATTTGTAAACATCACGATATATCGAAAACGGAAAGCACATCTAGTGAGACTATAGGAAGGATATTAAATGACAACAATACTGATAAAGATTCTGATACTTGCAGTTATAGGTTCTGCTATTGGTTATATAACTAATGTTTTGGCAATTAAAATGCTGTTCAGGCCCTACAATGAGATAAGGATTCCAATCCTTGGTTTTAAAATCCAAGGGGTAATACCTAAGAGACAGGCTGATATAGCGGTTAGTATAGGCGAGACCGTTGAAACCGAACTGATTGATTTGGATGATATTATTGGGCAATTAAAATGCTGTTCAGGCCCTACAATTACATAAGGATTCCAATCCTTGGAATTTAAAAACAACGAATGGAATCCTTATATCATTTTAGGGCCTTAAAAGCATTTTAA
>JAHRFV010000226.1 GCA_019084435.1 Dethiosulfatibacter sp.
ATGGTAGTTATAGTATACACTATAGCGGGGGTGAGATGGTTGCAATTGGCCATCTTTTTCCTTTTTTTTTGTAAAAAAACAGGACCCTCCGTTTAAGAGAATCCTGCTTTGTCTAGGGGGCTATTTCCCGACAGCCCCTTTCTTTTAATTGAAATTAACCAGCAGAACAGCAATCGTTGACAACCTTTTCTCTTTATATTAAAATGACATTGTACTTATTATAAATTTACTCTTATTATTGAGTTTTATTTCAAAATATTTTTGAAAGAAGGAAATCTCATGAATACACTGTTTCAGGATTTGACTAACCTGTTGGCACAAAATGACATCAGACCATCTTACCAAAGAATTAAGATTTTAGAGTATCTCCACAACAATCATACACACCCAACAGCAGATGATATTTTTCTTGCTCTGATACCTGAAATACCAACTCTATCTAAGTCCACAGTCTACAATACTCTTGATCTTTTTATCAATAACGATTTGGTGAAACTACTAAGTATTGAAGACACAGAAGCCAGATATGACATCTTAACCAATAACCATGGTCATTTTAAATGTATGTCATGTGGTGAGATCTATAATTTCAGCATTGATATTGATAGCATTACAACTGACGAACTAGATGATTTTTTGATAAATGATAAAAATGTTTATTTCAAAGGTGTTTGCCCTAAATGTCAGCATTAAGCAAAAAATAGTTAGAAAAAGAAAAAAATGCTGACTAATCAATCAGCATTCCCATTATTATTGAATCATAGAACTTATCGTCTATCAGCATGTCTCTGCAAACTGTACCCTCTACAATAAATCCTTTTTTCCTATATAGATTCAGACCCCTGACATTATCGGTACGGACTTTAAGATTGATTTTTCTTATGACGCCAGTTTTTTTGCTCCAGTTCACCAGATAATCAATCATCTTTTCACCTATCCCTTTCCCCCAATAGGGTTCAAGGATACTGATTCCCAGCTCACCAGCATGTCTCAACCTAGGTTTTGTCCCACCAGTCAAACTGACACAGCCGATTACGCTGTCATCATGTAGTACCAATGCCATCAATGCATTTTGCTGATTTAAGGAGTTTTCTAAAAACATTTCTTCTTGTTCCAATGAGATTTTCATTTCTCCAACACCAAAGGTTAAAAAATCCGTTTCTCCAGCTATCTTGTCTAGATACTCAATCAAAGCCTTTGCGTCAGTTTTGGTGGATTCCCTTATGATAAACTCCATATTATCGATGTGAAATTTCTCCATTTTAGATCTCCCAATTAATACTCAATAATATAGTCTTTCAATATTCGATGGACAGAGTTCGCAAACTCATTTGAAGCTCCCCAGTCAAAACTAATAAACATACCTTGTGATGCACCGGTTGCTATTGCCCTTACTTCGGTTCTACCTTGAACATTGTCACAGATAACTGTAAGTGCTGCCCTATTGCTATTGCGGATAAAATATTTCTCATATACCAGCGTTCCGATTCCTTTTCCGTAGTTTAAGTCAATGTACTCATCATAGACAAGACTGGCTGAATGGTTTTGTTTAATAATTCTAAGAGTTTCCTCAGGAGTTATAGTAACATTAAATGCAATTGTGCTCACTAATCTGTCCCTCCAATAACAAAATTCCCTTTTGAAAATACTTGTACTTGACTCCCATCCTGAGTCACACCAACTATTTCCATATCCTTTGTTCCTATCATAAAATCAACGTGTACCAGTGAATCGTTAACCCCTGCATTTTTAAGCTCGTCTAAACTCATATTCGCACCGCCCTTTAGGCAGGTTGGATAGGCTTTGCCTAATGCTAGATGGCATGAAGCGTTTTCATCATAAAGTGTGTTATAAAACAATATTCCCTGGTTGGATATTGGTGAATCATGTGGTACCAAGGCAACTTCTCCCAACCTTTTAGATCCCTCATCTGTTTCCAACAATTCTCTTAGAACATCCACCCCATTATTGGCTCCAAAATCGACAACAGTACCCTCCTTGAACTTAAACCAGAAATTCTCAATCAGATTTCCGTTATAATTAAGTGGCATCGAACTATAAACCTTTCCATTGACACCAAGCATGTGAGGAGCAGTAAAGACTTCTTCTGTTGGCATGTTTGCAAAAAACATCTGACCGTCCGGTCCTTTGTCGCTTCCGCCAAACCATGTGTGACCAACTGGCAAGTCGATTGTCAGATTGGTGCCCAATTTATTGCTGTAGTGAAGCGATTTGAAATTATGATTGTTCAAAAAACCTGTTCTGTTGTTCAGATCTTGTTGATGTTGATGCCAGGCTTCAATAGGATTATCCATGTCAACCCGTACGGATTTTAAGATTGCATTCCAAAGCGACTCCATTGCTTCTTCATTCTCTGCATAAGGAAATACTTTTTTTGCCCAAGCCAATGTTGGTATTGAAGCCACACACCATACATTCAAATTGCTCATCATTCTTGAACGCCAGAATTTTAAGGCTTTATTCATGGATTTATTCTGTCGGCTAATTCTCTTAGGATTCACATCTTTCATCAATTCCGGATCCGATGCTGATATCGTCATGAATGCTGCATTCGTTTTTGAGTAATCTGTAAAAAACGTCGTCATCCATTCGGGTACCTCATCAAAAATCTCATCAGATGCCATATCATATCGTATTTTGCTAGATTTTTCGTCCAACCATCTGACTACCACCTCACGAGCACCGGCTTCATAAGCCTTAACTGTCAAAATCCTTGTAAACTCAGCAGTCTCAATTGGTGAACTAATCACAAGAGTTTGGTTTTTTTGTATGTTTATGCCTACTTTTATCAGCAATTCTGCGTACTTCTCAATTCTATGCATTTGAACCTCCTCAGTTAATTATTTGATTCATACTACACACTATTTTAAACTAACACTGAAATAATTTTTCTCTTCAAAGTGCTTGAAGCTGAATAAATGTTTCTGTAAGTTGTAACACTAGCCTGTTGAGACATTTTCCTCTGGTCCGTTCCACACCACACGGCAAAGTGTTCACAATTGTTCTTGGTCAGATGGTAGCCGTCAAAATCACTTCCAACAAGATCCTTGGCTCTTTCGATAATCTCATCTCTCGTAAATTTTACATCAATAACATCATCTATCTCTATGTCACCACCAGCTTTTAAGAATTCAGATAGTGGGACCTGACTTATAACTCCTTGATTCAGCTTTAATATACTAGGACTATAAAAATGAATGATTTCGTTATTGTCTATCATAATACCGTAATGTCTGTATAACACAAATCTGGCTATCAATTTATCCAACCAGGTGCTTTCTTCATTTAGCCTGTTACTTATATCTTTAAACCATGAAGGTTTTCGTTCCACATATACTATACGACCTGTCATATTTGAATCCCTCTGTCCATTTAAATTTGCTTGAGGTCTTAACCGTTTTGTACAAGCTTTTGTATTATATCCCTTTGATCAACAAAAGAAAAGAGTTTTACATATTTTTAATCCACTATATAGTCAGTTGAGGTTATGCGTCTATAAAAATTAAGCTTAGACATTTGATAATATGGAATTAGATAAAGAAATCCCAATCCAAATGTTATTACTGATAGGAAAAACCAACCTATAAATGATAAAAAGAAAGTAAAGAAATCCATCTTATGTCCATACATTATTTTTGACGAAGTATTTATTGCCTCTATAAAAGTTATATCAGGATTTTCAGCCATAAGATAGTAACCCATAGAGTAACGAATTGCTGCAATAATACCAGGCACAACTAGAAGAAAAGTCCATAAAACCATAAAAATACCGGATACCAAGTGAAATAGGAAAGTCCTCTTGAAATCACTAAAGCCTTAAAAAATGACACTCACATTCACATTCTCTGATTTACCAATCTTCATATAAAAATAAGCCGCTCCCAAGGAAAGTGGGCCTGAAAGAATAAGGCTTAAAAGATTGCCAAAATGTAAAGAATTTAAATAAATTCCTGATCTGACTGATTCGCTTGTGTTCTGCTGTGTGAATGCATCTGTTAGAATCCAGATAATTATGCTAACCGCAATAGCTTTACCCCAGTTGCCTTCGAGCATTTTTTTTGCATCTTCTTTAATATTGTTCATATTATATGAGTCCATTTAATCCTCCGTTATTTTGATTTTTTCTTTGTTTAATCGTTGGCTTATCATTTCATCCAAAATTTCATTGGAATATCTGACAACCAGATCACATTTAGTTATATCATCTCGATACATTTCTTTGAGAGTGGTGCAATTTTCTGTTGATAGTTTTTCGACAAATCTATTAAAGAACTCCGAAGCCATTTCTTTGGATTCTGTACTTTCATGTGCCTTATCTTTAACAAACATTACACCAAGCACCGCCAGAGCTCCTGTTAGGGCTCCACATACACTGCCAACACCCATTCCTCCTCCAAAAGCTGCCATAGCTCTTAAAGTGTCTTTGTTTAGTTTTAAACTATACACTTCATTTGCAGCATTGATGGTTGCCTCGGCACAATTCAAATTGTGAACTTGACTATAATAAGTCACCGCTTTTTCTGCAAGATTATTCATCGCATTCCCCTTTATCTATAATAGAATATGAATATTAAAATCATCATAATAGAAACTTAAAACTTCATTAAAAATATTATCTCATTTATTATATCAGCAGATGCTTGCAGACTCAATAGCCACAATATTGGGTTTAATCAATACAACTAAAAACCAGTTTTGTCCGATGACTAACAGTGCTAAGACTCCCACTTCTATAAGTGAGAGATAAGCACTGTAGAGTCCCTGGATAACGGTCTCTAAGGTTCAGGTGGTGTTTCATACACCATCTGAACCCAAGAACCCTGTTGATATATAAAAAAGCCGATATCATTAAGATATCAGCTTCATTTAACGCATAATCATTTTTTATTACTCTAGTCAATTTAATTCTTATGCTTGATGTTGCGGTTTCTCTACGTCTTGGCCTTTTGTCAAAATTATGATTAGTTTAACAATACCCCAAGCTATCAATGCATATACTATCATAGCTATGATAGTGCCCGGTTCAAGAACAGCGCTGGTTTCTATACCATCTGTTGTCGCAGTTCTGAATATGGCTTCAAATGGCACTAAAAATATATTTGTGACTGAATATATCAAAGACACAAAACCACTTTCCGGGTTCGCTCCTAAAAGCCTGAATACGAGACGAAAAGCTAGCAACGACTCTAATACGCCTAAAATATAATAAACCATTCTTCCTGACGTAAAAGCTTTTTTTTCAGGTGAATCAACAATTCTATCGTTCATAATTATTCCTCCTGGAATTTCTATCATTTTTGTGGAAACATGTAAATTTATTTCTTAAGTAGGATTAGTGCGCCTGCTACAATTGCAAGCACGGCCATCAGAACATCTCCAGATGGAATTTCAATGCTTGTTACTTGTAAAAGTCCTGTCAAAACTAACCATACACCTAGAACCAACATTCCTAGATTTTTGGTAACCTTCATATCTATCATTTCCTCCATTCAGAATATAGATTTCACAAAAGGCAAACCAACATAAAATCGACCATGTCTGGTCGATTTCTTAAGTCAATATGTGGGGTAATGTATAATACCAGACGTATTAATCAACCCTTTGTTTACATTCTAAATAATTATAGCACATTATAATAATAATTGCAATTTTTATTATATATTTTTATAGTCATATATATTAATATATTATTTTATATATAATCTATCAATCAATATCTTTACGTCTTAAATAATCCGAAATAAACTTGGCATCTTCAATTTCCAAGTCTCGTTCGCCTGCCATAGATTCAAGATGATGCACGAATTCATGCTTTAGAGTATGCATCAGCTTTTGCTTTATTTCTTCTCTGCCCAAACTCCCAAAAACGCGCATAAATGATCCATAGTAAATAGTAATATAGCGTCCCAACATACCTCCGCCATGATATTCTCCTAGAATATATAGATCATTAGACCTACCAATGGGATTCTCTTTTGATTCGGGTAGCAAAACAATACCACCGTTAAGTCCTTTATAGATTTCTTTGGGTAGGCTTTCAGCTATTTCATTTAACATTGTCTCCATTTCATCTAATGTAATCATTCAGTCATCCTCCTGTCAGATATGAATTCGTTATTATGAGATTTCAAAACAAGTTTGTTGTAAATTTCGTACCATCTTTGAACTCCATTTTCCAACTTATAGTAATGTAATATGTAAAATATTTCCAATACTATAAGCATTAGAACGATAATTGTTAGTCCTGCATTAAAAGTCATCATTAGAGCGTTAAAAAGACCAGCTAATATTATGGCAATGCCTATGGTGATAATCAGATGTATCAGTCTTTCGTGTTGAATAAATTCTATCTGGGTCTTATGATACTCAATCAATGCGTTCCAGTCTTCAAGGTCTTCTGAACCTAGAAAATTTATCATTGATTCCTCATGATTTTGCATGTACTTATACATTCATCTTCCCTCTTTCAAAAACCAATTTACGCTTTTCACATTAAAGTATATTACATCATTGGCTAATATGCCAGTCCTAACATAAGACATCAAAAAACCTCCTTTTGCAGGAGGTCCATAATTTAAGTTTAGCTAGTCAATTATCTGAGATCATTTCTTCTGTTAATGAAAACATATCCCGCATAAGCTGCCATTGCACCAATACCATAAAAAACTATTGGTGATGAAGCATTTGTGTCCGGTATGGGCACTGTAATCTCATCTATCTCCTCTGGTACGACTGGTTCTGCTACTGCTACAACAATCGTTACAGGCACTGAATCCACAACGTCGTTTGCTTGGTCGTCAGATGCACTTGCAGTATTAGTCAACAATCCAGCTGTCATAGCTAAGTAACTTCCAGTGAATATGCTGCTATCGCCTACTGCTAACGTATTGATTGTGGTATTCAATCCAATCATTTCATCTAAAACAGAGATGTCGTTTAGTGTCGCATTACCTGTATTGGTCACAGTAATTCTATAGTTTATAGTGTCTCCAATCTCGGCCTCAGCAGTATCTGATGTTTTAACAATAGACATGCTGTATACAGGCACTATAGGTACTTCTGTATCTGCGACTACAGTAGTACTGACTGAATCAGCAACGTAAGATGCTTGATCGTCAGATGCGCTTGCCGTATTGGTTAAAACGCCAGGTGATAAAGCCACGTAACTTCCAGTGAATATGCTGCTTTCACCGACAGCTAATCTGGTAATTGTTTCATCTAATCCAATCAATTCATCTGTAACAGAAATGTCGTTCAATGACGCAGCTCCTGTATTGGTCACAGCGATTGTATAATTAACATTCTACCTCAGTAGCATCTGCCGTTTTGACAATAGACATCCTGTATGTTGTGGGTTCTGGTGTTACAATGTCTGAAACAACAGTTACAGTCACAGAGTCGGTAACATTAGGTGCTTGATCATCAGATGCACTCGCTGTATTGGTCAAAGCACCTAGCGTCTGAGCTACATAGCTTCCAGTGAATATACTACTAGAACCCGCTGCTAAAGAAACGATTGAAGTATTCAATCCAATCATTGTATCTATAACTGAAATATCGGTCAATGGTTCAAGACCCATATTTGTTATAGTGATAGTATAAGTGACTGTGTCACCAACTTCAACCGTAACAGCATCTGCTGTTTTGACAATAGACATGTTGTAATCAATATTGCCGATGACATTGCTATCTAATGTAACCGCTCCAGTCAATGCCATTACCTTTCCATCAATCTTAGCACCAGTGGTTAATGTGATCGAAACCTGTGCCATTATATCTCCAGCGAATATGGAATTTGTCCCTAAAGTTGCAGAGCTTCCTACCTGCCAAAAAACATTAGAAGCGCTTGCACCATTAATAAGCAATATTTGACTGTTCGCAGCCGTTGTGAGCGTAGATCCAGCTTGGAAAATAAAAACGGCATTCGGATCATTTTGTCCGTCCAAAATTAGTGTTCCTGTCAGTCCTATGCTGGTAGCTGACGTATAGACTCCTGGTGTGAGTGTGCTTCCGCCAAGGTCTGCTGTGATAGTTCCTATAACCGGTGTGGTTGTTCTTCCTGCGGCTTCAATATAAGCTATCGACAAGGCTGCCTTAGCCTCCATTGCTACAGCATCAGTCTTATGTAAAGTACCACCAACTAAGGTTACAGAATCAAATCCAGTAACAGAGGTTCCAGCATAGAGGCCCACATCTCCCTCAATCGTTGTAGGTCCGGTATTGGTGATTGTCGAGCCTGCCAACACTGCAAAGCTTTCTGCGTCTCCAAAATTTATTGGCAACTCTGCAGCCATAGCAGTTGCAGGTGTTATCATCATGATGCCCAACACAAATGTCATTAAAATAATCCTTACTCTTTTAAACATTGTTTTTTTCATTTATTCTCAATTCCTTCCATTTTTTCAAATATCTTTGTTTCTGTACAAATTACCAAACTTAGCTAAACTCTCTTTCTTCCTGTTATTAAAGAGAAAACAAACAAAATCAGAAATACAAAAAATAAAACTTTTGCTATGCTGGAAGCTGCTCCGGCAATTCCTCCAAATCCTAAAAGTGCTGCGATCAAAGCAACAACCAGAAATATGACTGTGTATCTTAGCATTTAAATCCCTCCTCTTTTATCTAATCAACTTGTTCAGTGACACTCTTTTCTTCTTTAGTTTCTTTCAAAAGAAAAGCTTCTGAAATTTTCTTTAAATCTTCTTCTTTTAATTCTTCAAAATAATCAAATAAAACCAGATATTTTTCATATTCAGCAAAAGAGAACAATACAGTGTCTAGCTGATTGTTTTTTAAGACGAATACTTTTCCAAATTTTTTTGCCTTATCTCTGCATTCCCGATAATTTTTTATCATATCAGAAGTCGAAACAATTGATTTTGCTAGAATTTTCATATGGTTGGCTCCTCAATCATTAGCTGAAAAACACCCATTCCTTTACGTACATACTATACTAATTAATATTATTTGTCAAATTATTATTGTAATCATATATATTATATTTATTAACATTATTATTTAGTTTATCTGCATAAAAAAAGAGCCCATTACTGAACTCTTCTAATCTAGCTCTATTTCATTCCTTCTTTTAAGGAAGTTGTTATTCTTTCAATCTCTTCCTTTTCAAAATTCTCTAGGTATTCAATTACAGCTGAAAGATTTTCATACTCATCGATAGAGAGTAATACTGCATCAGGCCGATTGTTTTTTAAGATAAATATTTTCCCTAGCTCTTCAGCCTTATTTCTGCAATCCTTGTAATTTTTTATCATGTCCGAATTTGATACAATCATTTTCGTTGATATTTTCATGTTCATTCTCCTTAGTTAATCATTATGTAAAACATATTATATTGTTTTTCATTATTTGTCAATATAAAATATGAACATAATCTCTGATAAAAAATAAGATTATTTAGTTTTCGGCTAATATTCCTTATAAAAACCATAGATTAAGGGCAAGAATTTTCTTGCCCTTTTTGTACATTCTATTTAAACGGTAATGCTGACAATCTATCATTATTTTCCTGCTTTTGGTAAAACCTCATCAATATCCTCATTGTCTATTGATTCAATTTCATCCAGACGCTCAATAAATTCTGATATTCTTTCATATTCTGCTATTGAATACAGAACAGCATCTGGTTTGTTGTTCTTCAAAATGAAAATTCTACCAAAAGTGCCTGCCTTGGCTCTACATGATTTATAACTCTTAATCATATCAGAGTTCGAAACAATTGCTTTTGCTGTTAATTTCACTAAGTTCACCAGTTCCTCTCTTGTACAACTATATCATACTCTTATAATTATTTAATGTCAAATTTATATGATTTTATTTATATTTATTATTGTTATTATTATCTTAAAATCAAAAAACAAGTGCCCAGACTAACTGAGCACTTTTTCTATTATTTAGATTTTTTTTCAGATTTAACTGGTGTTGCTGGAGAGGGACTGTTTTTTTCTGCTTTCTTTTTCTTCTTTTCTTTTTTCTTTGGACTCTTATCTCCCATAAGTTACGCCTCCTCTAAAAGAATATTTAATTATTGAAATCATTGTATCAACTATTGTTTAAAATATCAATCAATTTTTTCTTCTTTTTTTATGCCAGTTTATCATAAACAAAACTCCAGTCAGTATAGCGGGAAAAGCTATGGTCATGCTCCATGATAAAGCTATGTACCATGGAATCTCAGCTTGCGTCAAAGTCATGCCCATATAAAGTAAGCCTGCACCGATAAAAGCTATACCGCCTACAATTTCATGTTTCCATGAAATGATCAAGACTATCAAAAGCGCAAAGACAGGTATATTGTTTTTCACTTCTTCAGTTTCGATTTCTTAACTTGTTAGCATACATCAGCTCGTCAGCCTTGGTCATCAGTGTTTCGATTGATTCTTCATTGCTCTCTGATATTGCAAAACCAATTGAAAGTCCCACTTCTAAATGCTTTTGTACGCAACTATGGTTATAAATTCTGATTTCTTCCCTTATTCTAGCTTTAATGTCATTTGTAAGCTTGAAATCCGAATTTTTCAATATTGCCACAAATTCATCGCCGCCGATTCTAGCGACTGTATCTGTTTCTCTAAAACTTCTTGTTAGTATGTCCGCAACTGCAATAATCAATTTGTCGCCTTCGGAATGTCCAAAATTATCATTTGTGTATTTCAATCGATCTACATCGAACATGAAAACCGTGAAATAGTCCTCACGTGATTGTTTTTTAATAAAATCATTGATATAGGTCCGATTGTGCAGTCCTGTAAGGGCATCATGGTAGCTCAAGTACTGCAGTTTTTGTTCTGATTTGGTAAGTTTCTCAAATTGATCTATATTTGATAATGCCAGTCCGCTTATTCTAGCGATCTCAATAGCAAAATTCAGGTATTTATCTGTGTACTCAGGAAACAAAAAACTCCCAACATCAATTGCTCCGTAGAGTTTCTCATTCCATTGAATCTTGATACAAAATTTATCCTGTTCCTTAAGAACCGTAAATAGTTTTTCTTTGTCCTCAAAAAAGTTGAGAATAAACTCTGGATAATCTGAAATACTCTCATCTTTGGTCCAATATTTGAAATCACGAGCGCCAAACAATATGGTAAATATCTCCTTAATCTTTTCAATGGTTTCTCTCTTATTGGTATATGCTGCTATCTTTCCCATCATATCTAAGATGGCGGAATACTCTGCACATTGAGCCTGTACTGCTAAAAGTGATTGTTTACTCTCTTGATTCAGATTCTTCAATCGCCATTCGTGGACCAGGCTTCTGATTATTATTTTAATGTTATCCATATCCATTGGTATGATGACAAAAGGCAAGTCTAAATATTCCGATAACTCAATCATATCTTTTTCATGATGCGGATCAATACCAGTATTAAAATAAATCAACTCTTTACAAAAGTCATGATAGAAAATCTTAGCAGTCTGCTGGTCGAATCCTGCTTCGGCAATACGGGCCCGCCAACTATTAAGCCATCCAGATCCAATAATATAACCACCGTTTCTGATGATATAATCAATCATTTGTTCATTTAGCAGATGACTGAAGCAATAATTGGATGAACGTGCTTCTAATGATGATTCGATAGGAATCAGCTTTAGAACATCACAATATCTACTGCAAAGGACTAGTCCATTTTCTTTTTGTATGTTGAATTCTTCTATTAGCCTGGTCGTTTTCTCAACATTTTTTTTGTTTTCGCACATGGATGGAAAGGATTGGACAATCACATCCTCTAGTTTTTCCCGCTCAATAATACTTGAAATTTCAGGAAAATAGTTTTCACAAACAAAAATATTAAGTTTCTTCATCTATTGGCTCCTCATCAAGGGATACGTTCCAAATTTTCTGACTGCCTCTGACAGTTCAAGTAGAGTATCCTCAGACACCTGCCAAGGTATCTCGCCATGATTGTCTGATATGATCAATCCCCCTCCATCGCCAGCCTTTGATATAAGGTTCTGTATTGTATCATTTGTTTTCTTATAATCCCAATTCACCATGTCTATACCATTTAGATTACCCAGCAAACAAATCTTATTCCTCGTCGCTTCTTTGATAACTGCAAGATCATCACTTTCACTAAACCCCAGAACCGCTGTCCCGGTTGTTATTAAGTCATCTATCACAGGTATGGTGATGCCTGAAGCTAGGTGTGTCGCAGTCGGACCTTTTACTCTGGCAATAGTGCGTCTATCTGTCAAGTATCCTGTAGTTAAATATGTATCTCTTTCAATCATATTCGGTGATGCCAATGGATTGAAATAGCATATTGCTGTTGCCCCTGCCTCCAATTGAGCGTTTGCCCACTCAACGCAAAAAGCCTCGTTGACTTCCATCAGCTTTTTGAACTCATCTTTCCTAAAATAGATCATTTCCAGATATTTCTCGAAGCCCATTTGCATTACTGGTAACGAAAAAGGTGACATGACAACTCCAATAATTGGCGTCTCATTTCTAACCTCTTTTTTCAGAAGCTCTGTTGCAGTTAACACTTTTTTCAGACAATCGGTTTCATATACCAAAGGAGCTTTAATTCTTGAAATTTGTTCGAAATTTCTTATAAATGGCTCCCCTGAATTTGGAGGGCCATCGTCAACAAAAACAACCTCTCCTCCAAAGGCTTCTATTTCAATAGGTGCATAAAAAAATGTGTAGATGCAATCATTCTGATATTTTTCCTTCATCTTTAGCTGAGCCTTCACCACATTTTCAGGTTTTGAGAAATACTTCTTTATCGGTATCTGAAGCTCTTTCGCCCCATGTAGTGAAAGCAACAAAAACAAGGGAACCCTATCAGCTTCCTTATGACTGATTGCAGCCATAGTCCTTTCAAAAGAATTCATTTCATTCACCGACCTTTCTAAACTTATTTTCTATGATGTGAATTATGCTCGATGCATTTTTACCATCAATATCTGCTCCAACTCTTTCCCATAAAGTAGCATCTAATCTGAAAGGAGCTCCACCGACAATTATTTGAGTTGTTAAGCCGTTTTCTACAAGCTTTGCTTTTACTTCTTTTACTTTTAGAGCAGATGGCAACATAAGTGTTGAGATCAACAAGAGCTCAATCTTGTTTTCCATAGTTTTCTCGACTACTTCCTGTACACTAAGTCCTTGGCCGAAGTCGATGATTTCAAATCCGCCAGCCCTAAGTATTGAGTATACGATTCTCTTGCCCAAGGCGTGATGGTCCTGCAACACCCCAATAGCCATCTTAGGAATGTCTTTTCGCTTGATCTGCATAATTGGCAAGTATTTTTCAATTAGCTCCTCACAAATAACACCGGCCATATAGACCTGTGATAGCGAAATCGTTCCTGCTTCCCATCCATTTCCGATTGTCTCCAATGCATGAATGGCCATATGCTCTAATTGTTGAAAGCTCTTATCTTCATCATAACACCTCTCAAATAATTCAGCTGCTTTTACCCTGTTTATTTGAAGTAGTGCAGTTTCAAATTCTTCTATTAACAACTCCATGTTGTTCATTGATGTCATCCTCCTCAAAAATTATCATTTAACTTTCAGTACCTTATCCAAAAATATCTTCGCCATCAGTGGGTCAAACTGAGTGCCTAGATTCCGTTTAATTTCCATTACAGCATCCTGTTTGCTCATGGCTTTTCTGTACGGTCTGTCTTCTGTCATGGCATCATAGGCATCTACAACAGCTAGGATACGAGAAATCAAAGGGATTTTTTCTCCGGCTAATTTTTGAGGATAGCCTTCACCATCCCATCTTTCATGGTGGGTTAGGATATATTCCGCTATAGAGACAAGCTCTGGAGATGACATGGCAATCCTATACCCGATCTCCGGATGTTTTTTCATCTCGATCCACTCCTCTTGGCTCAGTTTGCCCGGTTTGTTCAGAATCTGATCGCTGATGCCTATTTTGCCGATATCATGTAATGTAGCCAATAACTCAAGATTGTTCATCTCATTTTCAGACAAACCAATCATTCTACCCAATTGTTTTGACATGATTGCCATTCGCTCAGCATGCTCCTCGGTTTCATGACTTTTTTCAAGCATGGTAGCCTTGATTGACGATATTATTGTACTGTGTGAGCTTTTCTTCGCTAGCAACTTGTGCTGTATCATATAATCCTCAGCTTTTCTCATCACCTGAATCAAATCTTCCGATTCATTTTCTTTAGTGTCATAACCCAAAGACAAACTGATGTGTAGAATATCATTGGAAGCTTTTTTGTTGTAGATTTCACAAGCAACATAAATGTCATTTAGAATCCCCAAACAGGTTTCTCTGTCTGTATTAGGCAACAGGATGCTGAACTCATCACCACCGGTTCTCGCAAGAGTATCTTCAGGTCGACAGCATCCCTGAATAATTTTGGCTGTTTCAATGATGAGCTTATCCCCTTCCATCCTACCCAAAACATCGTTTACAAACTTCAAACCGTTTATATCTCCGATTACTGTAGACATTGGCAGATTGCTTTTTGTATCTAGCCTTGTCATTTCCAGTTCGAAATGTCTTCTGTTGAACACACCAGTTAGATGATCATGAAAACTGAGGTAAAAAAGGCGATCCTCCGTTTTTTTTCTTTCTGTGATATCCAAGAAGGTCACTAGACTAGCCCAGCTTTGTCCTTCATTGTATTTAACAGGAGTGCCAAACATCTCTAAAAGCATTTCTGACCCATCAGGTCGTTTGACGATTATATTATCCACATGTGATGCTATGCCTTTCATACCTTTGACAATAGGTAAGTCTTCTATTGGGTAGGGTTTCATGTCTTCTTTCTTGTTGGCTTTAAAAGCCTCTATAATACTTCTTTCGCTAGCTTTTTTAAGGATCTCACTACCTAAAAACTCATAAGCCTTATCGTTTGCTATCAATGGTTTACCATCAGCGGCATCAACCATAAAGACACCTACAGGAAGCAAGCTCAACAGGGTAGAAAGGAGTCTGTTATGATTGGTTAGGTCTTCAACACTTTTCTTCAGCTTTTCATTGAGTAGCTTTGCCTCTTCGAACTCATCGTACTTATCCATAACCTAACACCTCACTCTTCATCCCCAACTTCAACTTACTTCTTTTCTAAAATCTTTTCTATGAAAATCTTAACCAAATCCGAATCAAATTGACCGCCGGCATTTTTTAAGAGTTCCTTTATAGCATCCTCAGATGATAAAATATCAGGACTTCCGATGGTGCTTGTCATAGCGTCATAGCACTCCGCTATCGCTATAATTCTGGACTCCAAGCTGATTTCTTCACCTTTAAGACCCTCAGGATAACCATCCCCATCCCATCTCTCATGATGATGTAAAACTTCAACTGCCATTTTTGACATTTCATTTACAGTTCTTAGTAATCTGTATCCTATCTCTGTGTGACTCTTGATTTCATTTAACTCATCGCTCGTCAACTTATCAGTTTTAACCAATAGGTTTTCATCTATGGCTATCTTTCCGATATCGTGGAGTAGCCCCAGGGTTTTCAACTCATTGATTCTGAAGTCTGACAGCTGCATAGCTTCTCCCATCAATCGACACAGCTCTGATACATTGCGGGAATGTTGCTGCTCTTGTTGATTTCTTGCGAAAAATGCGCCCAGGATTGCAGTGATGGTTTTCCCTTTTATCTTAGTACTTTCGTAAAGCTTGTTGCTATACATGAAGTCTTCTGCTTTCTTGAATATGTCATGGATTTTATCTTCCTGGTTTCTTTTCGTTTCATATCCAAAAGATATTGATATTTCTACCAGACCTATCTTTACTTCACTTAATAAGTACTTAATTCGTTTGATGATTTTCTTCGCTTCAATGCTATCGGTTTTGGGCAGTAGAATTACAAACTCGTCTCCACCGATTCTTGAAATTATATCATCATCCCGACATCCTTGTTTAATAACTTCTGCAGCCTTTTTCAACATCTCATCGCCCATGGCATGGCCGAAGGAATCATTCACCAATTTCAAGCTGTTGATGTCTGCCATAACAATTGTCAAAGGTAGATTTCTCGGTGTATCCAACCTAATCAGCTCTTCTTCGTAGTATCTCCGGTTGTATAATCCTGTCAGATGATCATGAAAACTTAAATAATTAATTTCTTCTTGTCTTTGCTTTTTTTCAGTAAAATCCGAAAACACCAACACAGCCCCGGTAGAATTGCCATCGGCATCTTTTATGAGCGAAATATTGTAGTTAATGGGTTTTTCAGTATTGTCCAAAGAAATCAGGATTGTATCATCATCTGACTGAATTTTCTCTCCTATTCTTTGTGCAATACTTTCAAACTCTGGACATCTTTCTTTGGTGAAGCCATTAATTGCGTTAAATACCATTCCCAATGGTTTGCCTTGGGCTTCCATTTGATTCCACCCAGTCAGCTGTTCAGCAATTTTGTTCATAAGCTTCACACTGCCTTGACAATCAACCGAAATTACACCATCACCTACTGACATGAGTGTTGTTTCAAATTGCTCTTTTTCAATCGCTAATTGTTTTTCAACTTGCTTGCGTTTAGTTATATCCTGCATGACCACTCTAAATACTGACTGTCCATCTTCATCCTGAGCTAGATTTGCTGTGATTTGAACCCATATGATTTCAGAATCATGACGGAGCATCCGCATTTCCCATTCTTGTGGATCACCTGTCTCCAAGAGTTTTTTTCTACTAAGATAATATATATCTTGGTCATCATTGATAATATAGTGAAAGAATGGTTGCTTCACCATTTCTGTTCTTCTGATCCCAAGCATCGCACCAGCGGTTTGGTTGGCTTCAATAATGATACTGCTAACACTTAAAGTACAATACCCAACAGGAGCCAAGTCATAAATATCGTAATAACGAGCTCTTGCAGCATCCAGCTCCATTTGTTTGACACGCAACTCATCATTTTGCATTTCAAGTTCAATCTGATGCACCTGGAGTTCATGAAGAATTTTTTCTATCTCTTCAGAAAACATTATTCCAAGATTGCGTTGATTGCCGGGATGACCCTTTTCAATAATCCTTTCAGCCTGTTTTCTAAGCTCTTCACCTGAAATCTTAAGATTGTTCACTTCTTGAGACTTGTCATTTTTACTATTCATAAATGTCCTCCTCTGAATCTAGGTACCTTTATGCTTCGATAATGCGTTCTGTAGTTGCTATTGCGTATATTTTCTCCTTCTCATCAACCAATGCGGTAGCTATCATCCAAACATCAACGACTGAACCATCTTTTTTGATGCGCTGGGTTTTATAAGGCTCCAGAGTCTTCGATAGTGAAAGCGATTTAAGAACATCCGATTCTTTCTCCTTTATACTGTTTGGTATCCGTTGCTTCATATTCATTTTTAGCGCTTCACTTTCAAGCCAACCGTACATCCTTTCAGCAGCTGTATTCCAAGCTAGAATCTGACCTTTCAGATCCTGTACCGTTATTGCATCCCTTGAATCCTTGACAACCACAGCCAATAGTTGCTTTTCATTGGCTTTATACAGGGCTTCTCGCGCGGCAACCAATTGGTCTATATCAACAAAAATAATGACTGCCCCTTCGATAACATTCTCTAATGTCCGATAAGGATTGATGCGCAAAGTGTACCATTTCCCTTCCTTGGTTTGCACTTCCACTTCTTTTGATTTCAATGTGTCCAGCACCTCTTGGACATCCTTTGTCAGGCTGTCATAATTAACTAGATTGGTGACCACATGGCCTACAGATCTACCAATATCAGTTGCAATCAAGTTGATGATTTTAGTGGTAGCAGGTGTAAAACGCAATATATTCAAATTATAATCTACAAAAACGGTTGCAATATTGGTACCGGCAAGCAGATTATTCATGTCATTATTGACTTGAGATAAATCTATTAGTTTGGTCTGCAACTCCGAGTTAACAGTTGTCAGCTCTTCATTGACTGATTGGAGCTCCTCTTTTGAAGTTTCAAGCTCTTCATTGGTTGACTGTAGTTCCTCATTAATCGACTGCATTTCCTGATTGATGATCCCGAGAGATTCATTGGATTTTTCTAATTCTTCATTTGCTGATTGGAGATACTCTTCTTTTGCTCTCAGTTCCTCTTTCAATCCCTCAAGGTGAATATCATCTTCAATAACAGATTCAGAATTCTTTGAAGCCTGTTTTTGTAATGTCTGTTGAACTTCTTCCAGTATTACAAGATATAGAGGTTTATCTGAGAACTCTTCAGAATCAGTTTCAACTCTGCGTATTGACATGTTCACCATGACGAATTCTCCGTCTGTTTTTACCTGGAGTCCTTGATATTGGATTGTTTCATTAGTCCTAACAGCTTTGTGGAGTGCTGTGGTCAGGGTATGCTTCAAACCTGTTCGTGCCATCTTTAGAATATTCCGATCAAACTCACCGGATGGCAGTTCGAGGTATCTTCCAGTACGTCCGTGAAGATAAAGGATCTCGCCATGTTCAGTGATTAGTGCACTTGACAGATTTGTCTGCTGTAAAAGTGTCTTTTCAGTCAAATGACGCAACATATTTTTAGTGTCAGGCAGTCTCTTAGCAGCTATACTGATTTGCTCTTGTTTTGTTTCTTTGTCGGACAGAAGAAGTCTATTGAGATTATTCTTCTTTAGACCGCTTAAGTCAACTTTGCTTTGATAAAACTTTGCTTTTCTATCAATTGAATCGAATAGGTTATTGAGTTCACCAACGGTCTCTGAGTTTCCTAGAAAAAGATATCCACCTGGTTTCAAAGCATAATGAAAAAGCGAGATTAATTTTTTTTGGATATTGACATCTAAATAGATCATCAGATTTCGGCAACTAATGAGGTCCAGTTTTGAAAACGGAGGGTCTTTTATTGCGTTTTGCTCTGAAAAAACCATCATGTCGCGTATATTTTTATGGATACGATAAGAATTTTCCTTGTTTTCAGCAGTAAAAAAATAGGCTAGCCGTTCCGGTGAGATATCTGCAGCTATACCAACAGAATAAACGCCTTTTCTTGCTACATCAATGGCTTTGCTGTCAATATCCGTTGCGAAGACCTGAATTTGATGGTTTTTCTTCAACAGATTTTGCTTTTCCTTGATTAGCATAGCGATTGAATATGCTTCCTCCCCCGTTGAACAACCAGGAATCCAAACTCTAATTGGTTCATCGGGTTCTCTTTTATCAAAAAGCTTTGGAATAATTTTCTTTTCAAGAGCTTCAAAAGCTTCATCATCTCTGAAAAAACTAGTCACACCTATCAGCATGTCCTGAAAGAGAGCTTTGACTTCATCGGGTGACTCTTGTGCAAAGTGTAAATAGTCCTCCATGGTATCAATTTTTTTAATCCCCATACGTCGTTGAATCCTACGATGGATGGTGCTATGTTTGTAATAAGAAAAATCATTGCCTGTATGGGTACGCAAAAGCACAAAGAATTTCTTCAATAAATTCTCTGAATCTGCAGTAGATGAGGCGACTGTTTTGGATAGTTTGCCAAAAGCATGATTGACATAAGCTATCAACTGATCTGGCATTTCACGTGGTGGCAGTTCATAGTCAACTAACCCGGTAGCTATGGCACTGCTGGGCATACCATCATGCTCTGCAGATGTAACACTTTGTACCATAACCATGCCTCCCTCTTTTTTGATAGCACGGATACCAACTGTTCCATCCGTTCCTGTTCCTGATAAAATAATCCCAATAGCTTGTTCATGCTGGTCTTCTGACAATGAACGGAAGAAAAAATCGATCGCCAACCGTCTCCCATGTCAGTCTGATGGCTCTAAAAGTTGAAGAGACCCATTAAGCAAAGCCATATCCTTTGCGGGAGGAATAATATAAACACAGTTAGGTTGTACCTTCATACCGTCTTCAACTTCAAAGACTTGCATGCTGGTGAATTTCCTGATTATGTCAGTTAATATGCTTTTATGGTCAGGTGCCAGATGCTGTACCAAGACAAAAGCCATATCAGGTTTCTTGGAATCGGGCATCCCTGAGAAGAATGCCTCAAATGCCGCTAACCCTCCTGCCGAAGCTCCAATTGCGACAATTGGAAAGTTCTTATTTTTACTGGTTGTCATCCTATACTCCTCCTCTATATTACACTCTATACATTATATAACGCTTTCTTCAAGATAACCATCATCCCCGCAATAAAAATATTTTTTCAATGACGCGATAATATAATGATTCAACTTTTTTAGCCATGATCTCTACCGTAAAGCCTTTTGAATAGTTTAAGGCATTTTGACTCATTTCCTTTCGTTGCTCAGCGTTCTCCAAAAGTTGAATGACCCTGTCTGACCATTCTGTGATATTGTTGTCAGTTTTAAAGCCATTGTAATTATCAATAACGACATCATCTATGCCACTGGATTGAACTGCTACAACAGGGCATCCCCCAGTCATAGCCTCCAATATAACCATCCCCTGTGTTTCAGACATCGAGCTGTATACAAACAAATCAGATGCCAAATAATATTTGGGGATATCATTTTGCTCAACTTTTCCTATTAGTACAATGATGTCGCTTAGATTTTTTTCTTCAATAATTGTCTGCAGATTATCCCTCACAGGCCCATCACCAATCAAAAGTGTTCTAAATGGGATGTCAGTATGATCTCTTACCCGTTCAATAGCATCAATTAAGAAATATATGTTTTTTTCTTCACTTAGTCTTGATACACTGCAAAGCAATACCTCTCCGGCAGGTGCATATTGTTTTCTTATCGATTCTATTGAGCTTTCATCAGGAACTTTGTACTGGTCTGGGTCTATTCCGGTAGGTATCACCTTCTTCAATCGGCTAACACCTATGTTTTCCAAATACGACATAGCCGAAAGAGTAGGCGCGATGATGGCATCACACTTTTGCGAAAATCTTCTGATAATCTTGTGTGAAATAATGTTTTTAAACAAAAGCCTTGAAAAAAGAAAATTAGGTAAATAATGGGCATATAACTCCAACCTTGTATGGTAAGTAAGAATAACAGGAATGTGCTTACTGATACCCAGTTTCAATCCCTTCTTACCCATCCAGAAGGGATGATGCACATGAATGATATCGAAATCATGTTTTTCAAACTCTCTGTCTATATCACTCGAGAATGCGTTAACGATTGGAAAATCATAGCCGCCGGTCTTTTTATAAAATAGTGGCTTGCATCGGACAATGCCTACCTCTTCTACCACTTGGTCTTCTGGATATTTGGGTGCAAAAATTACAATATTATGCCCTCTTTTTCTTAATGCTGATGCCAATCTATGAATAGAAATCGGAACACCAGCCACATAGGGCAAGTAATTATTTGTAAAAATAGCGATATTTAAGGGTTTTCTGATGATCTGGGATGCCGAATGCACATTGGCATTTCTGTAGTAATCGACTTCCTTAGATGCTGGAATATAAATTGAAATAGCTATAAGTGCAAGTATTACGATAACAATAATAAAGTTAATCCAGTTGATGTAAAAAAACGAATGGATTATTATCCAAATATTCTCTAACAATCTTGTAGCAGTATATTTCGCAGGTAATTCCTCTTTCACCACTTCCCATGAGATACCGTCAGGAGCAACATTTACAATCATATGATGAAAGTAACTGTTTGGTTGTTGGCTCAAAAGACCACCACCACCTCCTCCACTGATGAAATAGTTAACTCCGTCGCTTTGTCTCTCATCATAGATTGTAGGGCCGTTTGAAAAGACTGCTGTTATCTGGTGTGTTCCGAGTTGATTTATTAAAAATTCCCGAAAAGTAACATCCTCGATGTATTGTAATTCTGTGTCAAATATAGAATCACTCTCTAGCTGAAAGGGAACATCATTCATAAACAGAAAAACGTTGTGTAGATTTTCAGCATAATCCAACTCATTCTCCAGCCATGCCATTTGCCATTTGAATGAAGATTTTCCGGTTGTATCCAGAAAAATAAAGTAGCTGCCATTGTGTTCAAAGGAAAAATAAAAGGGTCCAAAATGATTATAGAATTTTTCATCCCCATTTCTAGAGACTTCATTTTCTCCTACTCCAAGTATAATTGGGACATTTAGTTTTTCCAGACTTCTATTCAGTATTCTGTACTTATCTTCCGAGCCGTTTAAGACGGCGTTTCCTGTGGATATTACAAAACTGATATCGGGATCTTTGTTGATTTTTTGGATGATTTTTCTCTCGAAAATATCAATGGAATTCCTGATATTACCCAAAACAGCAAAAGAAAAACTGTCGTCATTTTGATTTGAGATTATACTATTGATGCTTTCTATGTTTTTCGAATCAAAATCAGATTCATACAAAGCCAAATATCCTTTATATGAAATCAATAAAAGCAGTATAAAAATATCAATAATAAGAATTACTTTCAGTTTATTTCTTCGATTCATATCTCGCCCTTCCTGTGGTGGTATAGATATATTATATCATTAAATGTCCAAACAATATATCGAATTTTTATTTATTTGTTTATAATGTTGATTTCATTATTTTCATAAGGGACGACACATACTGATTTCATTCTGTGTAATCCCAATAATTTCAGATCGACAGGTGAGAAATGACGATTTGTGAATCCCTCTTTCGGCTTAGGGTGTGTATGAATAAAGCACTCGATTTTGGCTCTATTTTTTAACCACTCAAAGATTGATTCTATCACATAGAAATAGATAAAAGGAATGATCACGTTCGGCTGAATAGGCCCATTCCTTCCAAAACCAGAATAAGTGCGGCCGATGTAATATTTTTTTTTACCATCAACTTCCATCGAATAAACAAAGGCTGCATATTCTTTTTTTTCACTTAACTTTCTGAATCTGTCAGCCCAATCAACCGTCAACTCGTTCCTATCGGTTCTTAATTCCATTCTCAATATCCCATTTCTCTCAATAATCTAGCAAGTGAACTCAACCGTTCTCCTATAAGCTCGTCATCATTGCTCAAGGCCTGTTGGAACAGTTTGATATCCTCATCTATTTTTTCGTTATCCGTGCAAATGGAAACCGTCATAGCATCCCCTTGAAGACCTATGCGGTCAATCACAGGTTGATCAGTATCATAAAGTTTTTCGTAGCGATATGCTTCTCTAAAATGTAGCTTTGCTCTGCAAACTAAAATTGCAAGATCTAACACCCTATGAAGTGGCAGTTCTTCAGATTGCCTGGACCATTTTTCTCCAGTGTGCCTCCATACTTTAGCGGAAATGTCTACTTTTCCTCTGTCATTCCATTGAGCTAATCCCAATGATAAACCTTTAGCATCTGTGTTATATGCATATCTGCCATCAACGTTTTCATAGTTGTCGGATATGACAACAGGTTTGTGTTTAAGTGTTGTAGGTATTTTCATGATTATATGCCTCCTTGTTTGAATCGCCTTGATTTTCGATTCAATATGTTTTTATTTACTAGTTTACTAATTTACTAACATTATAATCCTTTTTACAGCATCCGTCAATCATCAACAGGGTTCTTGGATTCAGGTGGCTTTCAAACGACATCTGAACCTTAGAAACCGTTATCCAGGGACTCTACAGTGCTTATCTCCCACTTATAGAAGTGGGAGTCTTAGCACTGTTAGTCATCGGATAAAAAAGTTGCAGCCTATTATAAAGGCTGCAACTTATATGCACGAGTTAATGTTGATTATTGACTTACTTCAAACTGTTTGCAGCATGCTCAGCCGCTAAACGACCACTTGTTAATGCAAACTGCACTGCGCTTCCTGACATGTAGACCTGGTTGTACAACACCTTGTTTGCTACTTCACCCGTGGCATACAAATTGTTGATGACGGATCCATCTTCTCTTAGAACTTGAAAATGTTCATTTGTCTTAACTCCGGCAAAGGTACCCATAGTTCTAGGATAGAACTTAACACCGTAAAAAGGTCCTGTCTCAACAGAAACAAGGAACATGCTGTTCTTACCTAAAGCATCCTGCCCTGATGCAACTCCTTGATTGAATGTTTCCATTGTCTGGACAAAAGTCTCTACAGGAACTCCCATTGCTTCCGCTAATTCCTCAAAGGTTTCACCCTTTGCAATCTCAGATGAAGACAAATCTGCTTCCAAAGCGGAGATAACAGTTCCATTCGCTTCAGCTGAATCCATAACCAACCATGTTGTTTCTTGCTCGATTAGAACATTAGTCAATATAGAATAATGAATCTCTTCATTAGTGAATCGTATGCCTTTCTCGTTGACATACATTTTGCTCCAGTCCCATGCGAATGCATTGGCAGCAGGAACTTTACTGCCGATACCAACACCGATGACCCAAGGTTCTTCATAATAGGTCGCTCCTATTGCTTCAGCCATCAGCATACCGTCTCCTGTACTTCCAGGTGCTGCTGTTGTCAACTCGGCAGTATCAGCTGCTTCTGGTATAAATCTAGCCAATAGCTCTTCGCTTCTAGCATAGCCTCCTGTTGCCATGATAACTTTTTTTGCATATATGTTAATAATGCCGTCTCTACCTTCAGCCACTACACCAATAACATCACCGTTAGTATCTGTTATCAACTCCGTTGCTTTTGTTTCTGTAAGAATCTCGATTCCGTTTCCCATTAGAAAATCTCCAATATTCCCAGTTAGAACTGATCCCCCAGGAGCTCCGGTTACAGGTACGGGGAAATGGAGTCTCTCAACAGGATCCATACCAAAACCTGCAATGCTACCATATTCATGTCCTATGTAGTCCACAAGCCATTCTGTTGTCACAACAGCTTCGTCCATGAATCTGTCCACAAAATCATAATTCGGGTATAACCCAGTGATATTACTGGCTGCCTGACGCTCTACCCAGAGTTCCATCCATGATTCTTTTGTATCTTCAATACCTAGCTCAACCTGGAACTTGGTTCCAGTTGCTGAAATTCCTCCACCTGAGTAAGAAGTTGATCCACCTATGTTGGCCAGTTTTTCCAATACAATTACTTCTACGCCATTTTGATAAGAAGCCGCTGCAGCTGCCAATCCTGCTCCACCTGCTCCTACAACGACGATATCTGTGTAGACATCAGTCGCGGCTGTATCACCATTGCCTGTATCGCTACCTGTTTTAAGTGCATCCACATCTCCACCGGCTTGAACTACGCAATCCTCTATGGCAGTCAATACGGCCACTGATGAAATAGTTGCTCCTGAAACCGCATCAACAGACAACGTTTGCCCATCAACTACTTCTTGGGGTATCCTTTCCAGTGCTAAATCGCTGATTCCAGCAGACTCAAGATGTTCTAAGATTGTGACAGATAATATTGACATGTTGTCAAATTCTACCTCAACTGTCATATCTCCATTATGTCCCTTTACAGTTGATGTATAGGTTCCTGCTTGATATATTGCTGCTTCCGTCGGAGCAGCTGTGGTTGTCTCTACAGGTTTTGAGCAAGCTGCGATGCTTAAAACCAGTATTAGGCATAATGCTAAGCTAAGAATTTTTTTAGTTCTTTTTTTCATATGATTCTCCCTCCATTGAGTACTTCTTGTTGTTTGTTAAATCACAAACTATCTTACAAGTAATTTTAAGGTCTTGAGTCATATCCTTGTCAAGCTGTTTATGGGTATCATAATACATAATAATAGCAAAAACCTGGAGTCTGCTCCAGGTTTTTGCTATTTGTTGTTACCTGCATATATTAGCTGATAAAGTGCATGGTCTTTCAAATCTGAATTGTAAGGATTATTTTCAATTACAGGTCCAAAGCTATCTGTCTCAATTATTTCAAAACCAACAGAAACAAACTCTTTCAATATTTTTTCTTTATTGTAATATTGATATTCGGTATTGTTAATCTTACCAGATGAGATATCTCCAAAGCAAGGATTTGCCCCTATCCAAATACCCTTGTGCTTCAGATATGCTTTCCCTTTTTTCGGGAGGAACTCTCCATGGGATTTTGCGTAATCATTGGTCATCCAAAAGTCTAAAGCCACATCAATAGAATTCTCAATGATTGGGAGTTTGTTTAAGTCACAGCACAAAAATATAAAGTTCTTGTGGTCGTAAAACATCTCCAAATTCTTTTTCAGTTTAATGATTCGTTCCGGATCATAATCAATTAGTATATAAGTTGTTTTGGGAGGGAGGTATTTTATGTATTGCATTAAAAAGAACCCAACACAGTTTTCCAGTTCCAGAATGTACTTTGGTTCATCTGTATATTTATTGATCATTTCAATCATACCAGCCATGCCTTGATATAAAAAATTGATGTATTTGTGTGATGAACTTTCCAGATATTCCTCTTTGGTAGGCATTGGTTTGCCATGCATCAGCTTTGTTCTTGCCGTTTCTTCATCGATAAAAATACCATCTCTGATAGAGGCAATATAACCACATCTGCACGAAATGTTGGCATCCATAATCATATTCTTCTCTATAACACCATCTGAGAGCATAAGATTTTCTCTGCAAAGAGGGCAGCTCAATAAATCCAGTGAGTGTATGGGGAATCCAAGCTCATTGCTGTTTTCCAATTCTTCAGCTTTGATTTTATGGATACTGTCCCTAATAGAATTACTCAGTCTATTATACTTGATTAATTCATGTGAAACTTTTTTGTTTTTTTCCTCTAGCAATGATAAGTATAATCTTCTAAACTCTTCAGTGTTGGAACCTGTCAGCCTCTGGAAAGTGATTATTTTCTGTATTTCAGTCAGGGAAAAATGCATTTCCTTTAGTTCAAGAATCCTCTCTAGGTCCCTACAATCAGCCTCGCTAAATCGATACTGCCCGGATACCTTAGGTGGGACTAATAATCCTCTTTTGATATAAAATCTAATCGTGTCTTGTGTTGTATTCAACCTTTCAGCAAATTTTCCAATTCTCATTATACTCTCCTGTGTTGTATGAGTAGCATTTAATCTCTGTCCATTGGTGCTACATGGTTCAGTATCCCTCCAATGACTATGTATATAAGTATACTTTATATTCTGGTGTTTTTCTATTTTTTTGAAAAAAAAAGGGGGGCATTTCGATCAAATGCCCCGTCTATTTTTTCTTACAATCATTGTACATTTTGACTTTCAGGAAATCTTGCGTAAGCTGATTGCAATAATCTGTCTTTATTGACTATATACCGCTCATATTTCCCTTTGCAGAACATTCCTACGGAGTCCGTTCCTTCGAATTCTAGAAATATTTCATTGTGGATTACCTTAATCACTTTTATCCTTAGATTTATTGCCTCTCCTACCAGGGTTGGATTTTCATGAGAAATCTCAAGATATGTTCCTATTGTTGTGAATTCCGGTGGCAATAGTTTGTTAAGCATTTCACTGGATGCTTCAATGATATTATTAATAACCGCAGGCGTTGAAACCAAATAGCTAAGCTCCATTGATCCAGATGTATCCGATGCATCTAGGGGGTTTGTTATCTTTCTGAAGTCTGTAACCATACCTTCTTGAATGCCATGATTTATCATTCTAATTACCTCCATTTTTTCAACTTAGATCAAACATGTGGGCAAATACTTGTTTTCTTTTCATAGGCATCACTCCTCGATGTTGACTGTAAATTCACAATTCTTACAACATGACTTTAGAATATATCAGAAATATGCTTCTCTATATCTTATTATATTCTGATATAAGTAGTTATTCAAGTAATCGCGTATCCGTCTCTCATTTATCCGATGACTAACAGTGCTAAGACTCCCACTTCTACAAGTGAGAGATAAGCACTGTAGAGTCCCTGGATAACGGTTTCTAAGATTCAGATGTCGTTAAACGCCATCCGAACCCAAGAACCCTGTTGATCTATTTAGCCAGGTAATACTTAATTGCAGCACTGTGGCAAAAGCAACCCAAAGCAAGTAGGGAATGTTTGCTAAAGCAATCCAAGAAGCAAACGGATATATTTTAAACAAAGCCCACATCAATGTGAGCAATACCAGAATAATGTCCAAAAGCGCTAGATTATTATTTCTAAACTTAAACTGTAAAGGTGTAAAAGCTATGTTGAACACAATATTCAGAATGAATGGCAACAACACAAACCAGGTTATTTGTGATTTAGTATACATGTAAGTTGCAGAACCAAAAGTGATTATAATGACAACGTAAAGAACACTCCACACCGGGCCGAAAAGCCATGCAGGAGGAGCCCAAGTAGGTTTCTGTAAATGCTTATACCATTGATTCATCGTTATATCCTCCCGCTTAATTAACAAACTTCACAGACTTGTTATCTGCACATGATATATAGACAACCGTTTCAACGATTCACTGTCGCTTGGTTAGTATTATACTTCTTCAGAAGTAATTTATAATTTCATTCCCTTATCAGTAATCGCTACGGACTTAGAGCGGTGATTTCTCTGATGTATATACCCTTCATCATCAAGTTTATTTATAATGTCAAAATTATATCCCTTCCACGTTATATCTAGATTTGACTCGAAACGGCTTTGTTCATTAAATCTTGTTAAATACATCAGAAGCATTGTCAATTCTTCTACTGCCTTCTTGAAATTAGTATTATCCGTCATGAAATTCTCACTCCTTCTTAAAGTCACATTTTACTTTACAATTTTCAAATTTCGTTTAAGGTTTAAATCACTATTCCAAACTTGTAATAATCCCGTGTTTTTTCGCTTTATCATACATCTCTTGAAAAGCAGCCTTTGCACCATCCGCAAATCCTATCGGTATAGGACTTAAGAAACTATCATAAATAATCTTACCCTTAAACGGAAGCATAACAGTTTCTATCAATGCCGGTAATTCTCGCCTCAATGTGTACGCTATAGAATTGCTTATACCTTTAATTCCGTAAAGTCTATCTTCACCCTGCTCGTTCGAAGCGATTACAACGGCGTAATCTACCTGATGCTCCATAATAACGAACATTCCTTTTTTATAATTCTTTCTCCATAGCTTCAAAATGTTGATTGTCTCTTGAGGTAGTTGCATTTCAGTGATATATTCATCTATTATTTTCGGCTTTTCCCACAGTACCTCTCTTACTTTGAGCACAACAATTTCGCTGACAGAATTAGGATATTCCGGCTTGATTTTATCATTAACTACCCTTTCCCGCTCATTGACAAAAGCTATTAATCCAAACCATGTCTCATAAAATTCTCTACATTCGGTCGGGGTTAACTGAGCAGTTTTTGTATCTTCAAATATCGCACAACATTTCTTGTATTTCTTGCCACTTCCGCAAGGACATGGTTCGTTGCGTCCGACTTTCTTTTTTTGCAATACAGGAAACTTAATAATGTCTTCATCGCGTTTGCTTATAATCTCATAAAGCTCGGATGGCGTATACCCTTTGTTATCCCAAATTCGAGTGTTATTTTTTGCAAGCATAATTAGATTTATAAATTCCTGCATCTGTTGTTCGTCACGAAAGAAAAGATTATACCTGCCTAAAATAGAGCCCAATTCACTTATCTCATCTCCAAAAGTCATAAAATCTCTTACTTCCTTATAGGCTTCAATGGTATCTCTAGAGTAACCAAAAAAATTCCATATAAAAGTTTGTACATTCCACCAGCAATCGTTATCCTCATAGTATTCATTGACATGTTTAATAAATTCAGTTTTTTCGGGTATATGGCGGGGTTTGTTTGCTTGGTGTTTCAGTAAAAAATCAGCTTCTTCAAAGTCTTCAAAAAACCAATAATGCACGATATATTCTTTATAAAATCCGTACCAGCCCTCTTTTAACACAAGTGGTAGAAGGAGAATATAAATCTCTTCATAAGTCGTCTGGTCGATGTTTTGTCTGTTGAAGATATCAACAAAGTCCTCACGGCTGATAATGCCATATAAATTTACCGCTGCCTTTGCATAAGAATCAAGTGATTGGCGGATTCTTGCCCTTCCGTATGGACAACGGATGACGTCACCTTTGCGGTTATACTGTTCAAAAATTTCAATTTGTTTTTGTTCGGTCATATTATTTCCACTCCTATCATCCGATTATGTTAAATCTAATTGATCCAGTCTTTTAATTAGATGAATCAAGTACCCATTTTTCAATGCCTCTATGATTTTATCTTCAAGGCTAATTTGATTATTATTGACTTCTTTATCATCACCATATGCATAGCATTCTTCGGAATACGGAATCCCATAATACATATACAAGTGACCATGATTTTCAAGATTAGGAATGTGTTTTACAATTTCACTATATTTGCTTTTCATGTTTATCTACCTCGTCAATTATTAATTTGCTAAGGTCATATTAAAATTTAATTATAAATACCCTACAGGAATTGCACTAATCCCCTTTTCCAGATACATTAGTTCAGAATACTAAGTCTCGTATAATCCAACATTTAAAAGTGGAATGTATGAGACATCATAATTCTTATCTATTTATTGTTTCTTTCCGAATCTGAAAATTTCCCCGTTTACCAATTGTAGTTCAGCAGTTTCAAGAAGCTTGCTATCCATATAGTCAGTTTGTGTAACCATCAATTTTCCGTTATCTAGCTTTAAAAAATAGTCGTAGTTCATTCGGTCAGAAAGCTGATACTCTTTATCTGCCACATAATCAAACACGATTACCCTGTTATCTATGATGCCAGAACCAAAGCTCACGGTCGCACAAAATTCGGGTTTCCCATCGTTTGTCAAATCAGCCAAATACACATTCCAAACAGGCATACCCCAAAACAATACTTTTTCACCCACAGTTACTTTCTCAGGTGTCCATTTAAAAGTGACCCCTGGAAATTCTGTCAACGTTATTTCCTTGCTCTCGTTCCACGGCATCTCATCAGTACCAAAATAATCAAACCACATACGGGTTTCATATTTTGGTTTTGAATTGTTGCACCCGGAAAAAACGATGCAATTGATGATAACAACAGCTATTAATAAAATTACTCGTTTCATGATCATAATCACCTTATCTTCCTGATCAACAGGGTTCTTGGGTTATAGGAGTTTTCACTACCACCTTAACACAATACATGCTACGTACTTAAACCGGCACCAGATGCTACTAAAACAACAATGTCACCCTTATTAAGACAACAATACAATAGTCTCAACGTGCGGTATCACATTACTCTTATACAATTTAACAAATCATACTGTAACCGGGGTAAATACTCAATTTCTATCCCACTATTTTAACTTGTATAAGTCTCAATGTGGGTGCTTAAATCAGTAATATTCGTTTGAATCTTCAGCTGATTCTCTCGCTTCAACACCGGCCATTAAGCCCTTGATCCACACTGGTACATTTTGAAGCGGTGTTCTCTCCTTTGAGTGCTTGATTACATCTTCTAAGTCTTTATCACTCCAGAACCGATCTCGTATATAACATTTGTGGCAGCAGAAATCTGCGGCCTTTTCTTTACTCTTAAAATTCTTCCCACAATAGTAATATACATGCTGGGCTTGAACATATGGAATAAATAGAATAGCGATGTAATTAATCTAAAATTTACAAAGAAAACCTTGGCTGAATATTTTAATGTATCAAGGGCACTAAAAAGCATGCAGACGAAGGGTATTATCTCATTCATCAAAAGAACTATCCAAACATACAATTTAGGAAATCTTGAAGAGTTATTTTCCATATGAAAAACAGCATATAATCAAATAGGCTGTTTCAACTTTACAAAAATCCAAAATTTTATCTGTTGATTATGAATGTAATATAACAAGTTTTTTTATTTTAATTTTAATTTTAATTTTTTAATAATTTATGGATTACAATATTGACAGTTTCCTGGATCTGCTTGTTTTGCTCCATTTGGATATAATTTTTCTTCAGTATATCCACATTTTTTGCAATTGTAGTGATATGACAGTGCTAATTTAGTAGGGAGGCCACACCAGCTACAAGGTAACCCTTCCTTTTTATTTATCAACTTAAAACCTGGCCATCCACATTTCGGGCAGAGATTGAATATATTCTTAATAAGATTATTAGTAGCAGCCTCAATACTTCTCATTCTAGTTGGATTATATAATGCTCTCATATCAGTTTCTATATATATTTCTCCATCATAAGAATTCTTTAGAGCAAATTCAACCGCATTTTCAAGATCCGCTTTATTTGTTATACCTTTAATCATATGATTTTTATCACTTGTAAACTGATTCACTTTTATAACAACTCGATGCTCTGGAAATCCTTTTTCTACGGAAAATTCATAGGCCTCTTGAAAGTTTCTTACTACCTTATGACCATAATTAGTTTCTGTTGTGGTTGTAATGCCACTAATTTCTATATCATTCTCCTTATCAATTAATACTACTATTTCTCGGTTAAATGGTACAAATGGAATGACTGGGTGCGGGCCAAAGGAACCTTCACTGGCAAAAGCTAAGGTTTTATCATATAAGTGCATAGCTTCCATTGCCTTATGTCTAGCAGCATCATATTGATCACCCATACGCTCTATATCTCCAGTAAATGTCCCAAATTGATCCGTATTAAATCCTTCAGGAACAACAATTTCAATTCCTAATTCATTTTCTAGTATCGGTGATATTACTTCTTCCTTTTTATGCATCGTTGCTAATATCGCTACACGATTTTTGAAAAGAGAGTGAATAATTTTCCTTTTATCCATTTGCTAAACTCCTTCTATATAGATATACTGGGTGTTTTTGTATAATTACTTAACTACTCTAATTTTTTCTAAATATACTATTCCGGCATACCTTGAAGACAAATATTTATTGTATATCTTTTCAGCCACTTCCACAGCTTGTTCTTCATCTTCAATTATTATTTCTATTCTTATATTTTCACCAAACCTGCTCAGCCCTCCAGATATTGACCTCATACCTCTTTGACCTTGTCCTGAGACATCGTGATAAATAGTGTAAGCTTTAATTTCTAAAGACTCTATATATTCTATTATTTTAGAAATTATTATTCTTTCAGTTATTATTATTAGTTTTTCTACCTGTTTTAACACGTTGAACCACCCCTATTTAATAAATTGAGAAATCATAATTGCTAAATGATAATAAAGTGGAATTCCAAGTATAATATTAAATGGAAAGATAATCCCTAAAGCTATGGCTAGAGCTAAAGATGGATTAGCATCAGGGAAAGTATCTCTCATCACTGCAGGTGCAGTTATATAGGACGCACCACTGGCTAAGGCTGCCAATATTGTTGCTCCTCCAGGACTCAAGCCAATAAAAGTAGCTAAAATTATGGCGATAGTAGCGTGGATTGGTGGTAGAATAATCGCTAATAAAAATGTAATTGGTCTGACATTTTTCAATTCATATAATCTTGAACCGGTAAGTAAACCTATATCAAGCATAAAAACTGTAAATACTCCTTTGAAAATATTATCATAAAATGGAATAAGACTTTTTGTACCTTCAACACCTGAGATAAGCCCAATTAGAAAACCACCAAAGATCAATAATGTCGATTTAGCTGTTAAAGAAATACGTAATATGTCTTTTATGGCGTAATCACTTTTATCTGTTTCTGTAGATTTCTTCTTTAAGCCCGTATAGCCCAGAATAATAGCAGTAATTAATGCTGCGGTATCCATGAAAGGGTATAAAGCAGGTACAAACTCCTCAAAATTAGCTCCTGTTTGTTGCAGAAAAACTAAAGCTGACGTAAGGGTTACACTACTACATGCCCCATAATGTCCTGCTATCGATCCGGCATTAGACGAATCAAATCCAATCTTAGACATTATAACATATACTAGAGTAGTAATTACAATACCAATAATGACCGCGGCTAAAACATATATTATTAATCCCTGAATGCCAGTTTTACTAACTGATACGCCCCCCTTTAGTCCGATAGATATTAAAATATATAACGTTATAGCTGAACCAATCGAATCCGGTATTTCCAAATCTGATTTAACAGAGACCGCAATGACCCCTAGTATAAAAAATAATATCGCTGGAGATGCCATGTTGCTAAAAGCAATTTCTAAAGAACTCATTTTGTCACCCTACTTTGTAATGTATTTTATAAAGCTTTTTCTCCTTATTCTTTTAACACTTTAATTACTTCACCTCTTACACAACAAGCAAATTTATGCATTTCATTTGCCAATCAACTTATATTAGATTGTATAGTCTTGGGAAAAAAATAAAAAAACCGACCATTTTAACAGGGGAAGTTATCGCACTTATAGTTAGTGGCGATACTTCCTTACATTAAAAATAGTCGGTTTAACTTCAACTGTTCATTTAGTTTACTCATAAATGGACTTTCTCAGTTCTCCCAGTATATATGTTTATTAAAGCATTATTTTTTTCTCCAAATCAGAAGTTAATTTAAATATCATAACTCTTTCACCATTTCTAGTACTAATATCTGTATGGAAAGATATAACTTCTTCACCAGTTTGTTCTGTAATAATTCCACCTAGTTTATCTCTACCTGCCTCAACTAAGTTACCACGGATTTTTTTTATTGACAATAAACCTTCTAGTGTTTCCGAGAGCTTATATTCTGCAGGTGTTAAGATACCCTTTAAGACCACAATGACCATGTCTCTGAGAATGTCAGTCTTAACCGTTACAGACCCTCTACCCAAAAAATCCTTTTCCCATTGAGTTAATGCTCTACTTATTTCGGCTTCTAACTGACCTTTTTTTATGGTTTTCCCCTCCTAATAAAGAAATTCCATATATTTAATTACCACACGTAGTATACTGTTTAATTTCAATGAAATTTATAAAGGCATTCCGTATTTTCATATAGACAATCAAATATTATCATAATGCTAATACATTTAACATTTATAGTGATATTGAAACCATCAAGCTTAAATATTAAAATAAATTATATATCAAACTTATTCTATTGTCAATTTGTTTTTTAACTAGGGTTGCGTTAGTTTCTAGAGACGTCAAACATATGTGACACGGACCTGTTAAATATTCTTGTGTATTAATATTTAGATACGTCAACTCCCGATGATAATATCGGCAGCGTTTATGCCGCGAAAGCCTCTTGATAATGAGTGATGGCATGTTAG
>JAHRFV010000033.1 GCA_019084435.1 Dethiosulfatibacter sp.
ATACCTCCTCTAAATCTTCTATGGCATCAATACCGGGAAGCACTTTCCCTTCCATGTATTCAAGAGTTGCTCCACCACCTGTAGATATATGCGTCATCTTTTCTGCTAGACCGGCTTTTTCTACCGCGGCCGCACTGTCTCCTCCGCCTATAATGGTTATTATATCCAAACCTGCTAATAGCTTAGCAATTTCATTAGTTACCTGAGAAAAATTATCAAACTCAAAGACACCCATAGCTCCATTCCAAATCACTGTTTTTGATCCTTCTAAGACTGATTTAAATAACTTGATGGTTTTCTCACCTATGTCAAGCCCCATATGAAACTCTGGGATTTCTTTAAAGCTTACGACTTGAAAGTCTGATGTGTCTTTAAACTCCTGCGTTACTTTGAAATCTTGAGGTAAAAAAATGTTCACGCCTTTATCTTCAGCTTTCTTTAGTAGCTCCATGGCTAAGTCAATCTTATCTTCTTCAAGAAGAGACTTGCCAACTGGGTAACCGAGGGCTTTTATAAATGTAAATGCCATTCCGCCACCGATCAAAATGTTATCAGCCACTTTAATAAGGTTTTCAATAACACCTATCTTGTCTGATACCTTTGCTCCTCCAAGTATAGCTGTGAAGGGTCTTTGTGGTTTAGAAAGCGCACCTCCTATGGCATCAAGTTCTTTACCAATCAATAATCCTACTGCTGAAGGAAGGTGCTTAGCCACGCCAACGTTTGATGCATGTGCACGATGTGAGGTTCCAAAAGCATCATTGACAAATATGTCAGCTAAAGAGGCCATTTCTTTAGCAAATTCATCTCCATTTTTTGTCTCTTCTTTTCTGAACCTTGTATTCTGAAGCAACATCACTTCACCTGGTAGTAATCTTCTCGCCATTTTCTTAACCTGATCATTAACTACCTCATCGTAGTCAGCAAAAACCACCTCTTTATTTAACAAGTCAGCTAGTTTTTTAGCAACGGGAATCAGAGAATATTTCCCATCAGGTTCCCCATCTGGTCTTCCCAGATGAGACATCAAAATAACACTTCCACCATTTTCCAAAACATAATTAATGGAAGGTAATGAACTTCTTATCCTAATGTCATCTGTTATAGTCGAGTTATCATCCATTGGGACATTGAAATCACAACGCATCAATATCCTTTTGCCTTCAAGATTAAAATCCTTTAGCTGTTTTTTCAAAACAAAACCTCCTTAAACCAACATCAAAGTGCTGCGGATTTCACCGCAGCACTGGTTTTATTACATAGTTGCCAAGTGCTTTAAAGTTCTAATCAATTGGCTGGTGTAAGACATTTCATTGTCATACCATGCAATGATTTTGAACAATTTTTTACCTTCTACTTCTACACTCGAGGTAGAAAGGGATTCGAACAAGCTTCCATATGAAGAGCCTATGACATCACTGGAAACAATAGGATCACTAGTATATCCCAGCGTTTCATTTGATGCTTTTTCCATAGCGGCGTTGATTTCTTCTACAGTGGTTTCTTTTTCCAATTCAACAACAAGATCCACTACCGATCCTGTCACAACGGGCACTCTCAATGCGATACCATCAAGCCTGCCTTTCAATTTTGGTAATACCAAGCCTACTGCCGATGCTGCACCTGTTGATGTTGGAACGATATTGGCTGCTGCCGCTCTACCTCTTCTGGAAAAAATACCTGCTTTATGAGGTCCATCCAAAGTAGCCTGGTCATTGGTGTAAGCGTGTACAGTAGTCATGAATCCCTTGACTATGCCATAGTTGTCATCCAATACTTTTGCAACGGGAGCCAGGCAGTTTGTTGTGCATGATGCCGCTGACACTACTGTTTCAGTTCCATCCAATATGTCATGATTCACATTATAGACTATGGTTTTCATGTCGCCCTTACCTGGTGCTGACAAGAGAACTTTTTTGGCACCGGCTTTGAGATGCTTTTCAGCGTCTTCCTTTTTAGTGAAAAAACCTGTACATTCCAAAACAATGTCTATTCCTAGCTCACCCCAAGGTAGTTTCTCAGGATCTTTCTCCGAGTAAATCTTGAACTCTTTTCCTTCTACGATAATCTTATCGTCTTTAAACGAGATGTTGTCTGTCTTGTAATTACCCTGAGATGTATCGTATTTCAATAAATACGCCAATGATTCAGCATCTGTCAGA
>JAHRFV010000227.1 GCA_019084435.1 Dethiosulfatibacter sp.
CTACATTGTAGGTGCCATAAACGCCTGTGAAAAATTTGCAGTTTTTTCAGAGGCTTGTTTAGGTGTAAGACTTTTTTTGCTTTTTGATCCTTTTGGTGTCGATTTATTCAAATTTGTGACTTGACATATTACCGCTAGACTCTCACTTATAGAATCCTTTTCTTAGGGTTTCTATGTATTTATCGACTTCTATCGACATTTGATCAACATCTATTTCCTCTCCAACTCTTATTTTGTTGAAGTAGTCTTCTCCCATTTTCTCAAAAGTCCAAATCAGAATACTCATTGCTACCTTAATGTCAATATCCTCTCTGAACAGCGAAAAATCAATATTTTCCGAGTATACTTTCTCATAGATGTTGGGTACATATGCTTCATATATCGCCTTCAGTTCCTCTATGGAGTTATAGGAATTGATTCTCTTTGTGAACCCAATAAGATGAGGATATTTGCGAAGGATTTCCAGCTTGATCAGCGTTATCTCGCTCACGCGTTTCAGTAAATCAGGTTCCTCCCAGTTGACTTTCTCAACAATTGCGTTGGCTATCTCCTTAACGGAAAATATCTTCAAATAGTCAAACAGCGTTTTTTTGCTTTTGAAATAATTGAACAGTGAGCCTTTTGATATACCTGCTTTTTTTACAATTCTGTTGGTCGACGCTTGCTCGTAGGTATTTTTACTGAACTCTTCCATCGCGCTGTTGATTATGCTTATTTTCCTTTTTTCATCTATTTTTAAAAGACTATCTTCCAAGGTGGCACCTCACAGGTTCATCAATTTTCCTCATAATTCAAAATAACCTTTTCTCCTTCATTTAATCCCTCTATTATCTCGATGTGATTATTGTTTTCTATTCCCGTTATGACTTCTCTTTCAACCGATTTTCCATCCTCCAGTACCCTGACATACTTTTTCATGTCTTTTTCATATATGGCTTCTTCCGGTATAAACAATGCTTCCCTTGATTCTTCAATCATCACTTTGGTATCGACCTTCAGTCCAAAGGATAGGTCTTTTCCTGACTCTGTTAATCTTATCTCAACCGTCTGTCGGTTTTCTTCTACGCCCAGTTCTGAAAATGTTGTGAACGCTTTTGGATAGATTTTCCCAACAGTCAGTTTTTCAATAACAATTCCTAAATCATGATCATTAACTATCGCATTCATACCTGGTCTTATATTCAATGCATCCACAACCATAAAATCAATTAAAACGGTTTTATTCAACGGATCCTGAATTTCAAGAATTTTCATTCCACCGGAGGGAATATCGCCTTCAAATGTGTTCAATTCTGTTATGACACCATCAAAATCAGCATAAATAATGGAATTCTCCTTGTTTCTTTCTAGGCTTTCCAATGTTAGAAGAAGAACATCAATTTCGGATTCATATTTTGTTTTCATGTTTTCGGACAGATCTTTTACCAGTAGATTATAGCTGTTTTGTGCTGTGGCAAGTCTGCTTCTGAGCTGATCCAGATTATTAACAGCCTGTTCTAATTCAATGGCTGTCGCAACCTCGTTCTTGTATAACTCTTCTATTCTTTTCTTATGCTCTTCTGCCAAGCTGATACTGTTTCTGATATTCGATATCTCTATTTTAACGCTGTTGATGCTTTCAAAATCCGCTCCTGATAAGGCTTCTGCATAGGTAGCTTCCATGGCATCTATCTGTTTTTTGACCTTTTGAATCTCAAGATCCATTGTATCTTCAAATTTCAATAGAAGCTGTCCTTGCTTTACCTGTTCTCCAAGTTCCACCTCGATCTTCTCAACTCTGTTGACGCTGTTTCCATAATAGCGCCTTATATTTTCAGAACTGATAGTTCCCACTTCTTCGACATACTTTTCTATTTCCCCTCTTGTCGCGTCAGCGGTATTGTATTTTGTGCCGATATTGCCGGTCGTCAGGATATAAAATATTCCTGCTGCCACAAGCGAAAGTATAACTAGTGCAATAATCAATTTCTTTTTCATAATTACCTCCGATTTATACCGTTCGATTTCAACTTTATAGCCAATTGACCAATGTGGTCAATTTAATTATACCTCTCTCAATTTTTGTAGTCAATACTAATAACGATCTAAGCTGTATTGTGAAAAGAACGAACCATCAAATTGAACTCTGATTACTCATCTAGCGTTAAACTTGCAGCTACATATATTCAATGATTTTCGTTTTTTGCTCATTGGTCATTTGCATTACCTCAAATCCTTTGATTGGTATCTAGTATTGCGATAGAAATCTTGAGAAGTCAAGTATGTTAGCCTATAATGAGTTATCTGACTTTGCGGAATAAATAGTTTTCAGCTGTTAGCTTATATTTCGGTCCTTTCATCTTCTCTTTGACTTTGACCAAATCAACATTTTTACTCCTCGGCAATACAAAATAATCATCCAGCTTGGTATCGATGATTCTACTATTCTTACCTATGACTCCAATGAACTCAAAATCATCATCACATCTGGCTAAAGTGGCATCTCCATGACTATCATTGCACAACAAAATGCCACCCGTATTTAAATACTTTTTCGCTGCTTGCCCAACAAAGCCTGCATATTGAGAAATGATCAAATCAACAGGTTCAGCATCTAATTCTTCTGTATAGTCTTGACCCATGAAAACTATGTCACAAGGCTTCTCATACTCTTTATTCTCAGTGAGATATTCTTTTATCATTTCCATGTTTTTAAAGAAATTAATCGCTCCTTTGAAGTTATCAACATAAACTACCTTAGGTATAACCAAAGATGGTGCAATATCAATATGGCTTCCTGGATACAGAGCACTTGCTACGGCATACCTCTTAGCAACTACTCTGTAGAGTTTTGTTCTATTGCCTATCTTGTCTCGATATTCATAATACTCCTCAATGATATTTCTACTTCTCAAAATACTTCACCTCAACCCTTGTATTTCTAAGTCTACAAATTCACTATATCTACCCAACTTATGCTACTTATTTTAACCAGAATATTCACTCAAGGTTACTTTATTATTTAAATATTTGATTTTAACGTAAAGTATAAGATATTTCCAAATAGTTATCAATGTAAACATATTAACAATAAAAAAATCCCTGAAAACACCATAGATACAGCGTTAACAAAGGCTTTTACTTCCTACACTTCTACTTTTATGAAATTGTGAAGTTAGTAAATCTGAAGTATTATGGTAATTAATTATAATCTATAAATAAGTTTAGGAGTTTTATTTCCCTTTGATATTAATGAATCTACTTGACTAAAAACAGTTGCTCCCAATCTCAAATAGAATCCTCTTGCATCTGGACTAGTTATAATTGTAAATTCTCTAATACCTAGTTTTTTACATTCTTCAAGAGCATGATTCCATAGCATTATGCCATATCCTTTTCCAATATACGTAGGTTCTATAAATAGATATTCTAATGAGACCTCATCATTATTTAGCAATATTCCATAAAACCCGATTATAATTTCATTGTCCTTAAGAATATAAGTTGGATTATTCAATATAAATTCTTCAGTAATTAAGTATATTTTTTTGAATTTATCCATAAAATCGGAACCATAGCCCCAATAAGATTCAGATCTGATTTCTAGACTAGCTAATAAATTTGTGTCCTTTGGCGATGCGCTCACTATTGTGTACATTGGTTAACATCTCCTGTTAAAAAAATTATTATCAATATACTGAGCAACTTTTAGACTTCCACAGGCACTATCGCTGAATACTATATCTATCATAACCATTATCCTCCAGTAAAAGTATCCGTGATTTAGAACCCGTCTTAAAACCAGATCTCAAATCACAAAAACCCTTATATATAAACAATCAACTCAAATTCTTGTCGTGTGTTAATGAAATTATAAAATCATCCCATAAATTCATTATTAATCTCATCTTCAAGATTATTATTAGAGAATAATATCTAAGATATAGTTAATCCAACAAATTATCAATAAAACTAAAATGCTGTTCTGGTATGCCAAAGAAGTATCCTTGTCCAAAATCAATGTCCATTTCCTTCAGCATCTCCATAATTTCCTTTCTTTCTACAAATTCAGCTACCGTATTGATATTAAACGCCTTGGCCATACTTATAATAGACTTCACAATATGATGGCTCTCCATATTAGTATCGATGTCTCTAATAAATGATCCGTCTATTTTTAAGTAATTTGCCGGAATATGCTTAATATAATTCATAGACGAAAACCCTGTACCAAAATCATCAATAGAAAACTTAAATCCTAAGTTCCTATACTTGCGAACAATCTCTATCAATTTGTCCATTTCATAAATGTTATAGGTTTCAGTAATTTCGAATGTTATATTAGAATGCTTTATGTTCAATGCATCAATTCTCACCAATACTTTTTCTATGAATGTTTCATCACGAAGACTCTTTCCTGAAATATTGATAGATAATTCAACAACATCGTTCTTATCGTTACTCTTTTTATAATCTAAAGCCTTGAATATAACAATTAAATCGATCGTATTTATCAAGTTATACTTTTCTGCGATAACAATAAAAGGATATGGTGATAGAAAACTATTTCCTTCTTGAATCCTCATTAATACTTCAAACTTATCGACTGTTCCAGATTTCATATCGTGTATTGGCTGAAAGAACGGGACGATTCTATCTTCCTCTACTGCTTTTAAGAGCTTATCTTTTAATTCAATCTCTGAGTTTTTTTGATCTGATAATTCATTGAAATTATTGCATATCAAAGGACTATCCGCTCCTGATTTCTTGTATTCAGTAAACAGTTTTTCAACAAATTCAAGTTCTTGTTCAATTTCTCTCTTAGCATCAAGATTTAATGTTGTTAGCCCTAAAAAGGTATACAAATGCAATTCTGTATCCTTTAGTACCAACGGTAAATTATTCAATTCCCTGTCCATATTATTAGTGAGTTCAACTGCATTATTCCAATCATCATTATAAAAGAGAACCATGAAATTCATATTTTTAGTTGTTATCAAATTACCATGTTTTTTAACTAAACTCTGTAGTGTCTTACTGTATTTATTTAATACCAAGTCACCGCCTCTTATGCCATATTTATCATTTATAGACGAAAGGTTGCGCAGGTCAATGAATAGTAAAATACAAGCGCCCTCTTTATTCTGTCTATTCCTAACTATTTTTTGAATCATTTTTGTATTATCAGTTCGCGTAATAGGGTCTTTTGAGTATGACCAGACTAATAAATAATATAAAAGTGCGCCAAAAAATATTATCAATAGTAGACTAACCAAGACAACTAACAAACTGTATTCCATAGTATTACTTATGATTTCAGTGGAATCAAAAGCGCTTACCACTGTCCATTGTAGCGTTGGAATTTTATTAAATACTGCATAAACCACTTTGTTGTTACGGTTTGTATATTCAAGAAAACCCTTATCCAATTTTGAAAAATAATCATTCCAGATTCTTTGATAGGTACTACTCATGTTCTCATTTTCAATGTTCATATCTTCAAGCTGTTGAACAGTGATATTTGGTAGAGATACTCCTAGAAGTTCTTCAGCCGGATGTAGAATAACAGAACCCTGTGAATCAAGATAATAATTATAAGTGTTTCTCCATGTGGTTATACCTGCCAACTCGTTATATAAAGTGCCTAAAAAAACATCAACCGCCAATACTCCTTTAAGTTGTGTTCCGTTACAAACTGCATATGATATGGTAAGCACTGCTTTGTCTTTTCTTACATCCCTATAAACATCACTGATAACGACCTCAGTAGATTTTACAGCATTAATATACCATGGTCTTTGCCTTAAATCCACGCCTATATCTGTAATGCTTAAATAGCCTGAGGAGTTCACACCGCTACCATCGGATTCACTAAGAAAATATATGCTGCTGATAGATCCTTTTTTTTGGTTTATAAGCTTAAAATGTTCAGCCAATTCAGATGATGTTAAGTCATAACTAGATAACATTACAGCGTGACTTTCTATCAATACGATAATATCATTGATCACGCTTTCAATCCAGTCCGTATACTCCAAGACGTTTTCATTCAAATCCAACTTTATTTCTGACAAGTATGAATCCTTATAATTTTTTGTTAAATAAAAACCAATTGATGCTGTAACTGTTACAACAAGAACCATTGTTATGATAAATGAACGCATTCCCTTCATTTCAAGTATCACCTCACAGTTTGATTTGGACTCTAAACATTACTTGTCTCTTGAAATCTAAAAGTTTTAAACTCACACCAATACTCTTGGAATCAAAGACACCTGAAACAAATTCAGGTGCCCAATTAAAAATAGAATTATTCCATTTATTAGGCAACCTGGCAGTCATAGAAAACTCGTTAGACCCATGGCTTTGCGTCCTTACCTTTCAGTAAGTTTGCCTTTGACTATTTACATCTAACATAATTAAAAGATTATAAAGTTCCTTGCAATTATAATTATAGAACTCATATAATAAAATAACACAAAAACATACAATAATCAATCTTTCTATACAACTTTTATACAAATCACATCATAATGAACTATGGAATATACCTTTTCCGAGCGACGATAGAAGTCTTTTACATCCATGTGCTCAATATGCTAATATAAATGCGGCAAAGTCAGTCTAAATCTTGCTACGTTTACGCTGAAATTTGTTTTCATACATAACCCTGTCAGCTTCGTGGTAAGTTTCATCCAAGGATTGAGTTCTATTCTCGCAGACTGCCAAACCCACAGACATCCCCAAGGGCAACCTTTTTTGCGTTTTATTATGCTCGGCAATTTCTTGATTAATTCTATCAATAATTTTCTGACCGGTTGATAGACCGGTGCGGGGTAGCACAATGATAAATTCATCACCACCAACTCTTGCAATAAGATCACCACTACGAACAGCTTTTCTAAGTACTGAAGCACAATTTTGCAAAAATTTATCGCCGTACATATGGCCAAAGGTATCGTTAATCGTTTTTAGTCCATCCAGATCCACTGACATGATGGCAATCGGGTAATCGCGTGAATCTTCAAGGCGCTTTATTTCATTGACAAAATAGCGGCGATTGTAAACTCCGGTGAGCTGATCGTGAAAGCTTAAATAATGAACTGATTCTAAGTTTCTGCTGTTTCTAAGGGCTACGGCAGCTATATCACCGAGATTAGAGACAAAATCTATGTCTCTCTGAGTAAATCCTCCTCTTTTGTTTGCTAGTCCAATTAAACCAATAGCCTGCTGCTCAATGATTAAAGGGGAAAACATGACATTGTCCAATCGCATATGGCCTTCAGGCATAAACTTTACCCAATGGCTGTCTGCAAAGCTATTGTCATATACCCCTTTAAGTGATCGATAGGCTGTTTCCCTTAACCCTCTAATAGGCATGGGGAGATTTTCATCGACAGTACACATTAGACCTCCCGAGTCTAAGAACAACACTTCATTTTCTGATCCATCCGAACTCAAAAGTGCAACATAACCCGAGGTAGCGCCTGTAACTTTTTTACACAAAGCAAATATTTCTCCAGCAGATTGAGTAAATTCTTGCTGTGTTAATATAGCTTTGGCACTTTCTTTTAATGCTTCATTTTCAGCCATAATCAGTTTTAACTCTGCTGCCAGTTCTTGCTTGGTCATATCGTCTATCCGTTTGTGGTTCAATGCTCTCACAACCTTTCAAAATATATTTTACACTGCTTTGATCACCTGCAAATCAACTCAAAAGCCATAGAAGCTTTGTTTAATGCTTTTTATCATGTCTTGAAGAAGCAGGAGAAAATTAATTGATTTTGGCTTTCATTCTGTTAAGGCGGTCTAAAGTAACTGATAATCCTGATCTCCTATATCTTCCATGAACACCTCCACTACCTTGGGATCGAAATCTATGCCAGACCGTTCCTGGATATACTCCAAAACCTTCTTTCTAGTCCAGGCTTTGCGATAAGGGCGGTCGCTGGTTAATGCGTCGTATACATCAATCACTGCAAAGATACGTGCCTCCAATGGAATCTGGTCACCTTTAAGCTGACGAGGATAGCCGCTGCCATCCCACCTTTCATGGTGGCAATACGGAATATTCATTGCTGAGCGTAAGTAATCAATCGGCGCGAGCATTTCAAATGCATAAACCGGATGTTTGCGCATAATATCCCATTCTTCATCGGTCAGTTTGCCTGGTTTGAGTAAAATACTATCAGGGATTCCCATTTTGCCGATGTCGTGCAAAAGAGCCCCTCGGCGCACGTGTACTAAATTTTCTTCCGTTATACCCATTTTTCTGGCAATTCGCATAGTCAATTCCGTAACCCGGCGGCTGTGCTCCTCGGTTTCCTCATCTTTAAGATCGAGGGCATGAGCCCAGCCTTCAATAGTGGCGTCATAGGCCCGAAGTAAATCTATGCTGGTTCGCTCCAGTTTGGAAAACAGTTCCGCATTATCCACAGCGATGGCTGCCTGGCCAGCCAGAGTCTCCAAAAATGACAACCAATCTCCATTAGAATTTAGCTTGTCTCGATGAAAGACCTCCAGTACCCCCAGCACTAACCCCTTGGCTATGAGAGGGACGCCATAATAGGCATTGAAACGCTCACCAGCAATAATGGAATCTTGAATCGAATCTTGTTCACTTTCCCGCAGGTCATGGATTTGAATGGATTGACGATTTAAAGCAATACGACCTCCATACCCTTTTCCCATTGGAATGATAATCTTATTAAGGTCTATATTTTGAAAGCCTCGCCATTGCTCATACTTAAGGTTTCCTGAGTACGGGTCGAGACGCAAAATAGCGGCGGCGTCTGTACCTAGCATTCTTGTGACTTCATCAAGAATAACTTGAAAGGTGACTCGCAAATCCAAACTACCGGTGATGGCTAAGTCAATGTTGCGCAAGGCTTGCACCTGGCGCAAGCGCTCCACAGTCTCCTTAAATAGCTCTGCGTTGGTGATGGCTGAAGCAGTTTGGTCAGCCAGACCTTCAAGTAGTGCGACAGAGTCATCGGGGTGGAGAAACTCCGTCCTGGTTCCAGCCATAAGTACACCCAAAGTCACACCTTTTCTCTTTATCACAGAATAGGCCAATTGTTTCATTTCATGCTTCAGAATTAGTTCAGCATAAGCTAGGTTAGGCACCAGGGTAAGATCTTTCATTATACCAGCATTGCCTGTTTTTTGAATAATTGTATCAAAGATTTCCCAGGGAAGAGGCTCCATGTTCCTGGTCATTTCTGATGTCAGACCCATGCCATCGACTAAATGAAAACCCTGGTTTATTGTATCATAGCGCAGAACAAGCGACCATGGAACCTGAAGTGAGCTACAGATCTCTTCACAGACTATTTGATATATTGTTTTAAGTTCCATATTGGCGTTCAAACGAGAGGAGGCCATTAAGATGGCATCTATACGGTCTCGCTGGCGGAGGATTTCCTCTTTAGCCTGTTTGTTTTCAGTGATGTCGCGCCCTGTCCCCTGAATTTCAATAGTCTCTCCGGCTTCATTAAATAGGGCAACATCTGTCCATTCCTGCCAGTGGATGTTTCCTTCAGGATCAGTCACTTCAAACTCCCTTGTGTCCACGGGGTGGGCTGGCGATAATCGTTTTAGTGCCGCTAGCTCATCTTTATGGAATTCAGGCGGTATAAACTCCAGATACTTCCGGCCTATTAACTCATCTCTAGACTTTTCAAAGGCCTGACAGTAAGAATCGTTCACATAAATTAATGTGGTGTCAGACAAGTAACGGCAGATCATTTCCTGCTGTGTATTTACCAAGGATCGATACATCGTCTTTAGATTGTCTCTTTCTATAAGAACTGAATAATTTGATCGCAAAGCTAAAACAATGATACATGCCACTAACAACACAAAAAGTGTAGTAATTACCGATATGGTTATAAGGGTATTGAGGTTTGTTTGGGAAAGAATTGTGTCAGGGATCAAAGAAACAAGAATCCATGGATATGATCCGTCATCTGTTACATAGTCAATGCCAAGATTTCTATACAAATCAACCTTTTTGAACACAAAAGATCCTTCAGAAGTCACCAGACTGCCCTGGTCTTTGTTCAGTATTTCTCTCCAAACATTCGGATAAACGTTTTGAAATCGCTCCATTTCACGTTCAGGATGAGCGAATCCCTCTGATCCATAAATCCAACTCCCGTCAGCACTTATTAGCAACAGATTGTTTGTTTGCTGGTCAGCCAATGCCATTCTCTCCAGGATAAATTTTCCATTATAATTCAGAACCAGCGCTCCTTTGATTTCTCCATGCTGATCCCTGAGTGCTCTCATAAAACGAATTACAGGTCTATCCAATTTGACAATATTCCCGTTTTCTGATTGCACGTCCATTCTTGAGATATACGTCTGCCCCACTTCAAGCCCCAACACCTTGTCAAAATAATAATCGTCCCTATTAGACTGCAGTTCATGATCCGGTACAACCATTTCGCCCTCGTCAGTTTTTTCGAGCCGGAACAGTTCGTTACCGTCAATGTCAATCATAACTGCTTCTGTATATATATCAGTGTTTTTCATTTTTCTAATAAGCGAATCTTTAAAAATTTGCACTATTTCTAATCTGGCATCGCCCGCATCGTCAAACAGGTTATCTTTATCATCCAGTTCCAGCAAATACACCAACATCGTCAGAACTTTATCGATATCATCATCCAGTATATTCGCTTCTACATTGATAATAAAGTTCTGTTCCATTTGCAGTTGTAATAAGTTTTGCATCTTCACGCTATTGTAGATGAAATATGCTGCCGCTACAGCAATAATTACCAAGGGGACCATGTACTTTAATGCCTTCTTCCAAATTTGGCTTGAAAAGAAAAGCACATTAACAGCAAGCTTAACGTTGGTTCCGTTAGGATAACGTTTGCTTTGTGAATTTTGTTTAGTTTCATTTTCCAAAATGAATCCTCCCTTACTCCAATTGCTTTCATACTTAAACTTTAGTCTGAAGCAATTCTGAAATCACTCCCATCCAACTGAATCTTCAAATATATATGTAGTCTACTCGACCACATGTTTTAACTCATTGCCATCTTGTGAAGCTGCTTTAAAGCACTGAAGTTAATCCCAGTAAGTGAGATTTCAACACAAAACGAACTGGTTTTTGCCTTTTTCTTTCTCACAATATAAGTTCATATCTGCCTTTTTATATAACTCTGCAATTGTTGACGCTTCATCATTGCTGACGGCAATACCAACAGAAAGAGATACACAGATTTTTTGATCATCAAATACAAAGCATTTGTATGCGTTGCTAATCAAGCGGTTCACAACGGAAGCAATCTCTGCCTGGTCTCTCAAATCCCTTAGAATGATCACGAATTCATCCCCACCAATCCGAAACAAGTCATCTGATTGCCTGATTGCAGTTCGAAAAATTTCGGTCAACTCTTTTAATACACAGTCACCCACATTGTGGCCAAAAGTATCGTTTACGATCTTGAAATCATCCACGTCTATCACAAGCAAGGCAAAGCCCTTTTCCAGGTTTGCCTTATCTGCGAGAAGCCGATCAAATCCAAACCGATTTTGGCACCTGGTCAGAGAATCAAGTGTGGCGTTTTCTTGATTCACGTTATACTTCCGGTTTATCTTTTTTACGCAGTAAACTACTATTAATGTCAGAAGGATTCCAACAACAAAAATTGGTATCCCTCGATAGTCATCGCGATGCCAACTCCCTTTCGGATGCGCATAGAGTTGCCACGTCAGACCTGGCAACACGACGAGATCTGCTAAGAATTTCTTATCAAGCAGACTTCTGTCTCCATAATAAAAGTCTGTGTTTCCATCGATTGCAGACACATGGATTAAGTAATCAGACAAATCGGTAGAAAACCTTATATTAACAATATCCAAGAACTTTTCGAAGTCAATTGCAATACTAACCATACCCCAAAACTGTTCCTGCCCGTCCTGCTCTATGAAAATCGGCGAATAGCTGATTATGATAATATTTCCTTGTTTTGCATCAACTGGTCCTTGTGTCACTATACTACGGGTATCTATTGAACGCTGAACAAACTCGCTTCTAGTTTGCTCAGCTAATAAATCGAACCCTATCATCATTTCATTTCCGCCCTGAGGATAGATGAATTGCATCACTCCATCAGGTGATAAGGCAACAGTTATGATGCTTTCACTTGAGTTACAAATGAGTGTCGCAAAGCTCTCAAAGCTTTTGGGATCAATCTTGTGATTATCTTGCAGACTGTCCCTGACAAAAACTTCAATTATTCGTACATATGACAGCTTATGCGTAAGACTTAGTGCTATCTTATCGCTTTTTTCTTCAAGCTCATTACGGACTTGTAGATACAAATCTCGACGCAGGTTGGTGACATAATTATAAAATAGCGAAGAAAATAGAGAAAAGACAACCAGTCCTGCAACTACTGCAAATAATTTCATTCGAATAAATTTTTCAAAACGCTCTTTCATGCTGTTCTCCAAAGATGTCGAAGCCAATTGCTATCAGTAAAGCTTCAAAACATATTTATTGATAATATCACAGCAAAAAAACACCATTGGAAGCTGAGCCATCATAGCATATATGCCTTAGACCTCTAGCTTTGCGACCTTATTTTTCAATAAGTTTGCCGTTTTCGTGTGTATGTGGTAAATTTTAACATGTTTCTGTTAGAGTTTCAACTATAAGTTTATTTTTCCAACATTTTTTCATTTTATGATTTCAGGCAAAGTTTCAGACCAGGGTAAACGAGCGTTCAAATCAACATGATTGTCTAAATCTATGTTCGGTAGCATTTCAAATAGGAAATTCAAGTATTGATAGGGTATTAATCCATTGGCTTTGGTTGTTTCTATAATGCTATAACAAATCCCGCTTGCGATGGCACCTATTGGAGACTTGGCAAAGTGAAAGCTCTTACGACCAAGTAGGATGCTTCGAATCTATAGATTTTCGTAAAGAATCTAAGGGCTTCATTCGCCTTGGATTTGCTAGGCTGCGCTTCTTTCGTGAGTGACTTTAATGCATATGATTTTGAGTTCTTTTCGAACAATCACTTTTATCTCATGAAGCGCATTATCACAACATGGACAGTTTTGTTAATGAGCAGGGAGGGTATAGAGAACTTCTTCCTCTCCAAACTCCTTGTAGGATTTCCTGGATTTTGTTGCCTCTTTCTTGCGTTTGTATGTTAATTCTTCAAGGTCTAGTTCAATGCTTTTCATGGTGGGCTTATCTAAAAGCCATCTATGGACTTCCTTAGATCCGTTAGCCCAAGTGCAAGATTAACCTGATGGATGCGATTGCAACAGAACATGTTGCATCAATACACAGATGACTCTAGAAAGTGCTTTAATATCCACATCAGCAGCTACATCGACAATGGCTTTCACGATTCGGATACGAATCATTGATTCATCCTGATCTTGAGGGTCTTTGGTCTTGGGGCTAGTGATTAATGCCCATTTCACATCGTTTGATTCATTTTCAGTGATGGGTGCAGCCGTTAATCGTCCTTCCAATAGCGGAAGTTATGAATGTTGACGTTTTTTTGATTACACCTCTGAACTTGTGTCAACCCACTTGCGCTTTGATTTGACAGAACTTGTTGCCAGTATTCCGGGTTTGCATTTCTAGCCATAAAAAATCACCTCAATAGATATTTTTGAGATGATTTTATCATGATAATTTATATTGGAATAGGTGCATTAGAATTTACAACGGATAATTTCTATATCATACGAAGTACAATCCTGTAGCATACGAGTAAACTCTTTTCGTGATGAACCAGTCTTACATGAAGCAATATCAATGTAAACATCCACCAATAACCATTTAGGATTAGCTGCTGTCAACCTTGTAAGAGCCGACACTTGTGTGGTAAGGCTCTTTAGTTGTTCGGTACTATTTGTACTCAATCGACAGTAAATACCTACTCACTTTTCTCGTTTAGGAGGCAATGGTGGTATGAAATAAACTCTTTAATTATCAGCCACTACAAAACCTCCTTATTATATGTTCTGCCAAATTGGCATTTGACTGTTTCTCTATAAAACTCATAATCTCCGCTCGTAAATCAAATCAATTATGCCGTTATATTGCTTAGTAGTAACTAGTTTTACCGGTAATTCATTTTTTCGTTTTGCAAACAAAGGAATACCGTCCCCAAGAATTGTAGGAATAATCGTTATACAAAACTGATCAATTAAATCTAATGCTTGATTAACAATACTTGCTCCTCCACAAATCCAAATACTCTTTCCATCATCGCTTTTCAACTTATTAAGTAAACTCTTTAGATCGAAACTTGTAAAAATAATTTCGTCAGTTGACTGTTCATCTTTACTCGTAAGCACATAGGTCTTTTTACCTTTGTAAACCCATTCATTTGGAGATAGTTCTGTGACTATTTGATGATAAGTCGTATAGCCCATTATTATTGTATCTATCGTTTCAATGAAAGACAAATAGCTTCCCGTATTATCTGGTTCACTGCCGTCACCAACAAGAAAATCAACACCGCCAATTTTGTCAGCGATATATCCGTCCAAACTCATTGCAATATACAAAATAACTTTTCGCATATTTACTCCTCAGTTCTACCTGTATATAATATTATACCTAATTAGCATCTTAACATATTTCGAGCCTGTTGGTAAACCTATTTACAACTGTTATGCTAACATCTATATTGATTTCTCAACCCTGACAAATCTAAAAAACATCTAAATCGCTCTGTCACAGAGGTAAAGACTTGTTTTAATATGTTCTCACTAAGCCAAAAATCACGTTTTTCATACCCTGATATTATTTCGCAGAATAATTAGAGGGTTGGCCCTCCTTTTACTAAAATAACTTGCTTATTATGGTGCAAGGTATTCATCAGCACTATAGGTGGTAACCTTTGGTAGAATTTCATCAATTTGTTTTATTACTTCGGCTACTGGTTGAAATTGCTCTACACTCTCATTTTCACTAACCTTTAGTTTTCCATAATAATAAAGCTCTCTTGCAGACTTTAATCCCGTTAATAAAGGCACAATATCCGTTATTGTGGTAGTTACATCACTTTTCCCACTACTTTCTTTTTTTACTTCTCCACAAGGTAATATTGTATAGAAGGCTTCATTTTCAGCTATTATATGGTCTTTTATATGAATGCAAATCGGACTTTTAGGAGCCTTCTCTATAACTCCTTCTAAAAATCCTTTAAAGTCAATAATTCGTATCATCCTAGAAATCCAGCTACCAAAGTACAGTTTTTTCTCTGGTCTTCCTAGATCCTTAAGCATTAGATCAATAGGAAAATCCTGGGGAATGCTTAGAAACGAAAAGCTTTCTATATTCTCATCTAAAGACAGCATGTATTCCTTAAGGCCATAAAATGCATTTAGATCTCGATAACGGAATGAAGTAATCCTAACGTTGTTACCTTCCCTACTATATAGCATATATCCACAGACTTTGTTACTTTTGCCAAAAGCTACTGCAATTGTCATATCTCTTCGTTTAAACTTAATGTCCTCATAGCATTCTGGCCATTTCATTTCATTGTAACTTGAGTTTTTAAATAGCCATTCATTCATGTCTTTATATGCTTGTTGTAGCTCACTATTCTCTGCTATTATATCTGCCTTTACAATGTATTTAGGTTTATAATCCTCTCGGGAACAAAAGTTTTTATCTAGGACTATTCTATGTTTATCTATAGCAAATTCAAAACCAAATTTTCTATAAAAGGAATCCCTTGATGGATCTACTAACATCAACGGAATGTTGTTTTTGAAACAATACTTTGCATCCTTTAGCATTTGTTCATTAATTAAGCCTCTTCTTTGATGGGAAGGTAGCGTTGCTAAACCATCTATATAATGTCCTTTGAACTCCTTATTTCTAATTAGTACATCTACATCTAAGGTTAGATAGGTGGAAACCAATTTATTATTATCTATCCACCCATAGGCACATTCCCATAGGTTCTCATGATTAAAGAAATGTCCACAAAGCTCATCGTTAAAGCCTTCATCTTCCTCAAAGGCAATCTTCCATACTTCTAATAATTCATCCTTAAATCCCTTGTCTAATTTTACTAATTCCATAATTTACCTCTTCCCTTTGCCTTCTTAAACTCCTCTAGGTTTTTTTACAAACTCTTGTCAAAAGATTTTCAATAGATTAAATTTTTGGTATTGTTAAATACAATTTCTTTGCTATATTGCTAACCTGATTTGCAAAAATCTTTGAACAACGCAATATACTTAGATCTTTTATAAAATACTCTTTTGCTTGCAAATATTAACCATTATATAAAGGATACATGGCAATTGCTGATATTAGACTCCAATATATTAGATATTCTAGTTGATATTTACCGCAGGTCCCTACTTTATTTATATTAAGATAGCTTTTTAGTGACTTAAAAATAATTCTTGCATTGGAAACTTAGTGAATATATACTGTGTAAATATTTCTCCCCTTTATAAAGCTCATATTTTGAACCAGTTAAAACAAAGCCTACTTTTTCTGCCAAACTAATAGACTTGTGATTTTTAGTATAAATACAAGCATTTATCTGCTTTATATCCATAGAGCCCTTAGCGAATTCAATAATTGCATTTAAGGCTTCACACATGTAGCCATTTCCACGAAATTCCTTTTTCAAATCATACCCTATTTCAACTCTGGAATCCTTAACACTCCAACAGTGAAATCCACATGTTCCCATCTTCACCCCATCAGCTTTGCGTATTACTATCCATCTATGTTGTGGTCGCGGTTCAGGTTTTAAATAAAATTCTATAATTTCATTAGCCCCACTAATATCTGTCAATGGTTCAGCATCAAATAAGTATCTATTTATGTCATCGTCGGAAAATTGACTAAAAACAAATTCTCTATCACCATTATCTATGTTTTTTAGTAATAATCTACCTGTTTCGATATTATTATAAAACATACCATCTCCCCCTTAAGTCAAGCCCTATAGCCTCTCTATCAACACAACGCACTCCACATGTGTGGAGACTCCTCTAACTGCACATTCACCGATTCAGTGATGCACATACACATACTTTGATAAGTAAAACAGCTCTATATAGGCAATCAACCTTTAATGTTGGCCTATTGTAATAATCGTTTTACAGAACCGTTTTGTGGTAAAATAATATCATATACAAGCATAGCCTGTAATGCGGAATTCTGGAACTATATAAGATATTTCTTAGGAGGTAAAACATGTTAAATAATTTATTGTATAAGAATTGCATGATAGCAATCATGAAAAATATAGTGATGTATTTTGTTTCAGCGCTTATGTTTTTTCTTTGTTTAGGAAGAATAAGCTTATCGATTGGATGGTTCTATTTCATCCTTTCTAGATTATAATGGCGTGAATTTCTCTGAACCGTTCTATTTCCTTCAGTTTGAACTTGTAAGTAACTCTTACAAGTTGAATTTTCCTCTAATTCACCTTCTTCATAAATATTTTTTATGTGAAGTGTTATATTTTGAGGCGTTGTTTGATAAAGTTCTGCAATCGCCTTTTGTGTCATCCATACGTTTTCATTTTCAAGTCTTACATCTATTTTTGTTTTTCCGTCTTCCAATTGGTAAATTAGAGTATCTGTTTCATTCTCCACATTATCCCCCATTTCCGTAATTTATTAATCAATTCGTCAGACACTGTCTGACGTTTTCAAGGTGAACTATCCGGTAATTCCGGATAGTTCATCTATGTTCCTAATTGTTATTCTAATTTTACCACAGTGGTTACAACCTAACCACTTAAACCTCTATTTATTTTGTATTATCTTTCCAACTCAGCTTTGATCTTGATGAATTCTTTTTTGAAATCATCTTTTCATCAAGCAGACTGGAAAGCATGGCTAACTGTATTGCAAACTTCATTAAGTTTTCCATCTGACCATCCTGCTTGATTTTTTATTTTAAGAAATGGGTGTGATCATGCCCACGTTTATATACTTTGGCTATACAAAGTGGAAGCTTGCCCCTGTTAAAACAGGGTAAATAAATCCTCAGGTTTATCCTACTGTCCAGTAACAAACTAGACGCTTTCGGATTTATTTGGGATATTGAAGACAAAAGGATAATTGATTACAATGATACATTTTTACATAATTTGCGAGAAGTCCCCCACCTCTTTAGGTGGGCGATGAAACGTTATTTTTGTATCTGAAAGATTGACAAGAGCAACTAAACAAGGTAATATAGAACATATATTCGATTATACGAGGGGAGTGTGAGGCTTAAAAGACTGCAACGAGCGTTGTCACGCAAAGTAAGGGGCTCTAATAACTACTACAAAAATAAAAGACCAATAGCCATTCAACATGAAAAGATTTCTAATCAGCGTAAAGACTTCTTGCATAAGCGCTCAAAAGAATTGATCAACAAAAACCAAGTGATCAATATCGAAAGCCTAAAAAATCAAAAACATGATTAAGAATCATAAATTAGCTAAATCCATAGCAGATGCATCCTGGTCAATCTTCACAGACATGTTAACTTATCAACAGGGTTCTTGGGTTCAGGTGGAGTTTCAAACGCCATCTGAACCTTAGAAACCGTTATCCAGGGACTGTTAGTCATCGGATAAAATAATCTATGATTGTTTATAAGCGGTGAGTAGTTCACTATTAAATTTCTTATGTCCCTACATTTCACATCAAGAAGCCTAGTCTTACGATGATTTCATCTTTGAGTTCTTCATTGTGATAATTCGCAATATCTGTCTTTATCACAAAAACTTAGTTTTTAGGGGTGTTTGGACAAATATGATTAGCTTTTTTTGTATAGTGCTACTAGAATAGTCTCCACATGTGTTGAGGATACAGATAAGATGTGTTTTGAGTCGCTAGACCCTTTGTGGGTTTATCTCTAATATATTTGTTGACACCCATTTACATGTATGATACATTAAATGTATTGTACATGATTAGGAGGTTCTATGAATCATCAATACCTACAAGAACAACTTCTTGTGCTTAAAAAAAATCTAAATTATTTTGATTATAATGGATACTCCTTTGAAGGTATTCCTTTTTCCCAATGCCAATTGGTTCTACATGTGGGTAACACCCCTGGAAAGTGTCTATTGGATATAGCGAATGCTATAGGTGTCGACCCGAGTACCATCAGCAGGACATTGGACCGGATAGTAAAGCGAGGATTAATTGATCGAAATGAGAACCCTGAGGATAGACGTACCAAACTTCTGACTTTAACGGATGATGGTGAAGCATTCTATCATCGCTATAAAGCAGGAGAAACCTCATTCTTCAGGCGAATCTATGACTCAGTTTCAGAAGAAAAAATATTATCTGTCATGACTGCTATCAAGGAACTAAATGTTGTCATGACTACTATCAATAATAATTGCCAAGGAGGATGCAAGTCATGAATACAATACTAACTGTTATAGGTGCTCTATTGACCGTGCTTTGGGGCGTTGCACATCTCTTTCCCACAAAAAATGTCGTAAAGAGTTTTGGTGATATCAGCAAAGATAATAAGCACATCATCACCATGGAATGGATAAATGAAGGGGCTACTCTGATATTTCTAGGAAGTTTAGTCATCATATCGTTGATAGTTACTGGTGAACCGGTTCAATATATCAATTTTTCAGTATCTGTCATGCTCCTAGTACTCTCGTTAATATCTCTATTCACCGGCTTCAAGGTGAAATTTCTACCCTTCAAGTTGTGTCCGATTATCTTTACAGTTTCAGCAATTTGCTTAGTCATTGGTAGTATTATATAGTTTTTCATGAAAGAAAACTATCACTAAGTATTTTATATCTTCTTCCTGTTTTTTTTACACCATTTGAGCAAAATTCGCTTTATACACCTTTAGCTTTCAACTCCATATTTAAACAAATATTATACTATATTCATACGATAATTTAAAAATTATTCCAAAGAAAAATCCACTAACATATCATCAGTGGATTTTGTATTCATTATTGAATTTCTTATGTCCCTACATTTCACATCCAAAAGCCTAGCCTTACAATAATTTCATCCTTCAGTTCCTTATTGCGGTAATTTGCTATATCGGTCCTAAACATGAAAAGCTTGGTTTCTAAGGGTATATGGGCAAATACAATTAGTCTTTTTTGTATAGTGCTACTATAGTCTCTACATGCGTTACCACATAACCTTTATATAAAATAGCAAATCGTACTGTAGCCGGGGTAAATACTCATTTCCTATCCCCCCCAATTTTACTTCTGAAAGTCTCACTGGGCCTTGTGAAGGCAGCGTTATTTCCAGAGGTTAATATTTAGGACCATGTTGATAGCCTTTATAAGGTGTGTCCATCTTGGAAAAATATCCAGTCATGGTTCAAACTTCAAAGCACAAAACGACTTATAAGATCGCCTTTACAGATTCTTCATAATCATTGTTACTAACCACTTCATCATGAAACTTTACTTCAACATCACTCAATCGGAATAAAGATATCAGTAAAACTTTTCTCTTTCAATCGCTTCGGTGGTTCTGTCACATACAATTCAAACGGAAATGAGTCTCTAGGTTTCTCTTCTCCATTAAACAACCACTCCTGATACATATACTGCCATGCCGATTCATATTCCATCGCTGAAATTTCAAAATGGCCAACGCCAAATTTTCCACAAATATTCATTACATTAATATCGTTAATTTCGTTTATTACAACATCATTCGGTATTGTCATAGCTACACTTGTCCTCAAATTCTCTGCATCTGTAATAAATGGATTATCATGATAAATTGTAAGCACTTTTGTTTCTTCTGGAATGATTAAATTGTTCTCTGTTGCAAATGAAAACAACTGATTGAACAGTTTCCTGCTGTTTTTTCTAAAAGCTACATAACTTCCTTTAAATCTCACGTAAATTACTCTTTTGTTAAAGCTTTCTATTGTTATATTTGGCTTTTCCACTACTAACGTACGATAAAGTCCGTATAATGGTGTAAAAAGAAAATTTAAATAAAAGTGAGCCAAAATGCTCAACCTCGGTTAAAATATAAGTACGACCAAACAAATAACTGAGGAGGAAACAAATGGCTCAATTAAATATTACACTGGATACC
>JAHRFV010000215.1 GCA_019084435.1 Dethiosulfatibacter sp.
CACCAGATTCGCAAATCAACTCCCCATTCCTATACTTTTTCACGCATAAGGGGAACAGCGAAGACCTCGACTGCAAAGATATTTGCAAGGGCCATCAATTGCACCAACAATACTGACGGAAATCCATGCAATGCTTGTGATTCTTGTCAGAGTATACTTTCCGACCGCAACATGGATGTTATAGAAATGGATGCAGCTTCCAACAATGGTGTCGAAGATATCAGAGACCTTAGAGAAAAAGTTAAATTCCTACCATCCCAAAGCAAATACAAGGTCTATATAATAGATGAGGTCCATATGCTTTCCAAAGGTGCTTTCAATGCGTTATTAAAAACGCTTGAAGAGCCTCCTGCACATTTGCTGTTTTTATTGGCAACCACAGAGCCTCAGAAAATTCCTGCTACCATCTTATCAAGGTGTCAGAGATTTGATCTGAGGAGGATTAGTGTTGATGAGATTATTTTAAGCCTTAAAGACATTTTAAGCGATTTAGGCGTGAAGAGTGAAGACGAGGCTCTTAGAATGATAGCAAACAGCGCAGAGGGCGCCATGAGGGATGCTCAGAGCCTATTGGACAGGTGCCTGACACATAACAATGAAATGATAACCTACAAAGATGTCACAATGCTTCTTGGAACAGTCAACTACAAAACAATACTGGAGTTTACCGATGCCTTGATTAAGGGAGATATACGGAAAACTTTGTTGCTGCTGGATGATATATTGGCAGAAGGAAAAGAAATCTCAACTTTTCTTGAAGATCTAATAGCGCATCTTAGAAACCTCCTTATTATCAAATCAGTCAAGGACAGTCAAAAATTCATCAAACTTGGTGAAGATGCTACTCAACAATTGGAAGTCCAGAGTAAGACCCTATCAGTGCAAGACAATATAACGTTTATTGAGGATTTGTCTGAAACACTTTCACTATGCAAGAAAGCGGTGAATGACAGAATTCTACTTGAAACTAGGGTAATCAGACTATTAAGCAACAGCCAAAAGTTGAAACCGGAAGCAATTCAAAAGAGAGAACCAACTGAAGAAATCATTACCAAAAAACAAAAAAATGATAGACAAGCAACTGCAGAACCGAAGACCGACAAGAAATCCGACAATTATGCAAACACGGAATTAAAACTGATCAAAGAACAATGGGAAAATATTCTGGCTGTCATTAAAAAAGAAAAGGTCACTTTCAACGCAGTTTTGAAAGAAGCAGAGCCCTTTAAGGTGGAGGGTGATGAGGTTACTATAAGATTTGGCGAAAAATTCAGTTTCCATTTTAAGAGAGCAAACAATAAAGAAAATACTGAGCTTCTGCAACGCGTCATCAGCAGCATTCTCAAAAAAAATTGCGTTGTGAAGTTTGTAATCGATAATGGTGATAAAGATTCATCATCGAAAGTATCCGAACAGGAATTGAAAGAAAAATTAAATCAAAAGACTTTTGATATGTTTGGTGAAGACAAAGTTGAAATAATCGAATAGGAGGACATTATGTCAAAGGGAAAAAGAATGCCTGGTGGAATGCCGGGAGGAAACATGAACAATATGATGAAACAGGTTCAGAAGATGCAACAGCAAATGGCTGAGGTGCAAAAAGAACTGGAAGAAAAAGAAGTTGAAGCGACAGCTGGAGGCGGTGCAGTCACTGCGGTCGTTAATGGAAAAAGAGAATTGCTTAGACTTCAGATCAATCCGGAAGTTGTTGACCCTGAAGATGTGGAAATGCTACAAGACCTTATTGTTGCGGCTGTAACTGAGGCATCCAAGAAAGCTGAGGATATGATGGAAAAAGAAATGTCCAAGGTTACTGGAGGCTTGAATATTCCGGGTATGTTTTAGATGGAGTTGATGTGATGGAACAGTATGCTGCTCCTATAAACCACTTAATTGAGGAACTGTCAAAACTGCCGGGTATAGGCAGAAAAACAGCACAAAGGCTGGCTTTTCATATTTTGGATATGAAAGGGGATCAGGTTGTCAAATTAGCTCAGTCTATAGTGGATGCGAAAAAATTGATCAAATTTTGTACCAACTGTGGCAATATGACAGACAAAGATCCATGCTCAATTTGTGGCAATGTAAAGCGTGACAAGTCCGTAATTTGTGTTGTTGAAGATTCAAGAGACGTTGCAGCGATGGAAAGAATTAAAGAATTCCATGGCTATTACCACGTTTTGCATGGCACTATTTCACCTATGGACGGGATAGGCCCCGATGAGATTAATATAAAAGGCTTGATTACAAGACTGAACAATGATGTCAAAGAGGTTATATTGGCCACCAATCCCACAATAGAGGGTGAAGCCACAGCCATGTATATTGCCAGGCTTGTAAACCCTATGGGGATACGAGTCACACGACTGGCTCACGGTATTCCAATTGGTGGAGATATAGAATATGCAGACGAGGTAACCCTTGTCAAGGCATTGGAAGGTAGAACTCAGATATAATCAAAGAGGGAATATATTCCCTCTTTAATAATATTCAAGGAGAATCAGAATGATTGATATAAAACTTTTAGAGTCTGTTGATAAAACATCTTACCGGATATTTGAAGACTTGATCAAAATCCGCAGAGATTTGCATCAAATCCCCGAGCTGGGAAGTGATTTACCCAAAACACGAGAATACATATTAAAAGAACTCAGAATGCTTGATGTTGAGATTAATGAAAGCGTCGGTGAAAATGGAATAGTAGCAACTCTTTATGGGGGACATAAAGGACAAACCATTGCCTATAGAGCGGATATGGATGCCCTTCCGTTGAAGGAAGAAAACTCCTTTGATTTTGCTTCAAAACACGAGGGTAGAATGCACGCCTGCGGACACGACGGACATGTAACAATCGCCCTAGGGATACTGAAAATTCTTGCTGAGATCAAAAATGACATTAAGGGCAACATTAAATTTATCTTTCAGCCTGCCGAGGAAACAACTGGTGGTGCATTACAAATGATCAACGACGGTGCGTTAAAAAACCCTGATGTGGATTATATTCTGGGGTGTCATATCTGGCCATCTCTAGAAAGTGGCAAGATAGGTATTCGAAAAGGTCCTATAATGGCAGGAACAGACATAGTTGACATTACCATTGAGGGTAAAGGGGGACATGGTGCCATACCGCATAAATCAATCAACCCCATAGTTGTCGGCAGCAAAATCATTACTGAGGTTGAGGGTATCAAGAATTATTTTGTGCCATCCAGCCAAAATTCTGTTATTAGCTTTGGCTCATTCAATGCAGGAGAGACTAATAATGTCATACCTCATAGCGCAAGACTTTTGGGAAGTGTGAGAACATTTTCGAAGGAGACCCAGGCTATTTACATTTCCAAGCTCACTGATATCATCAAGAGCGTGGAGACTATTTACGGTGCGAAATGCGTATTGAAATACATAAAAAATTATCCACCAACCATCAACGATGAACAGGTAGTGGATAAAATTGAGAATACATTGATTGAATATGGTTTACAGGATAAAATATTTCATATTGATGAACCTTCTATGGGCGCAGAGGATTTTAGTTATTTCCTTCAAAATATCCCGGGTGCCTATATGTTCATTGGCTCTAGGAATGCGGAGAAGGGTATCATGCAAGAAATTCATCATCCAAATTATGACATGGACGAAGCTATATTTGAGACTATTCCAGCTATTTTATCAAAAACGTTGCTGGAATTCCTCGTTTTCTAATTAACCAAATCCCACAATTCGAAAGTATAGTTGTTTCCATTGCTGTCCACCATTTTGACAGCCCCTTTTATCTTCTCGGTATTTTCAATCGAATCCCTAAAGCTGTAAGACCCGTTTATCATCAATTCATATTTAAGATTCTCTGATAGAATTTTTATTGGAGAATCTAATTGATTATTTACAGTTCCATCGGTGTAGTTGATGGTGGAAAAAGTCCAATCTGGATTATTCAGAATGCTGATCGTTTCAATCAAAACATCGTTTGAATAAAGCTCAAGTTTCATTTCAGCAATAGTAACATCCTTAAAATAATCCTGAAGGAATTCGCTTGGCATATATGTCGGAGTCAATGAAAGATCCAGATGTATTGTTTCCAAATGGCCATCCTTCGTGTAATCAACTTTGTTTGAAAATCCATGAGCAATGAAGATTTCTGATAGCATGCTTTTGAGATAGACGACCTCAAGGGTTTCACTTCGTGAGGATAAATCTGATTCTCCTAAAATAACTAATTCATAATCGTTTTTAACGCTGACATTTATTGTATGATTCAATTGCAGGTTGCTGACATTTGGAGTCACATTTATTTTCTCGACTTCCTCACCCGTGGCCTTGGTGATCAATACAAATATTTCTTCTCCTGCCAGAAGGTCATTAAAAGACGCTTCAATGCCGATGCTGGTGGAGTCATTGCTTGAATCATATCCGGTGGGAGTGATGGCATAAGAATAGATCCAGCCTTGTTCAGCCTTGAACTCATCCAATGTGCTGCGTACATTGTTGTTGATATTGTTGATGCTTCTGTCGAGATTGTATAGGTCACTTTTAAGATTGTTGATAGTATTGCCCAAGCTTTTGATCTCATTGAACATCGTGAGGTTCAGCAATAGCAGGACGATAATCATGAAGCCGAAAAATTTAGTCAGTTTAGTCATTTGATCTCCTTTTTTATGCTGAGTTGATAATGCTTTTCATAATACCATAGGTTAGACGACTAAGTCCATTTTAAGTTCCGTACTCCTTGTTGATTAAAGAATGACCCAGCTCCAGAAAAGTGTGATGGGAACTGACAAAATTATCCTTTGTAAGAAAATCACAAGAAAATCTTTTTTTGTTGTTAACCCGTGAAAAGACATGATAATCAACATGGGAGCGATGTAAATCAGTTGATTCATGGTGATCGCTGCCATAATGATTTGAGTGTTAGAGGATACTATATTTCTAAGAATCACTGCAGGCATGATTAAGTCTATTGTATATAGAATCAAAGTCTGTGAAAGTAAAAAAGGCTGTGCAAAACCAAAGAGTTTCAAATATATCCCATAAGGATAAGACATAATCTCGAAAACATTGGTGTATTCTATCAACAGTACTGATAATGCCCCCAAAGTTATTAGAAAGGGAACAAAAGACAATAATATATTAGCGACTGAAAGCAAGCTGTTTTTGATGGAATACCTTGTTTTGGACGCCCTATCACTGGCCTTCTGGATTGCATGGTGAAGCTTATTATCACCTTGATAATCTACTTCCGGCAAGATATCTTTGCTTGGATCCATATTGATAAAAGGGGGCATTCGTACCATGATAAAGGCCATTGTAAAAAAGACAAGAACAGTTAAACCATAAAATTTGAAGAAAAATGCACTATCCCCTATAACACTCCAATACAATAGCCCTGTTGAGAGTGAAGGGACTGCTAGAGTCGTCATAATTCTCATTGCTTCTTGTTTGGAGTAGATACCTTTTTCATATTGTATCCCTGTCAGATACATACTCATGGTTGATCCAACAAAAAAAGATGTGACAAGATTGACCATGGCGTTACCAGGCACTTTAAATACTGGTTTTATTATTTTGTCCAGCATGACCTCCAGAAATTCAGCTAATCCATATTCACTAAGCAGCGGTAAAAAGAAGTTGGCAATAGCGATAAATATAATGATGCTACCGGTCATTTCAATTATTTCTGCACTAGCAACATTGAGTTTTTTAAGGATGCTTAAGTCAAGAAATTTATAACTAATAACAAAAAACAAAGCAGCGAATCTAAATAGTATCTGTAATGCTTTGACATTGAAGTTTTTTCTGATAAACTGGTATTTGGCCAAATGGTTTGGTTTGAATAATTTCACATAGATGGTTAGGAGGCTTACTGACAACATAAAAGCCAATGTAATATGACTGTAGTAGCTCTGAAAGATATCCTGAACCGCGTGTATAATCATCAGTAGTATGTTATCATTTGACTGAGGCGGTTTAACGATAAACACAAATAACCCCAAGCCTGTGAAAATATAAAATTTTGCTTTACCGCTGAGTTTCCGCATGGCTTTCTCCTGATTGAATTCTTAGAATAGTATATATGATAAGGTTGAGTTAATCAAACTATAAATCCAGTTTAAGATAACCGGAGGACTTATGTCTGAAAGAAAAGATAAGATTATTGATCTTATAAAAAAAACGATACATGATTATGAATTCTATGGCGCTGTGATTGGTATCAGCGGTGGATTGGATTCAACGGTAGTAGCCAAACTGCTGATTGAAGCTCTGGGTCATAAGAAAGTCCTGGGACTGTCCATGCCCGAGAGAGATTCTTCACGACAGGTTTCCACGGATAGCCGTTTTGTCTGTGAGAGTCTTGGATTGGAATACAAAACTATTAATTTATCCAAGCAGCTGAGAGCCATGGGAGTCTACTCACTCAAACCACCGACTATCTTGTTTTCTGAAAAATTCAAAGAAAAGTATGCCAAAGGACTGTGGGAGAACATGGATAATCCTTATATCGCTGATTTGAAATCCAGCGGTGATATGGAAAATCGAAAGAATCAAGCCTATTATCGAGCCAAAAACAGGCTGAGAATGATCAATCTTTACTTTGAAGCTGAGAAGAGAAGGTATGCGGTTATTGGAACAACCAATAAGACAGAGTATGATTTGGGTTTATATGTGAAGTGGGGAGACGAGTCATCTGATATCGAGCCAATCTTACATCTTTATAAAACCGAAGTGTTCGAACTTGCTAGAGAGCTGGATATTCCAGAGCGAATAATTGATAAAGCACCGAGTCCTGATATAGCTCCAGGGATTACAGATGAGTATTTGCTTGGATTGGACTACAAAACTGCAGATAGACTATTGATAAAAATATATAATGATTATGATTTGTCAGAGGAAAACGAAAAAGACGTTAAAACTGTCAAAGCTATATTGGAAAATGTGAAATATAGAAGAATAAGAGATATTAGTATGTTTGAAAGAGGAATAAAATGACTAAAACCAAAGGTATCCTGCTGATTATGATGGCATCCAGTATTTTTGGATTAATGCCATTGTTTGCGAGAATAGGGACAAGCAACGGACTCAATTCAATAACGATTATCATGTTTAGAAGCTTTTTCGCTTCCATCTTTCTGTATCTCTATATGAGAAAGAAAGGTATTGATAGAAAAGTTGACAAATCATTGTTTAAAGACCTTGTACTTGTTAGTTTTTTTGGTTATGGACTGATGCTGCTGACTATGTTTTCATCATACAATTACCTCCCAACAGGCATAGCTACCACCATTCATTTTGTTTATCCTGCTGTTGTTCTGATTGGTTCAGTGATTTTTCACAAAGAGAAGCTGACAATTGAAAAAATCGGGATAGTTCTCGCAGCATTTGCAGGTATCTACCTGTTGTCAGCTGAATCAGGTAGGATATCGATTAGTATTGTCGGTTTTTTGTTGGCATTTATTTCAGGTGTTTTTTACGCCTATTATATACTCAAGGTATCCTATAGCAATCTAAAAGCCATGAACTCTTATGTATTGGTTTTTCATATATCCATGCATAATTTCTTCTATTTTCTGATTACAGCATTGTTGACCAATACCTTGACACTGGATATCACAATTATAGCTTACCTGGATGTAATTTTGCTGGCAATGTTTTCGATTGTTGCCATGTCTGCATTTAAAACAGGCTTGAACTATATATCATCCTGGTCAGCTGCTATTTTAAGCTCATTTGAACCACTTACCAGTATATTAGTGGGGGTAATCATCTTCAAAGAAACATTTAATATCAGGAATTTTTTTGGCACAGGCATTATTATCCTGTCAGTCGTATACATCGCTTTGATTGAAAAAAGAAACGAGGTTAGATTGAAGAGTGTTAAAACAAGTGTTAAATAATATGTTCTTTATAAATGATGTCAACCATTGTATAATAGGCTTAGTTTATAGGGTTTTGATACAAGGGTGTTCGATATGCTGAGTAAGATAGTTTTAGGTATTTTTGTTTTTATGATGATTGTTTTCATGGCTGTGCTGATCATGGAGACCATCTCATCGGCTGCTGACGCTGAGAAAAGAAGAAAAAAGCAGTCTTCGAAAAATAGTCAATCAAAACAGATAATCAAGAGGAATAGTCCTTATCCTGATGATTATTTTGACAAGTATAACAGGAGGTTCTGATGTCTGAAGAGTATTATGCCAGGGAAGTTCTGAAAAAGAAACGGAAATCGACCGCATTTTTTATTATTACCGGATTTCTTTCAATTATAATCTTGAACAATTTGATAACTTTAACCAATAAGCTTTCAAGCAACAGAAATATTGTCAGCGTTGGTCTAATAATAGTTTTTGGCGTTATGATTTTTTTGTTAATGGAGAGATATATATCAGTTTATGTATATAAGATAGGAAAAGATGCAATCATTTTTGCAAAAAAAACTGGGAACAGAGAAAATGACATCCTGTATATTAAACTCGATGAAATTGAGAATATTAAAGATTTGAGAGAGATGGAACCCAATTCCGAGGTTAAAGAGACCTACTACTTTGTGTATAGCGATATGGAGGAAGGGTGCAAAGTCTGTGAATTCAAGAAAGAGAATAAGCTCTACAGATTTGTCTTTTTACCGAGTGAAAGGATATTAAGAATACTAGATAGGAAGTTGAATCATCATGGACATGGAAGACCAATTAAAAAAGTACAATTATAGTAACCCCTACAGATTCCATATGCCCGGTCATAAAGGAAAGAACATCTTCTCACCAAATGATGAAATTATTTTGTATGGCAATGATATAACTGAAATCGAAGGCATGGATAATCTCCATAACCCGAAAGGGGTTATAAAGGATATGCTGGACCAAATTGCCAATACTTATGGTGTCAGAAGAACATTCTTGTCAACCAATGGCAGCACGACTTCTCTGCACGCGGCTATACTTGGACTAACTAATCCCAAAGACCAAATCATTATAGCCCGAGATTGTCATAAGGCAGTTTATAACGCGCTGATTTTGGGAGATCTGAACCCGGTATATTTACCGATAACATTCAATAAGAATATCGGACTAGTTAATTTAGACAATTTGATGGATTTTGAGACTACTTTAAAAGATACAGATGCCAAGGTTGTGGTAATCACATACCCCTCATATTTTGGCATATGCTGTGATATTAAGGAAATAGTCAGAATAGTCCATAAGTATAAAAAAATAATTATAGTAGATGAAGCCCATGGCAGCCATTTGAAGTTTAGTGGCTTATTACCCCTATCTGCAGAAGATGCGGGTGCCGATGTCATCATACAAAGCGCTCATAAAACACTACCAGCGCTGACCCAAACCTCGATGCTTCATATCAATACAAATCTTGATACATCAAGAATTGAAAGCTACTTGTCAATTCTCATGACGACAAGCCCTTCCTATCTGATGATGGTCTCGTTGGAAAAATCAGTTAAATTCATGGTAGACAATGCAAAATTTCGTCTAGAAGAGAACCTTAATGCAATAGACAAGTTATCAAAAGAGTATATCAATGCTGGTAAGATCTTTAAGGATAGGAATTATTTTTTGGCAAACAATGGGTTTGACTTTGATTCATCAAAACTATTATTCAGATTAGCTGAGGTTGGTATTATTGCAACGGATGGCAAAAAACTTTTAAGAAAACGCTATAGTATTGAGATGGAGATGGCCAATACAGAATACATTAATGGATTTATGACGGTTAGCGATGAGGTGGACGAATTGCGTTTTCTATTTCAGTCAGTTGATGATATAATTAGAAGTGAGGGAAGCGATAACATCATTGACCCAAGTGCTTACGCTAGAATGGTTGTCGAACCTGAAATTGGTATTAACATTAGGAGCGCTTTTTATGCAAAAAAAACTGTGTTGTCGTTGAATTCCTCAACAGGTGAGATTTCAGGTAATTTTATTATTCCTTACCCGCCTGGTATTCCATTGATATGTCCCGGTGAAAGGATATCAAACGAATTAATAGATTTAATCAATGTGTTGGATAAAATGGGAATAGAAATATTGGGACTGGAAAATGGCAACATTAAAGTAATAAAAGACACTCAATAGGAGATACAGATGAAGAAAGGTTTATTTATAGTATTGGAAGGCCCAGATGGTGCCGGTAAAAGCACCGTATCGGAAATGATAGCGAAATATCTGCAGCAGAAAGGCCATGAAATAGAATTCACAAGAGAACCTGGTGGAACGCCTATAGGAGAAAAAATTAGAGGAATTATACTGGACAACGAAAATACTGAGATGGCTGCAACAACTGAAGCTCTACTATATGCCGCTTCCAGGGCTCAGCATGTGTCCGAGAAAATAAGACCAATTCTCATGTCAGGAAAGACACTGATATGTGAAAGATTCTACCATTCAAGCCTTGTTTATCAAGGAATCGGTAGAAAACTGGGCGTGGAGAAAGTAAGAAACATAAATGAATTTGCCATTGAAGGAACTTACCCTGATCTTGTACTGTTTCTGGATATTGATCCAGCTGAAGCATTATATAGGAAAAAGAGCCTAGATGGCGGTGATAGATTGGAACAAGAGCATGTTTCATTTCATACAGATGTATACAATGGCTATAAGGAAATCATTAAAGTATCACCTGAAATAAAGGTAATTGACGCATCCAAATCAAAAGATGAAGTATTTAAAAGTGTTATAGAGCAACTTGAGAAAATATTATAAGGGAGGAATTTCTATGAAACTCATTATTGCAGTCATACAGGACGAAGACGCCAACAGGGTGTCAAATGATTTGAGAAATAAGAATTTTGGATTGACCAAGCTTGCGTCCACAGGTGGTTTTTTAAGTTCAGGAAATACAACGCTTCTGATTGGCGTTGAAGAAGATAGAGTGGAAAACGCAATTGAAATCATTAAGGAAAACTGCAAAACCAGAAAAAAGATAACAACAGATTCCATACCCAGTACCTATACTGCAGCAAGTGGATATATTCCTAGAACCATAGAGGTCTTGGTCGGTGGTGCAACGATATTTGTTGTCGATGTGGATAAATTTGAAAAAATGTAGACAAAGGAAATGACATGCAGTATAGTTTGATAATAGGTCAGGATAATATAAAGAAACACTTGAAGCAGATTGCGGAAAGCAATCAGATTTCCCACGGCTATATATTCGAAGGACCCAAGGGAACAGGTAAATTTGATATGGCAAAGATCTTTGCTCAGTCAATTTTGTGTAAAATCAAAGGACCTGAGCCATGTGAGATATGTTCGTCCTGTATAAAAGCCAACAGTGGCAATCATCCTGATATACAATATCTTGATTTACAAGAAGACTCCATTAAGCGACAGGATATCGATTCAATACTAAACAAAATCTATACCAAACCCTATGAAAGTGACAGAAAGATTTTCATCATCAATGAATCTCAAAAAATGACAGTTCAGGCCGCCAATGCATTCCTTAAAACATTGGAAGAGCCACCTGAAGACACAATAATTATTCTGATAACGACCAATATCAACTTGTTGCTTCCTACTATAGCATCCAGGTGTCAGTATTTTAGATTTGAAGAAATCAGTTTTAATGAAATACAAAGGATTCTTATAACGGATTTCAACTCAAGTGAATCCGAGGCAATACTACTTGCGGGTTATTCAAAAGGGATACTACAAAGGGCGATCAACATAAAAAATAAGACATTTGATTTGTTGACATTAAGAAATCAGGTGTTGGAAATCATTGATGAATTGATGGATGGTGGAAGATTCACTTCCTTCAAATTCGAAAAATATTTTGATCAAAATAAGGAACATATAGAAGAAATCATTGAAATAATGATGATTTGGTTTCGTGATGTTCTATTCTACAAAGCAGATCTCAAGGAAAAAATAATCAACATCGATAAAATTGAATGGGTTATTAAACACAGCAAAAAAGCAAATAACATCAAATGTGCCGAGATTTACGGACATTTGCAGATGACATACGAAGATATAAATAATAATTCGAATTTTAAATATGCGATAGACCATTTGCTTTTTAAAATTCAGGAGGTTAGGCATGGTTAAAGTTGTAGGTGTAAGATTTAAAAAAGCAGGAAAAATATATTATTTTGATCCAGACAGAAAAATGATAAAGGAAGACGACTATGTTATTGTTGAAACCGCAAGGGGAATAGAATTCGGGCATGTCGTTGTCGGTCCCAAATTAGTCAAAGAAGATGAAATAGTTCAACCCTTGAAGAAAGTTTTAAGAGTGGCTTCGTTAGATGATATAGAGAAAAATAATAAAAACCAAGAGGATGAAAAAAAAGCATTCTCTACTTGTATGGAAAAAATTGCCGAGCATAATTTGGATATGAAGCTGATCGATGTAGAATATACATTTGATAACAATAAGGTTATCTTTTACTTTACAGCAGACGGACGAGTCGATTTTAGAGACTTGGTCAAAGACCTTGCAGCAGTATTTAAAACAAGAATTGAGCTGCGACAGATTGGCGTCAGAGATGAGGCAAAGATGATCGGTGGGTTGGGTCCGTGTGGCAGACCACTATGTTGCACGACATTTTTAGGTGATTTTGCTCCAGTTTCTATCAAAATGGCAAAAGAGCAGAACCTTTCCCTGAACCCGACTAAAATATCCGGTATTTGCTCCAGATTGATGTGTTGCTTGAATTATGAAAAAGATCTTTACGAAGAAAATCTGGATAGGCTTCCTAATATTGGAGAAAAAGTCGTGACCCCTAATGGAATAGGCGAAGTAGTTCATATTAATCCGTTGATATGCAAATTGAAAGTAAAACTTAAGAAAAAAGATGAGGATATATCTGAGATTCTGGAATTTGAAGAAAAAGACATATCAAAAACCAGATAAAGATTGTCAAATACTTGTCAAAACCATTGACTAAGGGATAAAAATATTGTAGAGTTTATTTAGCTTATTAAGGAGGTGTTTGATTATGGCTTATGTAATTACAGATGCTTGTATCAGTTGTGGTGCTTGTGAGGCAGAATGTCCAGTTGGATGCATTAGTGCAGGGGATGACATTTATGTCATAGATGAATCTGCTTGTATCGATTGTGGTGCATGCGCAAGTGTTTGCCCAGTTGATGCACCTATTCAACAGTAATTGTTCAAATCAAAAAAAGTTCTCAGTGAGAACTTTTTTTAATGCATTTTATCAGAATGCTATAACTATTCCGCCATCATCAGCATATACGGTGCTGATACCTCTGGCTTCAAATATCATGATATCTTTAAATGGATATTTTTCCAGGATGTCTTTTTTTAGTGCTTGAGCTTTTTCAAGAGCATTGACATGTGTTATGCCTAAAACTGTATTTTCATAATCTACTGCATGCTCTCCAATTAGTTGAACAAGTCTGCTGAATGCTTTTTTCTTACCTCTTACTTTATCCAGAACATCAATCTCACCTTCATCAGTGGCACCCATGATTGGGGATATGTGCATGAAGGTTGCGAAGGATGCTTTGACACGACTCAGTCTCCCGGCTTTAGCCAGATGCTCGTAAGAATCCAAAATAAACATTGTCTTAAGCTTTTCTATATAGGCGGTGGTTTGCTCAACGATTTCTTCTTTCGTGTAACTGGCATCCAATAACTCCTTAATCTTTATGCTGATCAGTGATTGTGCGGCAGATGCGGATTTGGAATTAAAAATATGAACAAACGAATCAGGGAAGTTTTCCTTCATCATCGTGCAGGCTGCCATTGCGCTACCATAAGAACCACTCAGTTTATCAGACAATGTTACAACAAAGCTATTCTTGTATTTTTTGAATGTTTCGTAATATTCCCCTGGAGACGGGCACGCGGTCTTCAATGAATGCTTGCTTTTTTTGATCATATCTAGTAAATATTGGGTATCTAGATTGTCATCTACGATTTCGTCATCATCAATAAGAATTCTTAAAGGAATTGTATCAAAATTGTCTTTGATCTGTTCATTGATATCTGTGCAACTGTCAACGATTATACCGTTTTCAAAATCTGAAATATTTTCCATTATTCTTTATTCCTTTCTTAATTTGTTAATTAATTATAACAGTTATTGTTAGAAAAGTAATAATTTTTTTTGATAAAGTCCGTATAATGGTGTAAAAAGAAAATTTAAATAAAAGTGAGCCAAAATGCTCAACCTCGGTTAAAATATAAGTACGACCAAACAAATAACTGAGGAGGAAACAAATGGCTCAATTAAATATTACACTGGATACC
>JAHRFV010000125.1 GCA_019084435.1 Dethiosulfatibacter sp.
AGAAATTCCAAGAGATAAGACAGCAATCGTTTATTGCTACTCAGGCCAAACATCAGGTCAGGCTGTAGCGGTTCTCAGAATGCTAGGCTACAATGCATTGAGTTTGAATAGTGGTATGGGAACACCTACAACTGCTCCGGCGGGATGGTTGAATGAAGGCTTTCCAGTTGTACAATAACAGAATGATTTTCTCTTCAAGGTAAATTTAAACCCCTGGCAAGCTAACGTGTCAGGGGTTTTTAGTCTTCATTTACTACTGACGTTCATTATATTGGAATGAGTCTATAATTTTTTTGATTGGTTCATGGATATTTAGATGGTTACAGGAATCAGATTATGATAGAATATCAGTGCTTCAAAAATCACAACAGAGGATTTAAATGAAACCTTGGAAATATGACGACATTCATAAACATTTCTACAGAACCATGCTAGCAATAGCATTGCCTATCATCATTCAACACCTGATAAGCATCGGACTCAATATGGTTGATACCGTCATGATTGGCAGATTAGGAGAAAACGAGCTTGCTGCAGTTGGCATCGCGAATAGGATTTATTTTATGTTTGCGATTTTTTGTTTTGGTTTCTATAGTGGTGCATCCGTTTTCGTTTCTCAGTACTGGGGCATCAAAGATGTAAAGAATATACGCAAAATATTCGGTATAGAGATAACGGGGGGTCTTGTTATTTCATCCGTCTTCACACTGTTGCTGCAATTGTTTCCTTATCAGATTATGAGTATTTTTATAAAGGATCCTGTTGTTATAAGTCATGGTGTGGATTATCTCAGAATAGTCAGTCTTATTTTTATATTCACCTCAATGTCCTTCGCCATCAGTTTCAATTCTCGGTCTATTCGAATGATCAAGGTGCCCACTATCATAAATGTCCTTGCTATCGCACTAAATACCTTCCTTAATTACATACTGATCTATGGAAATTTTGGAATGCCTGCTCTTGGTATTAAAGGAGCTGCCCTTGCTACTCTGGTCGCAAGGCTACTCGAATTTATTCTAATGTCTGCATACATCTACAAGGACCGTTCTCATCCGTTGGCTGGTACATTAACCGAATTGTTTTCGTGGGAAAAATCCATGTTGAAGAAAGTATTCCGAACATCTCTTCCAGTTTTTATCAATGAGATTCTATGGGTCACGGGAACATCAGTCTATTATATAGCTTATGGATTGTTAGGCGCTGAAGCTGTTGCTGTTGTTCAGGTTTCCTTCACTATTTCCGATTTTTTCCAGTCACTATTCTTTGGTTTAGGTGGTGCTTGCGCTGTTATGATTGGCAATGAATTGGGTCGAAGTGAGATTCAAAATGCTTATGATTACGCCCTTCGATTTATCAAGATTACCTTTGTGTTCTCTATAATTGTATCTATCCTAATGTATCTTATCAGGGGTCCTATCATAGGATTCTATGATTTTAAGGAAAGTACCAATCTAATGTTGAATAGATCGTTGATAGTCTCGGCTATATTTCTAGCACCAAAGATGCAATCATATTTGATTA
>JAHRFV010000037.1 GCA_019084435.1 Dethiosulfatibacter sp.
CAGATATCAAAATTGCCAAGAGGGCTGGTTTACTCCATGATATCTGTAAAGCTGTGGATCATGAAATTGAAGGAGCTCACTTTGAAATAGGTGGAGATATTGCAAGAAGATATAAAGAAGGCAATGAAGTAGTACATGCTATCGAATCACATCATAATGACGTTGAGCCACAGACAATAGAAGCTATCATAGTACAGGCGGCAGATGCGATTTCAGCGGCTAGACCTGGTGCAAGACGAGAAACACTCGAATCTTACATAAAAAGACTAGAAAAACTTGAAGAAATTGCCAATTCATTTGAAGGTGTGGAGAAGTCATTTGCTATCCAGGCCGGCAGGGAGATTAGAATTATGGTCAAACCTGAAGATGTCAATGATGACAGTATCGTGTTAATAGCGAGAAATATTGTCAAGAGAATTGAGCAGGAGTTGGAGTATCCAGGACAGATTAAAGTCAATGTTGTCAGGGAGACAAGAGCTATCGAGTATGCTAAATAATGAAAACTGAGGGAGTAAACTAATTCGTTTACTCCTTTTTCATGAATTACATTTTCTTGAATCAAACTCACAAAGTTTCATTTATCCGATGACTAACAGTGCTAAGACCTCCCACTGCTATAAGTGGGAGATAAGCACTGTAGAGTCCCTGGATACTGGATAACGGTTTCTAAGGTTCAGATGTCGTTTCAAAAGCCAACTGAACCCAAGAATCCTGTTGATGATAATTCATGTCAATCGTTATAAGTCTAAATTTATATATTCATGACATGAACATCAATATGAAACGTCTCAGACACACTGAATGTATGAGCTCAGCGCCTGATTAATTTATCAACAACTCGACTAACGTCTCAGACAGTTGATAAATTTTAACATCAGTCACTTGCGCTCCTAATCTGAATGAACTCGACAAAGTTTCACTTATGATGGCTCATGTCATTCGTTATTTGTCTATACTCTACGAATCTATAAAAAACTAATTTTTGAATTTAAAGAGGAGGGATTGATATAAAAGATTATACTTCTTACACGAACCCACTTATAACAAGATACGCCAGCAAGGAAATGAGTTACATATTTTCTGATGAAAAAAAATTCTCGACTTGGAGAAAGCTTTGGGTTGCTCTGGCAAAATCAGAGATGGAATTGGGTCTGAACATCAGTGACGAACAGATTCAAGAACTGGAAAGCAACATATTCAACATCGATTTTGAGATGGCTGCACAGAAGGAGAAGGAATTTAGGCATGATGTCATGGCACACGTGCATACCTATGGTGCTCAGTGTCCTCATGCAAAGCCAATCATTCATTTGGGAGCAACAAGTGCTTTTGTAGGAGACAATACAGATATCGTTCAGATGAGAGAGGCTTTGGAATTAGTAAAAATCAAGCTGATCAATCTGATAAATGAGCTAGCGAAGTTTGCCATAAAATATAAAGATTTACCTACACTGGGATATACCCATTTCCAACCAGCTCAACTGACAACAGTGGGGAAGAGGGCATCATTGTGGTTGCAGGATTTATATTTTGATTATTGTGATCTGGAATATGTCCTTTCAGGCTTAAAATTAAGAGGTGCAAAGGGGACTACAGGCACACAAGCCAGTTTTCTAAGTCTTTTTGAAGGTGATAGCGAGAAAGTGGCGAAGCTCGACATGCTTATAGCAGAGAAAATGGGTTTTGAAGGGTCTTATGATGTAACTGGCCAGACATATTCAAGAAAAATTGATGTTAAAGTAACGAATGTTTTGAGTGGTATCGCACAATCCTTGCACAAGATGACCAATGATTTCAGACTGCTCCAGAGCTTGAAAGAAGTCGAAGAACCTTTTGAATCACATCAGATAGGATCATCGGCCATGGCCTACAAGAGAAACCCCATGAGAAGCGAGAGAATAGCCTCCTTAGCGCGTTTTATCATCAATACATCTCATAGTACGGAAGATACTGCATCAACGCAGTGGTTCGAGCGAACACTTGATGATTCGGCGAACAAACGTTTGACAATTCCGCAGACATTTTTGGGTTGCGATGCGATTTTATCAATAGCTATCAACATATTTCAAGGCGTTGTTGTCAATGATAAAGTTATCCAGAAACACATAGACGAGGAATTGCCGTTTATGGCAACTGAGAACATCATAATGGAATCTGTAAAACAAGGTGGCGACCGTCAGGATCTACATGAGGAGATTAGAGTTTTATCTATGGAAGCTGCTGAGCAAGTTAAAAAACATGGGCAAAAAAATGACCTAATAGATAGAATCATCAAATCAAGCAAAATTTCGATTACCGAAGATGAAATCAACCATATCATAGATCCAAAGAAATTCACAGGTCGAAGCGCACAACAAGTCGTAGAATTCATCAATGACAAAATTGAGCCGATATTACAAAAAAATAAAAATCTGTTGGGAATTGATGTTGATTTGAAGGTATAGGCTGTGAATGTTGCAGCTTATACCTTTTTTTGTTTTGACACCTGTAATAACGATTAAATATTTTGAAAATAAAAGACTTAAAAATATTTTGTAATACCAATACACCAAAATGATTCAAAAACCGTTAAAATGGCTAAAAAGGGCTAATTTCGAGAATTCCGAGAAATAGCTTGAAATTAGTTATAAAAAGTCTTATAATTACAATAAATAAACATACTTTGTCGCAAAATAACTATTTTGCGACAAAAAATAAATAGATAAGCAGGTGCCTTTTCATGGATACTTTTAATGCTCCCTCTCTTTTGGTAGACTTTATTAATTACATAGAAACGATCAAAGGTAAATCCAAACAAACCGTCAGTGAATATTTTCTGGACCTGAGAATCTTCTACCGCTTTTGTGCAATCAGATTCAAGCTGACTGACGAAAAGGTTTTTGATGAAATAGATATCAGTTCCCTGTCTGAGGATTTTCTTCAGAACATCAAGCTAAGAGATCTCCATGCCTTTGTTTCCTTCATAGATAAAATGCGAGGCAATAACAATAAAACAAAAGCCCGCAAAATCGCCAGTTTAAGGTCTTATTTTAAGTATCTTGAGGGCGTGGTCAATGTAATCGATAAAAACCCCGCAGAGAACCTGGAAACACCTAAGATTGAAGCCAGGCTCCCGGTACATTTGTCTTTAGATGAGTCAAAACGACTTTTGAAGTCAATTGATGGAAAATATAAAATTAGAGATTATGCTATCATCACTATATTCTTAAATTGTGGCGTTCGACTGTCAGAGCTTGTCAGTATCGATATCGATAAAATAAAGGACGAAACGCTAACGGTGATTGGAAAAGGCAACAAAGAAAGAACTGTTTATCTCAATCAGGCCTGTGTGAGAGTTATACAAGACTATCTTGAGGAACGTCCAGATCCACTGGAAAGCGACAAGAAAGCTTTATTCTTAAGCTCAAGAAGAAAACGAATCTCTCCTAAAGCTGTGCAGCACCTTCTGAACAAACACTTGACGGTTGCAGGTCTGCTAGATCAACACTATTCTCCTCACAAGCTTAGGCATACAGCCGCAACACTGATGTATCAGTACGGTGATGTGGATATAAGAGCGCTTCAGGAGATTTTAGGACACGAGAGTGTTTCAACAACACAGATATACACACACATAAACAGTGAAAGACTAAAAAAAGCCGTCGACAGCAATCCGCTGAGCGGCATAGGTTCCGATGAGGACGAAGATAATCTTAAGAAAGACGAGTAAGATGAGTTTAAATCATTATTAATACTAAACAGAATTGTCCAAGTTGTTGATGATTTAGAGACTCGGAACAATAATTACCTGACCTGGATATATCATTCCATCTTCGATATTGTTTAATTCCATTATTGTATAAACATCATGTCGTATGGAATCTGACGTGCCATATTGTCTAGCGATATTCCATATAGTATCGCCATCACGTACTGGAATTTCAATGAATAAATTGCTGTTGACTGAGAATGCTGTAATGTTGTAAATAAACACCGAGATCATCAGAACGGCCAAAATAGCCGAAATCATAACAAAGGATCTGAATCTCTTGTAATTAACCACTCTATATTTTCTTAATACGACCATATTAAACCTCCATCGAACATTTGTTTAATTTAATAGTAACAGAACAATTGTTCGTTGTCAACATTTTTAAGAACGAATGTTTGATTTTATTTTTATACTATGTTATAATTAGGAAAAATTAGATTGAGGTGAAGCAATGAGCGAAGAGTTATCCAAAAACCAACTAAGGATATTAAGTTATATAAAGGAAGAAATAAGTAGCAAGGGCTATCCCCCATCAGTCAGAGAGATTTGCATGGCTGTTGGATTAAGCTCTACTTCCACGGTTCATTCTCATCTTACTGCTCTTGAGAAAAAGGGTTATATAAAAAAAGGAAACAATAAAAATAGGGCTATTGAAGTAATCGATCAAGAATCAGCCATGTATGATCTTCCAAAAAAAGAAATAGTCAACATTCCTCTTATTGGTAGTATAGCTGCAGGACAACCAATATTGGCTACACAAAATGCAGAGGATCTGTTCCCTATTCCTGTGGAATGGGTTGGTAAAAATGATTCATTTGTTCTTCGGGTTAAAGGAGACAGTATGATCAATGCAGGTATCTTCAATGGTGATTATGTTGTGATCAGTTGTCAGAATTCAGCCAGGAACGGTGACATTGTAGCCGCTCTGATAGATGATGAAGCTACCTTGAAGCGATATTTTAGAGAAAAGGACCACATCAGATTACAGCCTGAAAATGATAACATGGAACCGATATTGTCAACTGAAGTAGCGATACTAGGGCTTTTGAAATGTGTTATACGTAAGTATTGACCATAACAAATATAATAATCGACCGTAAAAAAAGAAGTCACTCGACTTCTTTTTTAATGTCTTCATATGTAATGGCAGCAGCCAATTTGCATTGTGTATAGGTGAGTCCACCCTGAAAGAAAGCGGTGTAGGGTTCTCGTATCGGCGCATCAGCGCTGATTTCTATGGAAGATCCTTGTACAAAGGCTCCAGAGGCCATAATTACCTCATTTGTATACCCAGGCATAGCCCAAGGCTCTGTGATTGCCTGTGAATCAACAGGTGATGATCTCTGCACGCCCTGACAGAACTTCACCAACAATTTTTTTGAATTGAAAACAACACTTTGAATGATATCACTTCTTTGGTCGTTCAGATCTGGTATGACTTCAAATCCTAGGCTTTTAAATAAAGCAGCAATTAGTAGAGATCCTTTTAGAGATTCGCACACTGCTGACGGAGCCAGATAAAGCCCTTGAAGGGTATTTCTTGTCTGTCCAAATGTCAGGCCTACCTCTTTTCCTATTCCCGGAGCAGTCAGTCTATTGGCGATCATATTGATCAGATGGGTTTTCCCACAGATATAGCCACCAGTTAGAGCGATTCCACCGCCTGGATTCTTTATCAATGATCCAACCACAAGATCTGCTCCAACATCACTTGGCTCTGATGTTTCCATAAATTCACCGTAGCAATTGTCCACCATTATTATAATATTGGGATGATGCGACTTGATTTTTGAGATACATTCTTCAATTTTGCTGATAATAATAGCTTTTCTGTCACTATAACCGGTTGAACGCTGTATCATAATGACTCTGGTAGACTGGTCTATCGAATCAAAGATGGTATCATAGTCAAAATCCTTTTTGTTTTTAAGTGAAACCTCTTTATAGGCAATCCCTTGTGATTTCAAGCTATTGGCTTCATTTCCCTCTACCCCTAAGACAGTCAGTAACGTATCGTAGGGTTTGCCAGATACCGAAAGGATTGTGTCTCCATATTTAGTGATGGCTGAGAGCGTCAGATACAAAGCGTGTGTGCCTGAGACGATATTTGGTCTCACTAAAGCATCCTCAGTATTAAACACCTTGGCATAGATCTCTTCAACCTTCTCACGGCCGGGATCATTGTAGCCGTAACCTGTGTTCCAGTAGAAATTAGTATAATTCAGATTTGAATCCTGCATGGCTTTTATGATTTTTAGTTGGTTATATTCCTTAATTAAGTCTATTGATACAAATTTAGACAATAAAGAGGCCTCAGCTTCCAATATGGTATCCTCGGTCTCTTTTTTTATTGAAAATAGTTTACATAAATTATATTTATTCAACTAAACTCACCTTATTCATTATTGGATTGTATTCTTATATTGGTATCAGGGATAATGGTTGATACAGCATGTTTGTATATTAGTTGTTGTTTGTCATTTAATTCAAAGATAATAACATAATTGTCAAATCCTTTTACGTATCCCTTCAATTTGACACCGTTAGTCAAAAAAATGGTCAACCCGATCTTGTCTTTTCTTGCTTGGTTCAAAAATGAGTCTTGTAGGTTAATCGATTGCTTCATAGTATTCCCCTCTCGTTCAAGTAGTTTTGAACATCTTTTAATGTTTGATCTATATTAATTGGATCTACTCTGACCCATTTAATTCTGTTATCTGCTTTAAACCAGGTAAACTGTCTCTTGGCAAGCCGTCTCGTATTGCGCTTTATAAGCCTTAGTGATTCTTCAAGGGTAATCTCATTGTCAAGATATTGTATGATTTCCTTGTAGCCAATCCCCTGCATGGATATAAGATCTTTATCATAACCCAATGCTCTCAGCCCTACAACTTCATCTATAAGACCGTTATTGACCATATCATCCACTCGATGATTAATTCTATTATACAGTAGTTGACGGTCCATTTCCAACCCTATTAATACAAAATCATAGTCTTCTGATTCTTCTCTAAAGTCAGTGTTGGATGCAGAAAAAGGTGTTCCTGTGATGTAATAAACCTCAAGAGCTCTTAATACTCTTTTGGCATTATTCATATGGATTTTTTCTGCCGATATGGGGTCAATAGACTCCAATAGGTGGTGTAGTTGTTCCTTACCGCTAATTTCAAGTAATTGAGTAAGCTCACCCCGTATCACCTCATCTGATATTGTATTGGAAAAACTTAGGTTGTAGATTAGTGAATTCACATAGAGTCCGGTGCCACCTGCAATGACTGGAATTTTACTTTTACCGTGTAACTGCTTTATTATTACACCTGATCGAGTTTTAAAATCAGAGACTGTAAATTTTTCATTCGGATAGACAAGATCTATCATATGATGTGGTATTCCCTGCTTTTCATCCTCTAGAATCTTGGCAGTGCCGATATCCATCCCGATATAAATCTGCATGGCATCAGCGGATATAACCTCTGTGTCCATTAATTTTGCTGTCTCAACAGATACACGGGTCTTGCCCACTGCAGTTGGTCCGACAATAATGACTATTTTTTCCTTCATATTCTATCCTTATTAGTTAGTTCTGTTAAAAAGCTTCTCCAGTTCATGCCTGGTGAACTTAATCCAAATTGGCCTGCCGTGTGGGCATGTATGTGGCGAGTCACATTCCGACAGTTTTGCAGTCAGATGCTCAACTTCCTTTTTTGATATCAGATCACCTGATTTAACAGAAACAACGCATGCTTTCTTGATTAATTCATCTATTTTCATTATGGTATTCTCAGGGTGATCATTCATCGTATCCAGAAGCTGATAGAACATTCCTTTAATGTTTCCATCAGTCAATGCCATTGGTATAGCTGTTATATGAATGGATTTGAGCCCAAAATCATCTATGGAAAAGCCAATGTCTGCAAAAATATCCTTGTTGTGAAGAGCCTTGTCATATTCCTCAGATCCTAGATGAACGACCTCAGGAATCAGAAGCTGTTGAACTTCAATATCCTTGCGATGATAAGCCTTGATGAGCTTTTCATAATTGATCCTTTCATGAGCTGCATGTTGATCCATAATATAGAGTTCTTTGTGGAATGTGTCCTCAAATATCAAATAACCGTTGAATATTGGGCCTATAAAATTCAAGTAATCATAAACATTCTCAATTGCAGCATCAGCATTGCTTTTTATAATTAGATCAGGAGTTTCTTCTCTAAATGATATGGGTATTTCTTCTTCTATAGGGATTTCAATTTGTTCATCTTCTTGATCTAAACTCAAATCTGAGATGCTATCATCTATAATCATATTATCGGATATTTTTTCATCCAGCTTCTTAGCTATTGATTTATTATCAATTTTATCAGGTATGCGATCAATGCGTCTCGATAAGAAACGCTCTCTTAGATGCTTGCTGACGATAGAATATATCAGATCTTCAATCATTTTTATATTGTCTATCTTGACAATGGACTTTTGAGGATGGATGTTCACATCAATATCATTTGGATCAATATTGATGTAGATCACAAAGCCCGGAAATTTCCCCTTTGGTAGAAGTGTGGCATAGGCTTTTTCTATACCCGATGAAATGCTCTTGTTGGATACAAATCGTCCATTAACAAATATAATCTGCATTCTCCGATTGACCCTGTAATAGTTCAGGTTGGTTACAAATCCCTTTATACTGATTCTATCTGAGGCATAGGATATTTGAGACAATGCGCTGGAAAAATCTGCTCCCATCACACTGGTTATTACGTTTAAAGTGCTTGTATTTGACGGCGTAGAAAGTACGACCTGGCTATCCCTTACCAGCTTGAATGAAACGCCTGTATTTAATAATGATAGCTTAGAAATCAGGTCTGAGATGGTTGATGCCTCAGCTTGGTCTGATTTGAGAAATTTCTTTCTGGCAGGGACATTGTAAAATAAATCTCTGACGATTATAGTGGTGCCGTCTGTTGATCCTGTAAACCTTTCGTCCATCAAAACACCACCATTTACCTTGATTGTTCTGGCGGCTTCCTCTTCTCTTGATTTAGAGGTCATTTCAAACCTTGATACAGCTGAGATGCTGGCAAGTGCCTCTCCCCTGAATCCTAAAGTGTTCAGACTGTTTAGATCTTCAATCCGAGTGATTTTACTGGTGGCATGTCTAATGACTGCTTTGCTGACTTCTGAATTAATCATGCCTGAGCCATTGTCTGTGACTCTGATATATGATTTCCCACCGTTTTTTATTTCTATCAAAATCTCATCGGCATTCGCATCTATGGCGTTTTCTACCAGCTCCTTGATCACAGAGGCGGGGCTTTCAACAACTTCTCCTGCGGCAATCTTATTGATGGTTGATTCATCTAATACACTTATTCTTTGCATCAATCATCCAGCTCCTTAGATTTTTGGATTATTTCATTCAAAACAGTCATGCACTGTAAAGGCGTCAGATTGTTTATATTGATGTTATCAATATTTTCTTTCAAAAAGTCCTTATATTTGTTGTTAATGTTCCAGAAGGCAATCTGATCTGAATTATCTGAAAACTTTTCTGACAAAGTATAGCTTTTATTAAGGTCTGACTCCTCAAGTTTTTTCAGTATGCTGAAAGCCCTTTTAATTAATTCGTTTGGAATGCCTGCCAAACGAGCGACTTGAATACCGAAGCTCTTGTCTATGCTTCCTTTCGAAATCTTCCTTAGAAAAATGATATCATCCCCTGATTCCTTGATAAGTATCTTGTAATTGCTGATACCCTCAATCTTACCCTCCAGTTCGGACAGCTCATGGTAGTGGGTTGCGAACAAAGTTTTTGCCTTGATTTTTTTAGAGATATATTCAGTTACAGCCCAGGCGATGCTTAGGCCATCATAGGTGCTTGTTCCCCTTCCGATCTCATCAAGTATTATAAGACTGTCTTGTGTAGCGTTTTTGATGATATTTGAGACCTCTGACATTTCAACCATAAAAGTACTTTGACCGCTAGACAGGTCATCCGAAGCGCCTACACGGCTGAATACCTTGTCTATCATTGCAATGTCCGCATCTTCTGCCGGTACAAAACTGCCAATATGTGCAAGAATGACAATTAGAGCTATCTGTCTCATATAGGTTGATTTACCTGCCATATTCGGTCCGGTAATAATTGAGAACCTTTCCAGTTCATTATCCATATAGGTGGAATTAGGTATGAAAACCTCGTTTTTCAGTACCTTTTCAACCACGGGATGCCTGCCATCCACAATGCTGATGATTCCTTTGGTGTTCATTTTAGGCTTCTTATATCTGTTCTTGACTGCGATGATACACAGTGAATTGATGGCATCAACAGTGGCTACCATATCGGCGGTCTTCTGTATTCTCATGACCTGGTTTTTGATAAAAGTCCTGATTTCATTAAACAGATCAAACTCCAGCTTCTCTATTCTGGATTCAGCACTTAGGATTTTGACTTCCATGTCTTTCAAATCCGGTGTGATGTATCTTTCAGCGTTAGCCAGTGTCTGTTTCCTAATATAATAGTCAGGGACAAGCTTCATATATGATTTGGTGACCTCGATATAATAGCCAAATACTTTGTTGTAACCTATCCTTAGATTCTTGATGCCTGTAGTTTCACGTTCTTTTTCAATCAAGGCATTAATCCAATCCTTGCCGTGTGTGGTGATAGTTCTTAGCTCGTCTAGTTCATCATTATAGCCATCTTTGATGATATTTCCCTCTTTGACGGTTACAGGCGGATTCTCTTCTATACTTGAATGAATCAGGTCCAATATGTCCTTTAAAGTATCAATATTATTTGATATATCTTCAAATATAGCACCTTTTACTGATGATATATCAGATTTCAAGTCGGGTAATACTTCAATGGACTGCTTCAACGAGTTCATATCTCTTGCATTGCAATTTCCGTAAACGATTCGACTAATAAGACGCTCAATATCATAAACCTGCCTTAAGTGTGTTGACAGATGATTGGAAATCAGAATATTGTTGTATAACTGATCCACAGCCTCATGCCTGTCTTCTATTAACTCGATATCCTGTAAAGGCTCCAATAGCCACTTTTTAAGCTTTCTAGCACCCATTGCAGTCATAGTGTGGTCAATGACATTAAATAGTGTATTCTTCTTGTCTGTCCCCCGGATTGGTTCTATTAACTCCAGGTTCCGGCGTGTGCTGTTATCAATCACCATAAAGTCACCCGTTTGATAGGTAAACAGGTTGTTTATATGTGTAAGAGCTATTTTCTGTGTATCGTGAAGGTAGTCCAGAAGCCCTCCGATTGAGTTGACAAGCGGTTTCTGGCTAGTTTGGATACCTAATGCCTCGATTGAGATAACCTTAAAATGATCCATAATTTGGTTTACATAATAACTTGAATCATTAGAATGTTCTATGACCTCTGTGCTTCTGAATACATTGTCAGTCGTGCTTAGATGATAGCTATCAAACAGCTTCAGCAAATCTTTATTGGAGATAATTTCAGAGGGATTAATTTTCAAAAGCTCGTTATAAAGGCTTAGAATAGTCTTATCAGGAGTATTCTCCCTGAACTGGGTACAATATATACTGCCGGTGGACACATCCACATAAGCAATAGCAGCATCATTCTTAAAAAGTGATACAGCACACAGATAGTTGTTTTTCTTTTCATCCAACAGATTGTTGTCTGTGACAGTACCAGGTGTTATAATTCGTACGACCTCTCTCCTGACAATTGTGTTGGGGGTAGGTTCTTCAACCTGTTCGCAGATAGCGACCTTGATGCCATTTTCAATCAGCTTGGCAATATAGCTGTCAGCAGCATGGAAAGGTATGCCACACATTGGCGCTTTTTCAGTCTGTCCACAATCTCTTGCGGTCAGGGTAATTTCTAGAATTTTTGAGGCCTTCAGAGCATCATCAAAAAACATTTCGTAAAAGTCTCCCAATCGGAAGAACAAAATGCTGTCTTGATGTTTTTCTTTAATCTTCATATACTGCTGCATCATTGGTGTAAGTTTACTCATCACATCACCTTATACAATTGTGCCTTCTATATACCAGGTCTTGGCTTTTTCTATATGGACATTTACCATCTGACCTATCAAATCCTTATCACCGACAAAATGGACCAGTTTACCTGATTCACTTCTGCCTGTCAGGTATGACTCTTTATTCTTGCTCACATCATCCACCAACACAGTCACAGTCCGTCCTATGTATTGCAGATTGTTTGCTTCGAATATGGGATAAAGAGTTTTAAGTAGTCTGTCAAATCGTTCGTGTTTGACCTTATCATCGATCTGATCAGTTCTCTTACCTGCAGTTGTTCCGGGTCTGATTGAATAGATGAAGGTAAATGCAGAATCAAATTGAACCTCTTCTACCAGGCTTAGTGTTTCATTGAAATCTTCCTCAGTTTCTCCGGGAAATCCAGTTATGATATCTGTCGAAATTGATATATCAGGTATTTCAGCCTTAGCCATCCTTACAAAATCCAGATACTGCTCTCTTGTATATTTTCTGTTCATCTCATGCAATACCTTTGTGCTGCCTGACTGTACAGGCAAATGAATCTGGTTGCACACCTTGTCGCATTCCTTTATCGCCTTGATAAACGCCAGGTTCACATCCTTTGGATGGGATGAGATAAATCGGATTCTTTCAATACCTTCGATTTTGTTCAAATCCCTTAACAAATCAGGAAACTGATAACGGTCGTCTATATCATTTCCATAGGAGTTTACATTCTGACCCAACAGGGTTATTTCCTTATATCCATTTTGCCCTAATGAGATTACCTCATCTATGATTTCCTGCCTGTCTCTACTTCTTTCTCTGCCTCTTGTATAGGGTACGACACAATAAGAGCAGAAATTATTGCAGCCATACATGATGTTGACAAAAGCCTTATGGCTGAATTTTCTGGACTTGGGAACCTCTTCTTTGAG
>JAHRFV010000249.1 GCA_019084435.1 Dethiosulfatibacter sp.
ATTGTCGTCACCATCTTCTGTGTCCTATTGCTGCCATCGGCAGCGGCACTGATCGGCATGCTGATGTTTGGCAACCTGATCAGAGAGTCAGGCGTGGTGCCGAAGCTGGCGGAAACAGCCACCAACTCGCTGATGTACATCATCACCATATTCCTTGGCATCACAGTTGGGGCCAAATCAGAGGCGGAACTGTTTTTGACACCTGAAACCCTTAAGATCATAGCCCTCGGACTGGTGGCATTCGCCATCGGAACGGCGACAGGAGTACTGTTTGGCAAGATCATGTACAAGACAAGTGGCGGCAAGATCAATCCGATGATTGGCGCGGCAGGCGTATCGGCAGTGCCGATGGCAGCCAGGGTCGTTCAGAAGGAAGGTCAGAAGTACAATCCATCCAACTTCCTGCTGATGCATGCCATGGGACCGAATGTGGCTGGGGTTATCGGCTCTGCAGTCGCGGCTGGTGTTCTGCTCATGTTCTTTAATTGATAATAGTATTGGATTAGATTTGAAAACATATCTTTAATTATTCAGCAATTGTACAGTAGAATAAACCGCTTGGAAAGTGGTTTATTCTACTGTTTTTTTGCAGATTTTACAATATTTAAACAAATGTTACAAATATGTAACATTTTTTAAAGACGTTTATAACCAAATAAGGTTTTCCTGGAGCCAAATTGTATTTTGTATGCAATTAGTGAAAATAACTATTGTTAAAGAACAAAACATGGTGTAAAATGTTAAAAAACAGAAATAGATGTATTTTATATAAAAACACATGTCTTTATAACAAACATTTTAAATTGGAGGGAGATTATGTATAGTAATGGATTTCCGAGAAAGCAGGGTCTGTTTGATCCTGAAAACGAAAAGGATTCTTGCGGGGTAGGATTCATTGTCAATACCAAAGGGGAAGTAAGCCATAAGATAGTTAAAAATGGCTTGGAAATATTAAAAAACATGGAACATAGGGGAGCAGCGGGGTCAGATCCTAAAACCGGCGATGGCGCTGGGATTATGACACAGATTCCAGATGAGTTCTTCAGGATTTTTTGTGGCAATGATGGAATTGATCTTCCTGAACATGGCAGGTATGGAATTGGCATGGTATTTTTACCTAAAGAACCTGCATTGAGGCTTCAATGCGAAGGAATCATAGAGAGGGTAATCAGGGACACAGGCAACAAAACACTCGGTTGGAGATTTGTCCCAACTGACAATAAGAGTATTGGAGAAACTGCCAGAGGTACTGAGCCTGTTATTAGACAAGTGTTTATCGAGGATATGAAAGCTGATGGTCAGTTGCCCTTTGAGAGAGACTTGTACTTGACACGAAAAAGAATCGAACGCGAGATTGATAGACTGGTCAAGCGAAACAAAGAATACTTTTATATTTGCTCCATGTCATCAAAGACTGTTATCTATAAAGGTCTATTGCTAGCTGACCAGATAGAAAAATACTATCTTGATCTTAACGACATAAACTACAAGAGTAGTATGGCCTTGGTACATCAAAGATTCAGCACCAACACTTTTCCTACTTGGGATCTTGCACAGCCTTTTAGATATTTAGCCCATAATGGCGAAATCAACACTATCAAGGGCAATAGAAACTGGATGGGAACTAGAGAAGGCGTACTTAAATCAGAGATCTTCGAAGAAAACATCAACGACCTTTATCCTATTATCCAGAAGGGAAAAAGTGATTCTGCCTCAGTTGATAATGTTTTTGAGTTTATCAAGCACAATGGAAGAACCAACGCGCATACTTTGATGATGTTGATACCAGAAGCATGGGAAAATGATACAATCATGACTGAAGATAAAAAGGCATTTTATGAGTATCACGGCGCTATGATAGAACCCTGGGATGGACCTGCTGCTATGTTCTTCTGTGATGGTACACAAATAGGTGGAACACTTGACAGGAATGGACTTAGACCTGCAAAATATGTGATTAGAAACGATGATACAGTCGTAATGGCATCAGAGTTTGGCGTGCTTAAAATGAAACCTGAAGATATATTGAAAAAAGGAAGGCTAAAGCCGGGAGAAATGCTTCTGGTTGATACAGAACGGAAGAAAATATTTTTTGATGAAGAGATCAAGAGCACTGTAGCATCAAAAATGGACTACATTTCAATTGTTAACAACAATAGATTAAGATTTTCAGACCTTCAGGAATCTACTGTCTCCAAAGAAATAATGAGCAAAGAAAAGTTGGTGGAAAAGCAAAAAGCTTTTGGATACACTATGGAAGATTTGCGGATGATTTTAAAACCTATGGCTGAGAATGCAGGAGAACCCATTGGTTCCATGGGTAACGATACACCTTTGGCAGTTTTGTCCAATAAGCCACAAGTTCTTTTCAGCTATTTCAGACAGTTGTTTGCACAAGTGACCAATCCGCCCATTGATCCTATACGGGAAGGAGTGGTCATGTCATTGATGAACTTCCTGGGAACTCAGGAAGACATTTTGAATACGAAGGCATTGAACAATAAATACATTTTGGTAGATACGCCGATTATTGGCAATGACGAGATGGATCAGTTAAAATCCTTGCGAAACGAAGACTTCATGTCTACTGTGATTCCTATAACATTTAAAGCCGACAGTGGTGTGGAAGGATTCAAAATAGCTTTGGATCTGATATGTGAAAGAGCTCTCCAAAGAGTAGCTGATGGTTATAACATCATTATCTTATCAGATGCAAAAGTCGACAGCTACGAGGCTGCAATACCATCGTTGTTAGCTGTATCTGCTGTTCATCATTATTTGATTGAAAAAAAGCAAAGATCAAAAATATCTATACTGATTGAATCAGGAGATGCGAGGGAAACCACTCATTTTGCATTGTTGAATGCTTATGGTGCAAGCGCTATTAATCCATATCTTGCCATAGAGTCCGTTAAGGATCTGACGAAAAGTGGATTGATCAATTGTGTGGAGGAAAATTCCGTAGAGGCATATCTTAAGGCTTCCTCTAAAGGTCTGGCTAAAATACTGTCAAAAATGGGAATCTGCACGACACAAAGCTATCATGGAGCACAGATATTTGAGATTCTTGGTATCAATGAAGAAACTGTTAACAAATATTTTGGGGGAACACCTACGAGAATTGGTGGCATAGGAATAGAAGAAATAGCCAAAGAGGTTTTGATAAGACATACCAGCGCATACAATAACCTTAGACAAAGTACAACAGATCTTGAAGTTGGCGGATTGTACAAATGGAGAAAAACCGGAGAATATCATCTGTTTAATCCCGATACTATTTTTAGATTGCAGCAGTCCGTAAGAATCGGGGATTACTCCAAATTCAAAGAGTATACGTCATTGATAGATGATCAATCTCGAAATCTGACTACGCTTAGAAGTATGTTCGAATTCAATAACTTAAACCCAATTCCTTTAGAAGAAGTGGAACCCGAGTCTGAAATAATCAAAAGATTTTGTTCAGGAGCGATGTCAATCGGTTCCATCAGCAAGGAAGCTCATGAAACCATAGCAATCGCAATGAATCGACTAGGTGCGAAAAGCAATTCAGGAGAAGGTGGGGAAGACCCAGCCAGACTTTCAACGATTAACGATGTTGATAATAGGAATAGCGCAGTCAAGCAGGTCGCATCTGCCAGGTTTGGTGTTACCATAGACTACCTCTCCTCTGCCGATGAGCTACAGATCAAGGTCTCTCAAGGAGCAAAGCCTGGAGAAGGCGGTCATCTGCCTGGAAAAAAGGTTAATGAATATATCGGTAAGATAAGGCATTCTGTTCCTGGAATAGATTTAATTTCTCCACCTCCGCATCATGACATCTACTCTATTGAGGACCTTGCACAACTGATCTTTGATTTAAAAAATGCCAATCCAAGAGCAAAAATCAGTGTTAAGCTTGTTGCGGAGAATGGTGTAGGGACGGTTGCTGCTGGGGTTACAAAGGCACATGCTGATCTTATTATCATAAGTGGACATGATGGTGGAACTGGAGCCTCACCCTTGTCATCAATCAGGAATGCAGGCATACCATGGGAGATAGGTTTATCAGAGACTCATCAGGTTCTGTTATTGAACAATCTAAGAAGCAGAGTCAGGCTTCAGACAGATGGCCAGCTTAAAACAGGACGAGACGTTGTCATTGCATGCCTATTAGGAGCTGAAGAGTTTGGATTTGCCACTACTCTGTTGGTTACCTTGGGATGTGTCATGTTGAGGCATTGCCAAAATAATAATTGTGAGATGGGTGTAGCGACACAGAGCGAAGAATTAAGGGAAAATTTCTGCGGAAAACCTGAATATGTCATAAATTTTATGAAATTTATAGCACGTGAAGTAAGAGAAAACATGGCTATACTTGGTTTCAGAACCATCAATGAAATGGTGGGCAGGGTAGATAAACTAACAGTCAATAAAAATATTGATCACTGGAAAGCTAAAATGCTGGATCTATCAAATATATTGTACAGACCGGATGTTCCAAGAAGAATAACACCTTATTGCTCACAAAATCAGGACCACGGCTTGGAAGGATCAATGGACTACAAACTAATCCAACAGAGTCAGAGCTTCTTCAAAGACCGAAAGAAAGTTTCTGGATCCTTTGAAATCAAGAATCTTCACAGAACAGTAGGTACCATGCTAAGCGGTGAGATTGCTAAAACTTTTCCTAATGAAAAATTCGAAGACGATATGATAAACTTCAAATTCTATGGGTCCGCAGGTCAGAGCTTCGGTGCATTTGGCATCAAAGGATTGACCCTGGAGCTGGAGGGGGACGCTAACGATTATGTCGCTAAAGGATTGTCAGGCGCAAAAATAATTATAAGAAAACCGAGAGAAGCGGAATATGGCAAAAGCATTATTGCAGGAAATACCATTTTGTATGGGGCGACTCAAGGAAAAGTTTATATAAACGGCATAGTCGGAGAGAGATTCTGCGTCCGAAACAGTGGTGCGGAGGCTGTCGTAGAGGGCGTCGGCAATCATGGTTGTGAGTATATGACGGATGGATTTGTGGTCATTTTGGGAGATGTGGGACGCAATTTTGCTGCTGGCATGAGTGGTGGAACTGCAGTTATATTGGATATTAACAAAGAACTGGAAAGCATGTGTAATCATGAGCTGATATTGATTGAAAAGCCATCCGTAGAAAACATGATAAAAGTGAAAAAAATGATAGCGGACCATTATCAATATACAGAGAGCATCGTTGCAAAAGAAATACTAGATGACTGGACATATTATAAGAATAAATTTTCAAGAGTTATTCCAGTAGCCTACAAAGAGATTACTGAAAAAAACAATCAAGAGACTAAGGTTTCTTGAGGAGGTGGATCATGAGCGGTAAACTAACGGGTTTTATGGATATAGAGAGAAAAAATTTCAACCATAGATCTATTAATGAACGAGTTAAGGACTTCGACTCGGTTTATATACCTTTGACTGAAAGTGAAATGATGGCGCAAGCCAATAGATGCATGGACTGTGGAACATCATTCTGCAACTGGGGATGTCCATTGGGAAATCTTATACCTGAGTGGAATGATCTGGTTTATATTGGTGACTGGGAAGGTGCCTATCAAAAGCTGGCTTTGACTGCCAATTTCCCCGAATTCACAGGCAGAGTCTGTCCTTCATTGTGTGAGGCAGCCTGCGTCTTAGGCGTTAACAGAGAGGCCGTATCCATCAGGGAAATAGAGCAATCAATTGTGGAAATGGCTTTTGAGAATGGGTGGATACAACCTAGAGCTCCAAAGGTCAGAACTAATAAAAAAATAGCTATAATAGGCGGTGGTCCAGCAGGATTGGCAGCAGCAGATGATTTAAATGCATTGGGTCACAGAGTGAGCGTATATGAAAGAGAATTGAGGGTTGGCGGATTGATGCGATACGGCATACCAAATTATAAGTTGGACAAAAGCATTATTGAAAGAAGAGTAGACCTGATGAAAGCAGCAGGCATAATATTTGTCAATGGAATGGAAATCGGAAAAGATAAGGATCTTGAGTCGCTTTCAAAAGATTATGACAGCATCATAATGGCATGCGGTACATGGGTGCCGAGAGATTTAAGTATTCCTGGAAGGGAGTTAAGAGGGATACATTTTGCTGTTGATTTTCTTTCTCAACAAACAAAGAAACACTTCGGCGAAAAAATTGAAGGCGAAGATATTAATGCAAAGGATAAAATTGTTTTGGTCATAGGTGGTGGAGATACTGGAGCAGATTGTGTCGGTACTGCAAATAGGCAAGGTGCCAAGAAAGTGTATCAGTTTGAAATACTGCCCAAACCTAAGGTGTGCAGGGATGAATTTATGCCTTGGCCGACATACCCAAAGCTTTTTAAAAACACAACTGCTCATGAAGAAGGCTGTATAAGCGAATGGGAAGTGGCAACAAAACAATTCTTAGGAAAAGATGGACACCTAACAGGAATTCAAGGATTAAAAGTTAAGTGGATTAAGGAAGAGGATGACAAGTATCATCTGAATGAACTTGATGGTACTGAATTTGAGATGGATGTGGATATGGTGTTGATTGCAGCAGGATTTTTGCATACTGAACATGATGGTTTCGTAAAGGATTCGAAAATTAGTCTTGATAGGTCAGGTAATGTAAAAACAGACATTAAACATATGACAAGTATGAGTAAAGTTTTTGCGGCAGGAGATATGAGAACAGGTCAATCCCTTGTAGTGAAAGCGATTCTGGATGGCAAACAGGTTTCTGAAAATGTTGATAAATATCTAATGAAATATGAGTAACAGATGTCAATGATGTGCTAAGAGAATGAGTAATGAAATAATCCGGAGGAATCCGGATTTTTCAATTCTTTAATTCTGTCATAAGATACTGTATACTATAAGAAGTAAGTTACACGGAGATTACAATGCATTATAGCGATATCATAAAACTGCAACAATTACCGGGCGTAGGAAGAAAATCTATACTTAGATTGATTAAGGAACTCATGAGCAATGGACCGTCATCTCTTGGTTTTGAGGATTTTCTGCATATTCTCAGTGAAAAAATGAATAGAAAATTTTTGGTTTCTGAGCTCGAAAAAATACAGATCGGAACGGAAAAAATTCTTGAAAACTGTTATAATGAAAATATAGCAATAATTACCTGCTTAGATGATGATTTTCCAAAGAATCTCAATCATATAGATGGAGATTCACCTGTATTACTTTACTATAAAGGCAATAAATCATTACTTGCTTATAATTCTAACATAGCAGTCATCGGCACAAGATACCCTTCAATAGAGGGGTTTAAAAAAGCCAAAGCTTACTCCGAGCTGATAACTAGTCAAGGAGTTGTTGTTGTATCAGGGTTGGCGAAAGGTTGCGATACAGCTGCACATTTGGGAGCGATAAAATATAAAGAGAAATCAATAGCTGTTATTCCATCTGGAATAGGCTGTGTCTACCCCATAGAGAACAAGCAACTTTATGACAGTATTTTAAACAGAGATGGATGTATTGTTTCGGAGTATGAGCCTTATACCCCACCTCAGAGTTATACCTTTATCGAGAGAGACAGAATTCAAGCTGCGCTGTCTGCAGGATTACTGATAATTGAGAGTTCCATTGCAGGTGGCACGAATCATACTTACAATTATGGTCTAAAATACGGAAAACAAATCGCTGCATCTAATCATGAATCATTTGGTTCAAACAACATGTCACTCAATCGAAAAATACTAAGAGATGCAAAGGGCTTTGCAATACAATCCAAGAAAGATATTGAAATTTGGCTCGACATATTAAATAAGGAGGTCTGGGATGAAACTAATCATTAATAAACATACTGGAAGAGAACTGTTGAGAAACAACATAAGGGACAAGAGGATGAGTGACTTTACTCAAAATGGAGATGATGATTGCCCATTTTGTCCAGGGAATCAAAGCAGAGAGAATTGTTTGAGATACGAAGAGATTGTAGATGGTTGCTGGGTGACCAGATCGATAGATAATAAGTTTCCGGCGTTGCTGTGTGATGAGGATAAACATCTTAATGGAGAGATAGATTACGGGAAACATGAAGTAATGATAGAAACCTGTGATCACAACAAAAACTTCTTTGATTTTTCAATTGAGGAATTTACTTGTATCATAAAAATGTATAAAGCACGTTTCATAGCGCTTAATAACGAGGATAAAATTGAAAGTGTCATTATTTATAAAAACCACCTCAAAAGTGCAGGAGCGTCAAAAAGACATTCCCACAGCCAGATTTTATCCATGTCTTTTATACCACCTGAGTTGAGGAATGAATTGAAAGCCACAGTCAGTGCTAATGACATATCTGAGCAAAGCATTGTCTATGAAAATCAAAACTTCATCGTGTTCATACCCGAGGATGCTTTCCTATCTGGCGAAGTCATTGTCAGGCATAAAATGAGTAATCGATTTGAACATACGGTTGAAAATGAGATCGAAGACATGGCAGAAGTGCTACAATATGTTTTTCAAAAGGTTGAGTATGTCCATGGACAAATCCCGTTCAATATATATATCCACTCAGTGCCAAAAAACATTGAAAACGAAGATTTCAGATGGCATATTCATGTAATACCCAGAAGAGGAAATTTTGGAGGATTTGAGCTAAGTACAGGCTTATATATCAACTCTTTGGATATAGAAGAGATGCTGGAAAAATTCAGAGAATAAAAAAACACTAAATATAACCTATAAAATCAATAAAAAGGTTGACACACCATGTCTGGATGGTTATAATAAAGCTTGTTACTGATGAGCGGGCGTGGCGGAATTGGCAGACGCGCTAGACTTAGGATCTAGTGTCTTCGACGTGGGAGTTCGAGTCTCTTCGCCCGCACCATGTAAACAATCAAGGCAGTTTTCGCACTGTCTTTTTTGTTTGTAAAAAACTGACTATTCCTATTTTTTTGGTTCAATTCCTTCTTCCAAAAGTATCTCGGCTATCAAACGCGCTGCATATTCGGGGGGTTGTCTACACATTTTAGCGCCATCGTCGTTTATGAATTGGACACGTTCTTCAGGAATCATCGTATTGTAATCACGTCCCATGATTGCAGGTCTTACACAATTACACATGGTACTTCCCCATCTTTCCTTAAAGTCTTCGCAAAAGTTCCAGACCAGTGTACGTCGACGTAGAAGCTCTTCAGCTGCTTCTGGTGTTTTATAGCTTGGATCCGAAAGTTTTTCTCTTCCTAGAGCCATTCCCAGAGCCATTAGTCCACCCGATACAGCACCGCATGTTTCACCTCTTAGCATAATGCCCGGGAAAAAGCTGGCAGCTTTTATGAGTTCCGTGATACCATCAAAGTCAAATTCCTCAGCCAAAGCAGCAATTGTTCCTTGAGCGCAATTAACAGACATTTCTTCATAATCTCCTGCCTTAATGGAGATCTTTTCAACAAAATCCTTCTTGTTATCTGATAGCATATTTTTACCTCTCTCATTTGGAATAACCGAGTCTTTAACTCAGCTCAATGACAGTTTAATTCTAACATCAATGAAAAATCAAAACAACTATTTATTATAATGGAACAAACCTTTAAATTGATTAGTCTAATAATCAGGAGGTGTTTTACATGCGCAAAATCATCTTATCATTGATAATCGCAAGTCTTATAATTAGTAGTATTACCGGTTGTAATGTAGTGACGGAGTCGAATAAGGATTTCGATCTGGAACTAATCAACACTGATGTAACATCGTCCAATATGGATTTTGCCTTTGATGTACTTAAGGAGTTGAATAGGGAAGACTTACATAAGAACATATTTATATCTCCTCTGAGTATTTCGACAGCTCTGAGCATGACTTATAACGGAGCAGTCGGAGAGACCCTGAAACAAATGGAAAAAGGTCTTAAGTATACAGACCTGGATAAAAACATTGTTAACACCACTTACAAAAACCTGATGGCTTATTTATCTCAAGTGGATGAAAAAGTGGATCTGACCATCAGCAACTCCATCTGGTATAGGCAAGGAGAAACAATTAAACAAGACTTTATTGACGTTAATAAACAATTCTGGTTCTATAATAAATGTTGGGGTGGTAAAACATTCCAACATCTTTTTTTACAAAAAAAGTAGAGCAAAAGACTAAAACCAGTTAGAATAAAATCACCACAATCCATTCAAGGAGGTTTTAGCAATGCTCTACTACCATCA
>JAHRFV010000074.1 GCA_019084435.1 Dethiosulfatibacter sp.
TATGTTGAGCTTGAAGAATTGGGCTGTAGTAGGAGCCACTCCAAATCAGGATTCTTTTGGGTACAAAATATTCAAAACATTACAAGATAACAACTATAACGTGTATGCCGTTTCTCCAAAATATGACGAAATAGACGGCGTAAAAACATATAAGTCCTTAAAAGACCTGCCTGAAAAGGTTGATGTAGTCGATTTTGTGGTCAACCCTAAGATTGGAATGTCTGTTTTGGACGAAGTAATTGAAGCAGGGATTAAGAACATCTTCCTTCAACCGGGAACACGAGGGCCTGAAGTAATCCAAAAGGCCGCTGAAAATAATATAAATGTAGTGCTCTCATGTGTGCTTGTAGAGCTAGGTGCCCACTAAATACCATAACAGAAATGCCTCCAGTCAATAGACAGGAGGCATTTGTTATTTTATAAGTCCAGTTTTTTCAGCGTTTCTGCTCTTGGTTTCCCGGATTCATCCCATCCCATCAATTCGTAATAAGATTTTTTCATGTCACTAAATGCTTCCTTATCAAGTGATCCTCCCTTGCTGGCTCCATTTTCCAATGGTTGATAAAGTCGTTCCGGCAATTCTTCGACACTTTCATCGACACCCATTTCATAATTGATACTTCGTGCTAGATTTATCCCTCTCTCTCCAATTTCCATAGCCTCTTCAACATCAACATCCCAGCCAGTCGCAAGATTTAGCAAGTCAAGGAATTTATCGATAGGAAAAGACCCTCTCGGTTGAGGTATGAAGAAACAAACCCCGACCATGTTTAAAAAACTCCACCATTTCTCAAGAACTGAATAAAATTTAGCCTTATCCATTCCATATCCGTAAACGTCTACTGGTTTCGTCAGTCCTAGTATTCTTCCCGCTTCCAGAACCGGACCTTCGGCTGACATCATTGTATCATGGGCAGCCTGCATATGATCCGCACCAGTGGGAGAAAGAGAGTAAGCAAGTCCAACACCAGTCTTTCCTCTTGGATCGTGCATCGGCAGTTCCTGACCCTTCACATGCATTGCGAAATCCTTTGTTTCTTCTCCGAATACCTCTGACATTGCCATTACGCCTTTTGATAACAGAGCTCCGAAATCTCTCTTGTGTGCAATATCCTCCACTAGCTGTAGTACAGCGTCTTCATTTCCGAATTTGAGATCTAATCCAAAGGTTGTTTTATCATCAATTATTTGCTTTTCAAAACACTCCATGGCAAAGGCGATGGAAACACCTGCTGATATAGTATCAAGTCCAAGGTCATTGCATCGTTCATTGGCTTTTGCTATCATCTCTAGATTTCCTATACCGCAAAGCGATCCGAATGCACCGATAGTCTCATATTCAGGACCACCGTATTTAGGATCAACATGGAAATCTTCAGTGTTAACCTCAACAGTTCTCTTACATCTTACCGGGCAAGCAAAGCAGCCATCTCTTCTGATTAAAATTGTATCAGCCATCCTTTTTCCGGTCAGGTTGTCAGCTTGGTCGAAAAAACCATCTCTGAAATTTCTCGTTGGGAGTATCCCTGACCTATTTGCACCTTCTACCACTGATGCTGTTCCATACATATGCAAGCCATTGGATAGTGGATTTTCCTTAAAATAATCCGAATACCATTTACTGATTTCCAATATTTTTTTCCTGTCTTTAAAGTTTATCCCTTCAGTGCCCTTGATAGCAATTGCTTTCAGGTTCTTGCTGCCCATGACAGCTCCCAGTCCATTTCTGCCGCAAGCGTGTTTCAAATCATTCATGACACAAGCATATTGAACCATGTTTTCTCCTGCGGGACCAATCTGGGATATCCGAATATTCTTATCTCCTAATTCCTGA